>JAGCLR010000005.1 GCA_017646885.1 Methanobrevibacter sp. | reverse complement strand
TAACAAAAGGAAAGCCATCATCTGAAGTGGGAATGCATTTGGCAAT
This sequence comes from Methanobrevibacter sp., assembly GCA_017646885.1. The sequence goes on along the minus strand of JAGCLR010000005.1, from coordinate 4,777 downwards.
ATACAGGGAAAAGCCTGATGTTTACGGTATTGCACATACCCATTCACCATATGCTACAGGATTTGCATTTTCAAACAAAAGGATAAAGCGTCTTGAAGGATTTGGAGCAATAAAGTCAGAATACCTAAAGGACATTGAATACTTCAAGCCTGGAAGCAAGGAACTTGCTGAAGCTGCAAGCGAAGCTCTAAAGACAGAGGATGCAATAATATTGAAAAACCATGGTGTCATAGCAACTGGAGAAACAGTTAAGGAAGCTGCTGCTCTCGTTGAATTCGTTGAGGAAATAGCTAAAACTCAATTCGTAACCCATGTATTGAATTCCATTGAATAGATAATGTTTTTAATATATTTTTAATATAATTTTAATAGATTGAATCAGGCGATTTATCGTTATAAAATTTTATATAAATCAAAAAATAATAAGATAGTATGAAAATTGAATTTGAAAGTATTGGAACAATCCATACACCATTTAAAGAGTTAGAAGGAATGCCTATCCAGCCAACTGGTGCAAAGGGAATTAAGGGAAAAATATGCCTTAAGGATGAATTCAAGGCTGGATTAAAGGATATTGATGGATTTTCACATCTGATACTTATCTATCACTTGCATAAGACAAATGGAAATGCATTGGAAGTCAAGCCATTCATGGACACTCAAACACATGGCGTCTTTGCAACAAGATCCCCTAAAAGGCCAAACAATATCGGCATGACAACCGTAAAATTAGATAAGGTGGAAGATGACATCTTGTACATTTCCAATGTAGACATACTTGACGGCACTCCACTTCTTGACATCAAGCCATACGTTCCTCAGCTATTTGAAGACACTTTAGTTGATGATATAAAAATAGGATGGTTTGAAAAAAACCATCAAAAGGCTAAAAGCCAAAAGGCAGATGACAGATTCATTAAATGAACTTATCATCCTTATCTGATTTTCACATAAACTTTATCATGATCATTTGATTTGCGGGAAAAAACCAATTCATAATCAATGATCTCATCTGCTTCTGTTTTCTTTACAGGGCCATCCCTAAGTGAATATTCACCTATCTGCATTCCGTTCAAATGACTTAATTTCTTGATGACCTTATTGATTACAATCAATTCCTCTTTCTTGAAATCCATTTCAGGCCCTGTCAGTGAAAAATACCTGTTCATTATCTTGCCGCATGGCAATCTTCTTTTTCCCAAGCTTATTTTCTTTTCCTCAACCAATTCCTCTATAGCCATTTCAAAATGAATTGGCACTGGCCCTCTTTCCTTCTTTACGTAGGATTCATTTGTTATTGATTGATTGAACTCCTTATAATAATTGAAGTCTGAAAAGTACAATAGCTTGTGAATCACTGTTCTTCCAACCGTGTTTCTGAAACCGCACTTATAGATGATGAAATGCAATACGTTTTTGAATTTATCCTTATCAAAGTCCATTTTAAACCCTCTTTGAAATTATATATCATTTATAAATTATTAAAACTTTTTATTTGAACTTAAAAAACTTAATAAAGAAAATCATTTCTTATTTTACTAACAATATACCATAAATATATATACTTTAAAAAGCATATTATTTATTGTTATAGACTATTTACTTTTTTTGAAACTGATTTATACTTATTTTGATAATATTTTCAAAAATTGATGAATAGGGAGGAATAATTATGGTAAACGAAACTTTTGAAGAAGTATCCGCAATTTTAAAACATATTATGGAAAACCCAAGTGTACCACGTAATATCAGAAGAGCTGCAGATGAATCTTTCCAAACCTTAAATGATGAAAGCGAAGATCCAACTGTAAGAGCTAGTGCTGTAATCTTAAAGTTAGATGAAATCAGTAACGATCCTAACATCCCAGTTCATGCAAGAACCTTAATTTGGGAAATCTTATCTAAATTGGAAGCTACCACCGTGTAAATTTCCAATTTATTAATTTCTTTTTTTACTTATTTTAAATCATTATTATAGCTATTTTTCATATTCTATTTATTAACATAATTTATCATTATTTTTCATTTGAGTAAAATTTTTCCATCTGATTATATTCACTCTCATCAATGCTATTTCAATTAACTTAAATCACAGTAAACCTAGACGTGCATTTCAAGTGTAAAATTAAAAAAGTTTTAGTAATAATTTTTCAGTTTTATTCAAAAATTTTTAAAAATTAAAAACCTTTATAAGTAACGGATTTCATAACATAGTGTACATGCTATTTTTAAGGGGTGAAATGTATGAACGACGAAAAATTCAATGAAAAATATGTAACTGTAATCTGTTTTAACCAATTTCATGGAAAGAAGATATTCAAAATTGGTTCTATTTTAAAGCTTATCAAAGAGCCGGACAATAATCATGACTCAGAAGCAATCAGAGTTGAAATGAGATATGCCGGCAAAGTGGGATACTTGGCAAACAGCACTAAAACTGTTGTAAGAGGTACCATGAGTTCAGGAAGGGTTTATGATAAAATCGATGATGAAAATGCATATGCAATAGTGAAATTCATTTCACATCAGAATGTAATTGCAAAAATCATCGAAGAGGATGAACTCAAGGAACTTAAAGAAGATCCCGAAAATGATGTAAACTTCATTTAAAGCATTTTTATCAAAAATTAAAATTAAAAATATCTAATTTAAATTAGTTTGAATAGTATAAAACAAAATGGGGTGATAAAGTGGAAAAATCAAAGGAGAAAATTGAAAACAATGAAATTAAAGAAGATTTAAAGAATATTGAAAACATTGCATTCATTGACATAAACGGTGCTAAAATAGCCATTGAACTATTGGATAGCCAAAAGTACGAGAATGTGGAAGCTATTCCAATAAGGACTGATTTCTTTGGGAAAAAGGATTTCATCACACTTAAAAAAGGATATGAAATGGGCCTTGTTGAAATCAAAGAATTGGATCATTCAACCGTAAACACCGTTTCATGCAAAAACGATTCCGTTGTTCCACTTATACTGATTGATGGAGATGAGATTACCGGTGCAATGCAAAACCGTATCATAAATGACACTTTGCTCATTCCAGCTAAGTCAACCATCAATATTCATGTCAGCTGCACTGAACATGGAAGATGGCACACCAGAGGAGAAGGTGAATCATCAAGATCCTTCAAACCGTCATTGTATTCTGCAAATCACAGTACAAGAAGCAGAAAATCAAGAGCTTCATATGAGGAACGTGACTATCAGGGAGAAGTATGGGATTCAATCAGTGAATTTGAATCCAGGTCAAATTTCAAATCCATGACCAGTGCATTGAATGACAGCTATGAAAACCTTAAGGATAAGCAAAATGACTACTTAAGCAAGTTCCATATTGAAGATGGGCAAAATGGTGTTATCTTCATTGTAAATGGTGAAATCAAAGGATTGGAATTGTTTTACAATCATAGCATTTACAAGCAGTATCATGAAAAGCTCTGCAGAAGCTATATTATAGAAGCTATTGTAGAGAAGAAATCTGTAGATAATATTGACAGATTGGAACTCATGAATGTTTTGGAAAACATTTCAGATAGCGAGTTCAAATCCCTAAAATCCATAGGACTTGGAGACAATATCAAGTTTTCAAATGATTTCGGATCAGGTTCCGGCCTTATCTGGGAAGATGAATTGATACACATGACTTTCTTCAAGGACTTTGTAATCAATGAAGTTATCATATAACTTCATTTTTATTTTTATAAACTCTTTTTGCATCAATTATTCACTTAGAAAGTAATATCCTTTTACACCATACTCTTTTTATTATAATTAAATAATTAAAAAAGTAACATTCTTTTTTTAAAATATCAATAAAAAATTAAAAAATAGTTCTTCTATAATTGAAGAAGAATAAGATCCATGAATACGAAAAAGAAAAATATTGTAATCAGGAATATGCTAAGTCTTGCAATGTCTATTGCCTTGTCAATGCATTCAACTTTCAATGGATGCAAATTGTCTCCTAAAGTATAGACTCCTTCCTTCTCAAGCTGTATGTTCAATGCACCTGCTACAGTTGCCATTGTATATCCTGAGTTTGGACTGTCACAGTTTCTTGCATCCCTCTGCATTATGTAATATGCTCCTCTCCAATTGAGAGCAAGAAATGCTGCAGATATTATTATTAAAAATCCGGATATCCTGGCAGGAATGTAATTCAAAATGTCATCCAAATGAGCTGGAACATATCCAATGTTATAAAGCTCCTCTGTCTTGTATCCAAGCATGGAATCCATGGTATCGACAACTCTATGGATCAATGCTGCAAGTAAAGCCAATATCACTACAGTGTAATCATTGAATCCTAAAAGGAATGCTATGATACCTACAATTGAATAGTAAAAAATAGTTGAAACATATGAATCTGGAATGTTTTCAGTCAATGTTTCAATAACAGCTGAAATGACATGCTCCTTATTCAATTCACTTGTCTTCCTGCTTACCAAGTAACTCACTGCCTGACGTGCCTTGTTTATGTTGTTGTTTTTCAAGTCTTCGCCAACATCACGTGCTGAATCAAGGAGCAGCTTAACTGAAAATGTTGATGACAGCAATAAGAGAGCCGCTAACTTGAATAGGTATATCATTCCATCATTAAGGTAGATGAAATGCTTTATGATAAGCATTGGCACTAAAACAATAAGGGAAGAAACAGCTATAACACATATTGAAATGACAAGACCAGAAATCTTGTTATCATATTTAATGATGTATTTCTTGAAAAAGCTGATGATATTTCCAATCCATACAACAGGATGCAATTTAGC
>JAGCLR010000298.1 GCA_017646885.1 Methanobrevibacter sp. | reverse complement strand
GGATGAACCGTATTTTGCAGAAAGTTCATGAACTAAACGTAAATCATCATCATAGTCACCTTTTAAGGTCTCTTCACGTAAAGTGTAAATTGTATTTGGGAATAAGTGAGGTTTGCCTTCGGAATCTCCTTCAAGCAAGATTTCAGTAAATGCTTTTTGAATCATTCTGGTTTCATCTTCAAAGTCAGCGTAAGTTCCTACAACTTGTCCTTTTGGACCGTATGCAGTTACATCTTGCAAGAATTTTGGAACTCCGAATTCTAATTGCATACTTGTAAATGGAACTTGGGAACCTCTTGCTGCATAAGCCATATTTAAGTTGTAAACTAACATTTGAATAGCTTGTTTTACTTCATCATAGCTTCTGCCGGTTGCAAATGGTGCAACAAATACGTTCCAGAGGGACATAGCTTGTCCACCAGACATGTTTTGCTGTGCTGCTAACATGATTTCTCCAGTATGGTTCATCAATGTTTCCATATGGGAAGGAGGTGCAGCAACTGAAGTGTGATCTCCAGTACCGTCTACTTTAAGACCATGTTTAATGAATGCTCTTATATCATGTTGGAGACAGTTTAATGGTCTTCCAGCAAAGAATTCCAAGTCGTGAATGTGAATGTCACCAGACATGTGTGCATCAGCCAAGTGAGCTGGTAACATGTGTAAGAGAGCATATTGTTTCAATGCTTCATCAGCAACATATTTGTGAATGGATTCAGGGTTATGCATCATGTTTGCATTGTCTCTTGAACCGTTTTCAATTAAGGAAGTGATGTTGTAAACAGGAATACCTAAACGAGTGTATCTGCTTCTTAAATCTTCTAATCCATATTCAACAAGTTTTGTGTTTACGATTTCCCTAATCATAGGAGCGGTAAGGTATTCGACATTGAGTTTTTTAAGTTCTTTCCAAACTTCAGTAGCAATTTCAAAAGCGGTTTCTTGAGAAGCACCGGTTTCTTCAACTAAGGTACTTGCAATTTTTGCCATGTCGAATGCTTCAATTTTATCTCTGGAAGAACGTACTTTTAAAGTAGTTTTTGCTAAGTATTTGTTAGCTGCTTCAGAATCAACTTCTTCCAAGCATTCGTAAACAATCTTTTTGATCTCTTTAGTGCTGATTCCATCGTATAGGTTTTCAACAACAGTTGAAACAATTTTTTCAGACTCAAAGTATGGAGCATCAACCATTACTAAAGACTTTAACAATTTCTCATAACTGAAAGCTTCACAAACACCGTTGTTTTTCTTAACGGTGATCTTAGCTCTTCTAATATCGTTTTCTACATTATCGACTTTTTCCACTTTAACACCTTCATTTAAAATAAAAATCAAATAATAAATAATTAAATTAATAATTATGTAATCATGAAAATTTAGATAAAACTTTCAAATTGATTACTAATAATTATGTATTTACATGTATAATATCCGTTAGAAATCATACGAAAGTTAGTAACTATACAAAAAGTTAGTTACTTCACGAAATAATATATGTAATAGGATGTATATAAATCATTCGTTTTAATACGAACAAATTATATTGCAACAATTATGATGGTGGAAAATACTTAAAATAAATTAAAAAATACTTAAAACTTATTAAAAAAATT
>JAGCLR010000297.1 GCA_017646885.1 Methanobrevibacter sp. | reverse complement strand
GCCCTTTAAGAGTCAATGGAGAATATGCTAAAGATGATTTCTTTGTGCCACTTGCAACATCTGAAGGTGCATTATTGGCGTCAGTTAATAGGGGATGTTCAGCCATCACTGCAGCTGGAGGAGCTAATGCAAGGGTAATCGGCGATCAGATGACAAGAGCTCCTGCAATCAAAACAGAATCTGTTGTAGAAGCTGTAAAGGTCAAGCAATGGTTTGAAGAGAAATTCGATGAGCTTAAGGAAATCGCAGAATCCACTACAAGCCATGGAAAATTGGTTAAGATTGATCCTATCATCATCGTAGGAAATTATGTTTACCCTCGTTTCGTTTACTCAACTGGAGACAGTATGGGTATGAACATGGTTACCATTGCCACTGAAAAGGTATTGGCTAAATTATATGAAGACTTAGGAGTTCATGCTTTGGCTTTAAGCGGTAACCTTTGTGTTGATAAGAAACCTGCAGCAATCAATATAGTTGAAGGAAGAGGAAAAACAGTTGTTGCAGACATTCTAATACCTGAAGCTATTGTAAGGGCAAAGCTTAAGACAACTGCAAAGGCAATCGAAGAAGTGAATGTTGCTAAAAACCTCATAGGTTCCGCTGCAGCAGGAAGCATGGCATTCAACGCTCACTTTGCAAACATGATTGGAGCTATTTTCCTTGCAACAGGTCAGGATGAAGCACACGTTGTAGAAGGTTCTTTAGGAATTACAACTGCAGAGGATAGGGATGGAGACTTATACTTCTCTGTAAACATGCCTGATTTGCCTATCGCTACCATTGGTGGTGGAACAAGACTTGAAACTGCAAATGAAGGATTGCAGATAATCGATTGTGCTGGATCAGGCAAGGTAAACAAGTTTGCTGAAATTGTCATTTCAACTGTTATGGCTGGTGAATTGTCATTAATCGCAGCAATCTCTGCAGGACACCTCGCAAAAGCTCATCAAGAGCTCGGAAGATAATTTTATTTAATTATCTTTTTTAATTTTTTACTTATTTTAACTATTTTTACTTAAATATTTCATTTTTGATTTTTATGAAAAAAGAGCATATTGATTTCAGGAAAGAATTTGAAGAATTCAAGAAGGAATTGGAAAACAGCAAACCTATCTTTGATGATGATTCCATTGAATTCAATGATTTTGATAATTTAATATCAAATGATGATGAATTGAATCAATTGGAGGGTCTTGAAGAATCTAATGATCAAGCTATTTTAAGCAAGGATTATCCTAAAATTGCTCTTGAAACCGATGATATTCTAATGAATTTAACCATTAAAAAGGATTATTCATCTATTGAAGACTTAGATAAGAGGAAAGAAGAGTTTATCAAGGATCTAAAGGAATTCATAGATGAATTTGAATCAACTGAGGAATCAAGTCAATTAATGAAGTACTATGACTGATTTGATTTCAAATATAAAATAATAAATACTAAAATGAACATATAAACAATTACTTATTAACAATAGTTAAAAATTTATAAAACATTGACTATTTTAATAAAAGGTGATATTATGTGTAGTTCTGGAGGCCCAATGGCTGAACTTTCAATGAAAAAATTGAAAACAAAGAAATATAAATGCTTAGATTGTGGAAATGACTTTAAAGGATTAGGTAAAAAGGTTATCTGTCCTTCCTGTCAAAGTGACAATGTAGAAGCACAAGAATAAACCTATTGCTATTTTAAGTGTTAAGAGTAAATTTTAATTTGCTCTTTAACCTTTTTTATTGAATTATTATACTTTTTTTAGATTATTGCAGATTATTTTAGGTTTAATTTAGATTATTCAATCGATTATTATGGGGGATATGATGGAAACTGAAATTAAGTTTACAAAGGATGAAATACTCTTTTTGCTTGGTGAAAGCGGTATGGTAGGAATAGTTAAGGCTGGAGAGGAAAAGATGCTCTTTATAGGCACTCCAGACAGTGATGAAATCGTCCAATACCTTGAAGAGGATGATTTAATAGCTGTTTCTTCCTTTAATTTAGGTGAAAAGTATGAAAAGGGAATAAGATCCTTGGCATATCTAACAAGGGATATTGAGTCACCTATACTTGTTCTTCCAAAGGACCATCCATCCTCAAAAAGGCTTAAGATGGTATTGTCCGTAGGGGAAAACGTTAGATTGGACTGTGGAATAGTACCTGGCACACACCCTGAACAGGATATCTTATGCTCCTGTGACAGCTTATCCGGTTTGAATATAGTCAAATCTAAAGATGGTGTCGTAATTGAAGGAGAAGTTAAGAATTATAAGATTGAGCCATTTTAGGCATTATTTTTAATTTCTATTATTTTCATTTACTTTTAAATTATCTTTCAAATTATTTCTAAAATTATTTTTAAATTATTTTTTAAATCCATCATTTTAATTATGAATATATTATTTTTTAAAAAGTTTTATATATATAAAATAAAATAATATAAAATGTTTTATTTAAACAAAATATAGTAAAAATTATAGAATTGACGAATATGTTATTGCATGAACAAGCATTCCAATTGATCGGTGAAGGAGTTGTACTGTTAATAATTCTGATAGTGATAATACTCATCGTAGGGCTTCTCCTCGGAATAATCCTTGTAAGGAGAAATAAGCTGGTATTGCCATCAGTTATAATATTTATCGTAAATGTGTTTTATTCACCATTGAAGAGCTTTGCAACTCTTTTAGGACTTGATGACTCATTGGTTGACAATATTGGAATTGAAGTGAGAAACAAGGTAAATAAATCCAAATTCGAAAAGATTCCGCCTGAAGACAAGATTATTGTATTGCCTCACTGCCTAAGGTCTGCCCAATGTGAAGCAAGCCTTAAGGAAACCGGTGTTCAATGCACATACTGTGGAAAGTGTGCAATTGGAATCATCAAGGAAAAGGCCGAACCGATGGGATACAGGGTATTCATTGTACCTGGATCCAGCTTTGTAAAGAAGATCATTCAGCAGAACAAGTTCAAGTCTGTAGTTGGAGTGGCTTGTCATGTTGACTTGAATCAGACAATGATGGCATTGTCAGATTTTGCTCCTCAAGGAGTTCTTTTATCCACTTCAGGATGCTTTGAAACTAAGGTAGACATTTCAAAGGTTCTTGAGACAATAGGTTATTACGATTATAAAAAAGAAGAAGAAAACATTTAAAGAGGTGAAAATATGTCTGGAAACGATATAAATCCATTTTTTACCATTAAGAAAGTAAGAGAAGGGGACGAATTGAAAATGGACCAAAAGTTCATAAAAATTAGAATGAATTCCAATAAGGTAATGGCTATCCATTATAAAGCTCCTATGGAAAGAACAATTGAGTTAGAGATGTTCTTTGAAGATTTCAATCCTATTGATAGAATAAACTATGATATAGG
>JAGCLR010000296.1 GCA_017646885.1 Methanobrevibacter sp. | reverse complement strand
TATGACTTGTAAAACAAATTATTAAATATATTTTAAAATATATTGCAAATAATTATTTTGAATTAAAATTATTAAACTTAAGATTTGATAGGATTGATATTAAACTAATATTAATAAAAATCAATTTAAATTTAATAATAATTAAATATACATTTTATATACTTATATAATTTTCTAATATTCTATATAAAGGATAAAAAATTGATAGAAAAAATTAATAAAAAAATGGAAATAAAAATTGATAAAAAATAAAAAATTGATATAAAAAATTAATAAAAAATAAAAAAATAGTTAGTGAAAAATAAAAAAGGAATAAAGAAATGAGAATTTTAATAAATAATCCTCTGATTATTTACTTAATTCCTCTGATTTTTCTTGTAATACTTTTTCCAAATCATTCAATTGGCAGCTGAATCTACATTGTGGGAATCCACTGCATCCAACAAATTCACCATATCTTCCATGACGTTTCAAGAGGTCTTTGCCACATTCAGGACATTTTCCAACAACTTCAGGAGCACGCCTTTTGCTTACTTCCTTACCGCAATTTGGATCAAGGCAAACATGTTCCCTTCCTTTTTGTCCTTTTTTCTTGATGGATATCATAGGCAATCCACAGGTTGGACAAGTGGATTTCAATATATTTGCACCTTTAGGTAAGGAATAAGTGTTTCTGCATTGAGGGAAATTGGAACAACCAATAAATGTTTGCTTATTCCTTCTTGAATACTTCTTAAGCAACTTGCCTCCACAGGAACATTCACCAACAACATTAGACTCCTGATAGGACTCATAAAGCTTTGAGCCAATTTCCTTTTGGTTGTTACTAATATCATTAAGGATTGATCTGACTTCCTTTTCACCATTTGCAAGAATTTCCTCTTTTGTAATCTTATCAGCAGATAAGCAATCGAGTTCTCTTTCAAATTCACGAGTCAACTCTTCGCTGGTTAGGTTCTTACAGTATTGCTTTAGGGTATCGATAATGTGAACTCCTAATGGCTTGACTTCAATCTTTTTGCCGTCAATATACTTTCTATCATAGAGTTTTGCAATGATGTCTGCACGAGTAGCCTTTGTACCAAGCTCTCTTTTCTCCAATTCCTTAATGAGAGAAGCTTCATTGTATCTTGCAGGAGGCTTGGTTTCCTTTTCCTCTGAAATGATCTCATGAATCTTTAGGAAATCTCCTTTTTTAAGTGGAGGGAACTCGTCAGCTTCCTGTTTCTTAAATGGATAATGCTTTAACCATCCTTCATGAGAAACCCTTTTTCTTGTAAAGACAAATTCCTCATTGTTAACATTCAAGTCAACTTTCATGGTTTCCAATTTGGAATCCTCACTGAAGACACTTATGAACCTATAAACAATTAAACGATAAATCTTTTCCTCATCTGGAGATAAGTTAGATGGCAATACGCCAGTTGGGTGAATAGCTGGGTGCGCTGCATCTTCCTTCTTACCTTCATTTGGCTTTAATTTCGCAGGTAAGTCAGCAATATGTTTTCTAAACTCTTCATCTTTAAGAAGACCTGCAAAAATCTCCTTAAATCCTAATGATTCAGGGAGCTTTTGGGATGAGGTACGTGGATAGGAAGTGTATCCTCCAACGTATAAATTCTGAGCTGCAACTTGAGTCCTTTTAGGTGAAAATCCGAATACACTGTGAGCTTCAGATTGCAAACCACCTAAATTGAATGGAATCGGAGGTTTTCTGATTGTTTCCTTAACATTCACATCAGTTACAGTTGCATCTGCACCTTGACATTCATCAAATATTCTTTTAGCTCTTTCCTCATCAAAGATCTTGTCTTCAACATGATTTGCTATAATGTCAAAATCAGACTTGGCCTTGATTTGCCAATAAGGTTCTGGAATGAATGATTGTATCTCCTTTTCCCTATCCACTAAAATAGACAATGTAGGAGTTTGCACACGTCCTGCAGACAAGCTTATGCGACTTGAAGATGAGGATCTGACCGCTTTCATTAAAGCGGAAGAGATGTTCATACCAAAGTAATAGTCTAGCATATGTCTTGCAATACCGCTATCAACTTGGTGTAGGTCAATGTCAATCATATGGTTATACGCTTCTACAATGTCCTTTTTGGTTAATGTTGAAAACTTCATACGAGACGCTTTCGCTTCAGCATTGTTTCCGCAAGCGTATTTCAATG
>JAGCLR010000295.1 GCA_017646885.1 Methanobrevibacter sp. | reverse complement strand
TGCAGATTTAACAACGGATTTAACAAAGTCGTCTTCTTTTCCTTCCTCAATCAAATTTGATAGGTATATGCTTTCCTTTATCAATGCTTCCCTTGCATTGGATGTTTCCAGATTGTTTTTCTGTATGGAATAGTAAAGATAAGGGTTTTGATAAACCACACGGCTGACCATATCAAGCATAATGGTATAGACAGGGCTTGAAAAGTTTCTGGATTCCTTGACATTGATATTCAGCTTTCTTATTGTTGAAGCGAGGCTTATGTATGAAAAGTGAGTTAATCCTTGGACGATGCTCATATATTTGTCGTGTTCATTTGGGGTTGTTATTACAACCTCACACTCGGATTTGTTTAAATAGTCATTTACACGAGGCAACCAATTAGGGGATCTGTTTTCGATAGGGGTCAATACGATGATTTGCCTTTTGAGTGTAGGAACTCTTGGACCGAACATAGGGTGGCATGGCAATATCTCTGCATTTTCCGGAGCATATTTTTTCAATGCTTCTGATGGCTCTGTTTTCACACTTGCAACATCCATTAGGAGGGATCCTTCAGGTGCATGTGGAGCCACTTCCTTGATGGTTTCCACCATATGCTCTATAGGAACGCTGAAGACAATGATATCTGCATCTTTTATGGCTTCAATGTTGTTGTTGCTGTATTCAACGCCTATTTCCTCTGCAACAGCTTTTCCAGTGCTTTCGTCACGGCTTGTGATGCGTATGTTGAAATCATTTTTCAAGTGTTCTGCCAACCATCTGCCTAAACCGCGTGTACCGCCAATGATTGTCATATTGCTTTTGTCATTACGTGTCATTTAAATCCCCATTATTCATCATGCATTATTGTAATATCAAATAGTTCTTCATCAAACTTTCCAATCCTTATTTTTATAAAATTATATATTAATCCTTTTTGATAATTTTTTTAAGTTATCGTGACTTTTTATAACATTATTAACTTTTTTATCTATTTTTTCATTCAATCTGCAAAATTTCCTTATACATTTCCTTTAATTCATTTTTAGCATGTTCTGAATAGTGTTCGTTGTCCTTATCATTTTCAATAGCAAACAATAGCAATTCATAAAAGACCTTATTGAATGATTTTCCCTTTTCAGTTAGGAAATATTCTGTATTCTTAGGCTCTTCCTCATCTATCTTTTTATAGATTAAACCGTTTGTTTCCATTGTTTTAAGACATCTGGACAATGATTTGTTATCCAATGTTTTCCTATTGGTTTGAAATTCATTGAAATGGCTTTTTCCTAAAAACAAGTCTCGCAATATATGCAATGTCCATTTGTTGCTGAGGTATTTCACTGCATCCTCAACAGGATTTCTTTCATACTTCTTTTCATAGTAATTCAGTTTTCTTTCATCCATATTTAAATATTGGATTTTAAACACCTTTAAGTTTTCTAATCTGCAAATCAAATCAGAATCAATTAATTTTTAAGAATAAGTATGGAAAATCATTTATTTCTAAAAGGTGGCATTGATGCCACATTAAAGATTTATATACTGAACTTTAAACTTTTAATTGGAATTAACTTATTTGGAGATGAAAAAATGCCAGTAATTAGTTTTGATATTGTAGAATTAGAAAAAGAACAAAAAGAAATTTTAGCTAAAGAATTCGCAGAATCTGCATCAAGAGTAACAGGTTTACCAATTGAAATGATTTACGTACTTTTCAATGAAAGGAAAACCGATAATGTCGGTGTTGGCGGAGTTCTTTTAAGCAATCAGGAATACTAAGATTTTTCATTTTTATAAATGGATATTTTCCATTGATTTCCATAATTTAAGATATTTTGATAAAGGAGATTTGTAGATGAATAGTGAAAAAGCAGTTCAGATGACTACCTTTTTAGCAGGCTTGTTTGCAATATGCTCTGGTCTTGCTATAGGTAATTTGTATTGGGCTCAACCTCTCCTGGTGCAAATTACCAACGGCTTTGGACTTTCTGCAGCAAGTGGCGGATTATTGATCACTGCAACTCAAATAGGATATGCAATAGGCATATTATTCATTGTTCCATTAGGGGACTTTGTACGCAGAAAAAGATTGATAAGCATTGTAATGGCATTGTCAGTTATTGCATTGATTTCATGTGCATTATCTCCTTCTTTCATAATATTGTCCCTATCCTTATTCAGCATGGGAATAGTTACAATCTCAGGACAGATCATATTGCCTCTTGCAGGTGACTTAAGCAAAGAGGAAGAGCGTGGACATATAGTTGGAATCGTTTCCTCAGGAATAACTGCAGGAATATTGTTTTCAAGATTTGCAAGCGGTATCATTGCAGGGCTATGGGGATGGAGATCTGTATACATAATAGCAGCTGTTTTAAACTTGATAATGGCTTTGGTCATAATATATGTCTTGCCTGAAATCCCAAGGAAAAATAAGCTTGAGTCCTATAAAGGGCTTATATTCAGTGTATTCACAACATTCAAAAGACATAAGACATTATTCAGAATATTGTTGCACAGCGGATTGATATTTGGTCTAGTATTCAATATATTCTGGACTTCCTTGACATTCCTATTGTCAGCAGAACCTTATAATTACAGTACTTTCCAGATAGGGCTTGTCAGTTTGGCAGGGCTCACTGCTGCAGTGTTTGGAATAGGTCTTGGAAAATTGCAGGATAAGGGTTTAAGTGTTCCTGCTTTAGGAGTGTTTATAATAATTAGCCTCATATCAATGATTGGAGGATATCTATTCCCTGATTCCATTTTAGCTATTGTTATCATTGCAGCTGTATTTTCAGTAGCTGTACAAGGAATATCCGTATTGTCTCAAGCAAGATTATTTGCTTTGTCCAATGAAGAGCGCAGTCGATTGAATACTGTATTTGTTGTCAACAATTTCCTCTTTGGAGCAGTTGGAAGTGCATTGGCTTCATTTTTATGGTCACAAGGAGGATGGGCATATGTCATGATGGGAACCATTTTCATTTCATTAATGGCTTTAATCGTTTGGCTATCTTCAAGAAATCCTTTTTACGAAGCAGATAATTAATTTTTTTAACTTTTTTTCATCCTATTTTACTTTATTTTTATTATTTCCCTTTTTTTCTTTATTCTTAATTTTATTGAACTGATTTAAGAAACGTTCATCAAAGTTTTTGCAAATGTCTTCATATCTGTTTTGCACCCCTACTGATGTTTCAGGCAGAACAGATTTCTCTTCTCCAGTAAATTTCACGATTGTACGGAAGAGCTCTTTCCCATCTCTTATAACTATCTTAACAAATTTGATGTCTGTTTCGATAATTTCCATATTATCCAATTTGGCTTCTTCAAACATCTTGATGATTTCCAATTTTTCACCATTTATGTAACATTCAGGTGTTGCAAGAATCTTTATAGGAATCCCTCTTGGAAGCTCTTTGAATGCTTTGATAAGTGCTTCCCCTTCACCTTCAAGGAGGAATCCTATTCTCATATTGATTGATTTACGAGCCCTCTTAACAATCTCAATCTCTTTATTGATAATATTCTCACTTGTTTTGATTAGCCAAACTGGAGCTTGAATTTCAGATATGTTGTCATTATATATTTCATCCAATTTCTCTTCGGAAGATTCAAGCTCTTTAACAAGTTCTTCCTTCTTCATTTTAAATATTTCATTTGGAGGCACGACATGGTATTCAAGAGGTCTTGTATGGGTTATTGTAATGAATCCTTTCTTATCCAATTGCTTTAGGGTATTGTAGATTTTGGATCTTGGAATCTCTGATGTCCTAGCTATTTCTTCAGCTTTTCCTGATATTATATTGGTCATTCCTATGTATGCTTTCGCTTCGTATCTTGTTAGTCCGAATTTTTCCAAAGATTCTATAATGGATTCCATATTTTCCCTCTTTAAATAATTTTAAATTAGATAATAATCTTTTCTTATATTTTACTTATTAAAATTGTTTTATAAATATTTTGTTACTTTTTACCCTGTACTAGTTACAAAATCTTTATAAGCACTATGAGAAATACCTTTAATTACACAAGGGAAAAAAGATAGAAAAAATTTCTATTTTTCCTTTAATCGATGTATGAAATTAAATTTGAATTTATTAAAAAAAGGATGTGTTTATTATGAGCGATTTCAATATGTTTTGTTATCAATGTTCCCAAACTGCTAGAGGCAGTGCTTGTACTGCAAAAGGCGTATGTGGTAAGGATGCTCTTGTTGCAAGACTTCAAGACAATTTGATTTTTGCAATGAAAGGAATTTCTGCTTACAATTATCATGCAAACGAATTAGGTGCAAGAGATGAAGAAGTGGATGAATTCTTGACTAAAGGTTTATACTCAACTTTAACCAATGTAAACTTCGATGCAGGAGACCTTATCCAATTAGGTCTTGATGCTGGAGAAGCTAACTTTAAAGTAATGAAAATGCTTAAAGAAGCCCACATTGAAAGGTTCGGCGAACCTGTACCTGCTGAAGTTAAAGTAGGTGCTCAAGGAGGACCTGCAATCATTGTAACCGGTCACGATCTATTGGCATTGGAAGAATTGTTAAAGCAAACCGAAGGCACTGGTGTAAAGGTTTACACTCATAGTGAAATGCTCCCTGCTCATGGTTACCCTGAACTTGCCAAATATGAATCATTGGCAGGCCAAATCGGCGGAGCATGGATTGATCAAAAGAAAATCTTTTCAGAGTATAATGCAGCTATTTTAGGAACTACCAATTGTGTATTGATTCCTAAGGATGAATATGCTGACAGGTTATTTACTATGGATATTGTAAAGGTCCCTGGAGCAACTGTAATTGAAGGTTATGACTTTAAGCCATTGATTGATAAAGCTATTGAATTAGGTGGCCCTGAAGCAGAAGAACTTTCTACAGTTACCACTGGTTTCGGATTAAGCACTATTTTATCTTTAGCACCTCAAATCAAGGAATTAGTGCTTGCTGGTAAAATAAAAAGATTCTTCTTAGTAGCTGGATGTGATACTCCAAATCCAAGAATGAATTATTACAGAGAGTTTGTACAGGAATTGCCTGAAGATACCATTGTATTGACTTTAGCTTGCAATAAGTTCAGATTCAATGACCTCGACTTAGGGGACATTGAAGGAATTCCAAGATTGTTGGACTTAGGTCAGTGCAATGATGCAATTGTAGCTATTGATCTTGCTATTGCTTTATGTGACTTGTTTGAAATGGAATTAAATGAGTTACCTCTTACCATAGTCTTAAGCTGGATGGAACAGAAAGCAGCAGCTATTCTCTGGACTTTGCTCTACCTTGGAAAAACCGACATGTTCATTGGACCTGTTCTTCCTGCATGGGCTAATGAGGATATCTTAAATGTATTGGTTGGAAACTACAATTTGACTCCTGTTTCAACTCCAAAAGAAGACATTAAAAAGATCATGTGATAAATTTCCCATAATATTTTATTTTTAAAAAATCAAATATCTAAATAGCAAATATCTAAATACATTAATTAAAATTCACTAAAATCAATTGAAAGGAGAAATTACTATGGATTTAAAAGGAAAACCAATTGAAATGGAAAGTTTGATTGAATATCAGGAAGGCTCCGTTGTGAGCATGGAAGTAATTAAGAAGGAACTTGGTACCGTAACCGTATTTGCA
>JAGCLR010000294.1 GCA_017646885.1 Methanobrevibacter sp. | reverse complement strand
ATCAGAATATTTGCCTAATCCAAAGTCAAAAATAGCTAGATTATCTCTAATATTGTCTAAATTATCCTCTACCAAAATCATGTTGGATCCTGTCAAATCACCATGAATAATGTCTCCATCATGGAATGCCTTGATGTTTTCACCGATTGCAATAGCTAATTCCTTACGTTTTTCATCATCAATAGCTGACATGACATCCTTAACCAATGACCCATTGATCTTTTCCATGACAATTGATTTGTCTTCAAAGTCAACATCATATAAAATAGGAGCCCTGACACCAGTCCTTTTTACATCAGACAATATCTTGGCTTCACTTTTGGTTCTGAGCTTTCTGATTTTATTGTCAATTTCCTTGATTCTATATGATTTGGAAACTCTGCTTTTTACAATAGCTTCCCTGCCAAGCCAAGTTGCTTCATAAATGTCTGATTCTGCTCCTTTTGCCTTAAGTTCCTTAGGCAAATCCAATTTGATTTTTGTATTGTCCACCCATGGAGCATCCACTTCATCTGTTCTGAATCTTTGAATGATATTTGTATCTTCTATCTTTAGCGGTCCAAATGTCTTATACATCAATTGGCCGAGCCATGCAATCATTACACCATTGTCACCTGAATACTTCATTTCAGGCATATAGAACTTGGCATAATGCTCCTCTGCCATAATCTGCATCATTTCTCTAAGTCTGCTGTTAGCAGAAACTCCTCCGCACAATAGAACTTCATCCTTTTCAGTATGTGCAAGTGCCCTTTCAGTTACTTCAACAAGCATTGCAAATGCAGTTTCCTGAAGTGAATAGCAAATGTCCTCTATCCTTTCACCGTTCTTATGTGCCCTAAGTGCTGCAGAAAGCAAACCTGAAAATGAGAAATCCATACCCTTTACAACATAAGGCAAATCGATATAGGACCCGTCTTTTGCAAGCTTTTCAACTACAGGCCCACCAGGATGTCCAAGACCGGTTTCACGACCGAAATGATCAAGACAGTTTCCAATAGCTATATCCAATGTTTCACCAAAGATTCTGTATCTTCCAGATTCATATGCAATGACCTGACTGTTTCCACCACTTACATAAAGGGTTACTGGATTACGAGCACCAGTGTCCAATTTACCTATCTCCACATGTCCAATGCAATGATTTACACCAACGATTGGAATATCAAGGCTTAATGCAAGTGACCTTGCAGAAGTGGCAACGGTTCTAAGTGCAGGTCCAAGTCCAGGACCTTGTGAAAATGAGATGAAATCAATATCCTTATAGCTGAGTCCTGCATCTTCCATAGCTTGTGGAATGAGTTGTGGAATCCATTTGGCATGATGCTCCGCTGCCTCTCTTGGATGTATACCTCCCTCTTCTGGATATAACTGTTTTCCAGCCATGGCTAAGACATTGCCATCACTGTCTACAATTCCAATTCCTGTCTTTTCTGCAGTTCCTTCAATTCCTAAAGATATCAATGGATTCACCATAAGATTTGTAAATATTGAAAATAAAGTAAAAATAAAAAATGTTTTTCATGAAAATTAGTTTTATAATTAATTTATTGACATACATTTATATAATTTTTACCAATAATATATTTATATAAATGAGTTAATTAATTTAATGAATCTGATGAATTGAAAACATTGGAAATTCAATTAAAATAATTTAATGAATTTTAAAAATTAGAATTCAAGATGATAAAATGATAGAAGGATTAAAAACTTACGGATCAGATAAATTAGTGAAAGAATTGCCAGGATTAAAGAATCCTATTTTCATATGTACAATAGCTACTACCGAAACTTCCAAGATTCCAGGGCTTACAGGCGCTGGAGCTACTCCAGAACTTACCAAATACACTCCAGCTGGAGATGCAGAGCTTATTTTGGATGGAGAGGTTAAATGTATGACAGACATTCCTCAAACAATCATTGGGGAAGTTGTAACCCCTACCCCTTCAATGATTACAAAAGGTTCCCTTGCACTTTGTGACTGTCCAGTTATGGTTTTGGATGCAGGAAGTGAAATAAAGGCAAACTCTGACGTCTTTGACATAAGCGATGGAAAGCATGGAAACGACATTAGAACAGGAAAAGCAGTTGAAAATCCTGAAGAGCTTTTTGAAAAAGGTTTTGAACTTGCTGAAATATTATCTGAAAAGCATGATTACATTGTAATTGGAGAAAGCCTACCTGCAGGTACAACCACCGCTCTTGGAGTATTGGTTGGACTTGGCTATGATGCTAAAGGAAAGGTCAGCGGTTGCATGGACACAAATCCTCATGAGATGAAAAATGCAATTGTTGAAGAGGGATTGAAAAATGCAGGCTTGGAAGAGTCTAAAGACAATGATCCTTTTGATGTTGTGAGAGCTGTTGGAGACCCTATGCTTCCGGCGGTTGCAGGAGTCCTTATGGGTGCAAAAGTGCCTGTTGTATTGGCAGGAGGAACTCAACTCACTGCTGCATGTGCAATAGCTAAGGCATTGGATCCTGACTTTGACTTCTCAAACAGCTGCCTTGCAACTACCTCATTTGTAGTGAAAGATAACACTGCTGACATGCTTAATATTGTAGAGCAAATAGGAGACATCTCTGTAAATGCTGTAAACCCTAACTTTGAAATTTCCCGTGTCAAAGGGCTTAAAAACTATACAGAAGGATTCATCAAGGAAGGTGCAGGTGCTGGAGGAGCTATGTTCTTGGCACTTATGCTCGGAAACAGCATAGATGAAATCAGAGAATCAATTGAAGACGCTTGCGGTTAAATTATTAATTTAATTTAACTATATTTTTTTAAAAGAAGTAATTATTCGTAACTATTAAAACAGATGTGGAAAATCTGAAATTGAACTAAAAAAGAGAAAATGGAATAAAAATAGAAAAGATAGAATAAGAAAAATAGAAAAAGAGAAATAGATTTATTCTTGAATGGAAATAAATGCTATTTTTCCGCCTTTAATAACTTTTAAACCTTCACCATCATCCAATACTAAGTTTAAAAAGTTATCAATGGTAATTATTTTTCCTTCTACTTCTTCCCAGTTTTTTAAACCAATAAGAACATCTTTGCCTTTGAATTTAGCAAATTGTTTGTTTACTTGGAAATTGTCACTCATTATATAGCCTCTTTAAATTATAAAAATAAAATCTAAATTTAATTGAATAATATTCGTAAAATATTATTTATATTTAATCTATTATAAACTTATTTAATTATTAAATTGAATTTGAAACGATTAGTTTAAATTTAATTCATGCAAAAGTTTATCTCTTTCTTTTCTAAGCTCATTCAAAAGCTTTTCATCATTGCATCCTTCTTTTTCCAATTTTGCTAAAGTGTGTGTAACAGCTTGCAATGTAGCTTCAAGTTGATTTACAGACATGTTTTATCTCCTTAAATTTTTTATAAATTGATTTTAATTAATGTTTTATTATAATTAATCTTATTATGTATCTTATATTATATATTGTTTGTGCATTATGAAATAAAATTAAATCATTTGTCATACCATTCCTTCAATGCTTTCAAATCATGAGCCATATCCAATATTAAAGGAGTGAGTGTAGGCAAATTCTCTTCCAAAATAATGTAATCGTCACTATTTTCAGAGTTGCCCATATATGGCTTGCCATTGATCCAATAGTAAGGCCTTCCTCTTGGGTCTATACGCTTTTCCACAACCGGCTCATACATTCTAACTGCTAAAGGACAGATTATCGGCTTGTATGAGTGAGGGTCTTCAGGAACATTCAAATTCAAAATGTCCACTCCTTCAGGAAAACCATTGTCTACAATCTTTTGAATGAGGTCTCTTAAAACCCTTTGGCTTGCTGAAAAGTCAATTTCGATTTTTCCTTCATCGAACTTGATGTCATCACTTGGAATGTGTTGGCTAACAGCAATTGTTGGAATTCCTAAAGAAGCTGCCTCTGATGCGGCACCTAAAGTACCAGAAGTTGAAAGCTCTCCCTTTCCAGTGTTTCTACCTGTATTGATTCCAGAAATCACCAAATCAGGCCATTCATCCATAAGCTCATAAACTGCAATGGTTACAGCATCTGTTGGGGTTCCAGTGACTCCATATCCAATATCCCCATCCCTTAAATTTACTTCATTTACTCTAATGGGATCAACAAGAGTCAATGCATGACCTATTCCGCTTTGCTGTTTTGATGGCGCAACCACACTTGTCTCTCCAAATTCGTCAGCAACCTGTTTAGCTGCCAAAATGCCGGATGCATCTACACCATCATCATTAGATAATAAAATT
>JAGCLR010000293.1 GCA_017646885.1 Methanobrevibacter sp. | reverse complement strand
TTTATTTTAAAAAAATATTTTTTAAATTAAAGATGGCTTCAAAAGATATATATTCCTTAAAAAATATAGGTATGCATACTGAAGGAGGTAATAATCATGTCTATTTTAACAATAATCAGTATTTTATTAATCATAGTGCTTATAGTGCTTTTAGTTAAAGATAAGGAAAGAGAAAACAGAACTCTATTAATTGTACTATCTGCTATAACATTGGTTTTAATTATTTTGAATATTTTACTTTAACAAAATATGAAAATCGATTTTAATGTAATCATCAATTTTATCATGAATAATTATTAAAAGTGAAAAATATGTCTAATGAAAAACCCATCGGACTTATTGCTCGACAAAAGATACAAAAGGGAATGACAATCACTCGAGAAAAGATCATACCTATGGAATTTGATGAAAGCAGATATGATATTGTTGAGGTTAATGTTGAAATCAAGGATTTGGACCCTGTTTTCCACGACTATAAAATTGTAAACTTATCTGATCTTCATCTTGGCCAATGGCTGACTCCTGAGTATCTGGAAGGTGTAATCGATATTGTAAACAGACAGGAACCCGATATGGTTGCACTTACTGGAGACTATGTATCCTATGTTCTTGAGGATGTTGCAGAAGACCTTGAACGATGCCTATCAATGATTGAAGTTAAAGATGCATCCCTTGCAGTGCTTGGAAATCATGACCATTGGAACGGAGCAGATGAAATTAGGCAAATCTTGAAAAATGCAGGAATAATAGATGTGAGCAATGATGTCTATTCAATCTCTAAGGATGGGGAAAAGGGAGTAGCTTATCTTCACATTGCAGGTGTTGACAGCATGAAACTGAATAAGGAAGATATTGATGCTGTTATGCTTAAAATACCGGAACATGGCCCTGCAATAATGCTTGCTCATGAACCTGATTTTGCAGACATTGCTGCAACTACCGGAAGATTTGCACTTCAAATATCAGGCCATTCCCATGGTGGACAATTCATCATTCCTGGACTCAACACCACAATTTTAAGAAGTGCATGTTCTCGAAAATACCCTGTTGGAGAATACCAAGTGGGGGATATGGTGCAATATACTTCTAAAGGATTGGGAACTAATGTTTTCTGGCTTAGAATCAATTGTGCCCCTGAAATAACAATTTTTAAATTGAAAAGTCCTGAAGTTGAAGAAAAAATTGGAAATGAGGAAATCAAAAATATCAATCAAACATTATCTGTTAGTCATTCCAAGAAAATGTTCCCAACAAGGGATGATGTTGACAATTTCCTAAATATTGATGATATTAGCGAATTTATAGAATCAAAAAGAAAAAGAATCCCAGTTTATATGGAAAATAAGACAGACAACATTAAAGAAAACATAAACGAGATTCCAAAAATTATAGAAAATAAAACAGAAGAAATAAAAAACAATTTAAAGTTTAATTAGTTCATTAAACCGGGGATTTACGAAATATTTATAAAAATACTTGCCTTTCAATATTATTGAATTGATTTTCGGTATTTATGCTGCTTACGATGCATATAAAATGGCACAAGCTTAGACATCTTTTTTCTAGAAAGCTTTTATCCAAAAAAATTATTTTTTTTACTTTTTTGATATTGTTTCTTTTTTATTTAGTTTATTGTTATATTCGATTTTTATTTTCATTAATCCTCTTTTTTATTCAACATATTTCCTTTCGTAAAACTAATGTTTAATGAACTGAATTAAACAAATAGTGCAATATTTCAAAAAACTATTTATTTTTAACTTATTTTTCCCTAAAAAATTATAAAACGTTTATTTTTACAAAACAATCTATCATATTCCTTATTTTAACCATTTCAGATGTTAGTAAGCACTTGCATTCGAGAAACTTTATATATGGTCTGGTTTAAAGTATTAAATAGAGAAAAATGCTTAAAAAAATAAAAAAATGAAGATAATATGAAATGATGGGAGAAATTTTAACTCCCCATTTCCTCCAAATTACTTCTTTAAGCACTCATTTTATTCATTGTCTTTTTTATGGTGGATTATTATGGCTGAATATGTTATTGAAACTCAAAATTTATCTAAAAGCTATGGTGATTTCCAGGCCGTTCAAAATGTTGATATGAATGTTGAAAAAGGAAAGATTTATGGTCTTCTTGGAAGAAACGGTGCTGGTAAAACAACCACAATGTGTATGCTTTTAGGTTTGACTGAACCAACAGAAGGTAGCATTAAGCTATTTGGCTTAGATGCACGTGATGGTAAAAACAGAAAGGAAATTTATACAAAAATAGGTTCCATTATTGAAACTCCTGGATTTTATCCACAGCTTAATGCTCATGAGAATCTGAAGATCTTTTCTAAACTCAGAGGAGATTATAATCCAGAAAACATTGAAAAAGTATTAAAACTTGTAAATCTTTCTGATGAAAAAAAGCCATTCAGAAATTATTCTTTGGGAATGAAACAAAGATTAGGGCTTGCTGCAGCTCTTGTTCATGAGCCTGAATTGCTTATTTTGGATGAGCCTATCAATGGTTTAGACCCTGCAGGAATTGTAGAAATTCGTGATATGCTATTGGACATTACATCTAAATTGGGAATCACAGTTTTGATTTCAAGTCATATCTTAAGTGAAATTGAACTTCTTGCAGATGAAATCGGCATTATCAGTCAAGGTAAACTTATTAAGGAATTAACAAAAGAGGAATTGGGAGAACAGTCAACTAAAAGCGTAATCATTGAAGTCGATAATATTGGATTGGCAGAGGATATGATGATAAAGAATGGTTATGTGAAAGATTCTGACTTTAAAGTTGACAATAATGAAATCATTTTATTGACTGATATTGATTCAAGGTCAAAAATCAATGAATCCTTTGTTAAGAATGGCATTCAGGTTAATGAGTTACATTTAAAAGAAGAAAATCTTGAAGAATACTTCATGAGATTGATTAATGAGGGGATTTAGATGTCATTAGTTGATTTTATCATAATGGAATATACTAAAGTAAAAGGAAATAGGACTTTCCTCATCACTGTTATTGGTGCATTGATCATACCAATCATGATGGCGGTAGTTAATATGTTTATAGGTGGCTTTTCAATGGCCGATAGTTTAAGTGGGGTATTTTCATTCTCCTTGCAATCCTTATCAATAATCTTTACAGCAGTGATTATCAATTACTTATTCACTATTGATTTGGAGACACATACCTTAAAATCCATAATTCCTCTTCCTATTTCAAGAAGGGAGTACATTGTTGGCAAATTATCAACATTATTGGTATGGATGCTTATATTGGCATTAATTTCAATAATTGTATCCGTTATTCTATTCCCATTAGTTGGTGTAAGTGGTTTTGATTTAATGGCAATCTTTAAGGAATCCGCTCTTTTCCTAATTGGAACAGCATTGCTATTCTTAGTAATGATTCCTGTAGCATTTGTTACAGTCGCTACTAATAATACAAGTGCAGGGCTAATTGCATCTGTCTTGATTTTATTTTCAACTATGTTGCCATTGGAACAATTGGAATATAATCCATGGATACTTCCTTACAAGGTAGCATTTGGTACTGATGTTAATGTTGTCCTTGCTTTAGGAATTATTGTACTTGTGGGGATTATAGGCTACGGCTTATTAAGATGGGTGTTCTATAAAAGAGATATTCAATTATAATATCTCTTAATTTTTTTTCTTTTTCTATCTGATTTTTTTAATCTATTTTTATTCTATCTTTCATTTTAGCTATTTTATTTATGAAATTTAATTATACAGAGTATCATAATTAATAAACTCTTTCTTCACATTTACATTGTCAACATCCACTCTCTCACGGTATATGCACTTGCCGGAATCCAAATGGGTTCTGTATACTTCAAATATTGCATAATCAGCTTTTTCATCCAAATGCACTTGGTAGGGTACAGCCCCAAGATAGCAAGTTCCCACATAGTTGCTGTCATTATACAACACTTCCCCATTTTTTGAGTAGAAGATAACATTTATGGCATGAGTTCCATAGCTTATCTGATTGTATGTAATCTCGTATCCTTCTTCTGTAGTGACCTTTGAATCATACTGGCTTGAATGAATGTATCTGGTGATTTTCAAATCATCTACGATGACTGAGCTAGCCATGGAATTAGTGACTGCAGGCACAACAACTGTTGCTATAACTATTATCCCAAGAACAATCAGAATTCCTGCAAGGCAAATTTTTCCGCTGTTGTCATTTTCAGAGCTAGCATTTTGGCTGCTTGATCCATTTCCCCCATAACTTCTTGGATAGTATCCTCCAAGATCAGAATCATCATAGTTTCTTCCATACATCTTCTCTGTATCGCTAGCTCCATAGTGATAGTCTGCATTCTGCATGAAAAAGTCATCATCGCCTATCATGAACTTACCTCATTCATTCTTTTGATTAATTCTATTTTTATAATGAGTATTTATTTTTTTATATTTGTATTTTTAAAATAGCTACAACTTGTTAATGAAGTTTAAA
>JAGCLR010000292.1 GCA_017646885.1 Methanobrevibacter sp. | reverse complement strand
TTCTTCCCACGTGAAATAAGCATTGATAAAATAGCTGAAATATCCAAAAAACTGCAGGAATCCAACATCAATATGGAACTTGAAGTCTTTGGACATGGGGCTCTCTGCTACTGTTTCAGCGGAAACTGCTACATCTCATCATACAATAGCGGAAGAAGTGGAAACAGGGGAGCAGGTGCACAGCCATGCCGTAAGCAATACAAACTCAAATATAAAAACTACAATGTTGGAAATGGATACCTATTGTCAACTCACGATCTTGCAGTATACAAAGGATTGGATAAAATAGAGGATGCGGGAGTCTTTTCACTTAAGCTTGAAGGAAGAATGAAATCTGCAGATTATGTAGGGACAATCACAAATGCATACAGACATTTGATTGACGGTGATGAAGGAGATTATGAAAAGGACTTAAGTCTTGTATTCAATAGGCAATTTACTGACGGTTATATCCTCAATCAAAAGCCAGGGCAAGTTTTAGGAAGAGAAAGTTCAGGTCACGAAGGAGTTTACATCGGCAAAATCACAAAAAAAGACGGTGATTTAATCACAATAGCTAAGGAAAACGAAGAATTCAAGATAAACCTTGACATCGGTGACGGAATCGGATTCAAATACAAGGATAAAATCAAGGGAATTTACATCGATAACATAAAGGAACAAACTGATGAATACATAAAGCTTGAAACAACAAGAAATGTCCGTGAAGGTGACCAGGTTCTCTTAAGCTATTCCAAATCAACTCATGACAATCTCAAGAAATTCAAAAACGAAACAATAAAGCAAAGCATTCCATTGGACTTGGATATCAAATGGACTGAAGACCTAAGACTTAATATCAATGCGAAATTCAAGATTGTTGAAAAGGGAATTAACAACGAAAACAAGGAAGAGGAATTCAGTTTCAGATACATATCAGAAACCAAATTCGAACCTGCTCAAAAAAGACCAGTAAGCATTGAAGACATTGAAAAGCAAATGCTTAAGACAGGATCAACATCATTTTACATTAATAATTTAAGCATAGAGGGCATGCCTGAAAACAGCTTTGTGCCAATTGGAAAGCTGAATAAGATAAGAAGAACCATTCTTGACAAGGCAACTGAATTGTTATTGGATTATTATAAACCTGACAAAAAAGAGCTCAGAGCAACCAATAAGAGAATAAGCCAATTCGTCAAGGAATATAAATCCTATACAGACATTCCAGTTAGAAATGAAAAGCTTAATCTTTCAATATTTGCAGACAATCTGGAACTTTTAAAGATGACTTCCAAATTGCCAATACACAAGTATTTCTTTGATCCATCATTTTCATACTACGGTCAAGAGGAATACTTCAAGAACATTAAAGACCTACTAAAAGAAGCATATTCCATCGTTTATAAAGGCAAGGAAAATGTGGATGACAAATTGGTATTGGTCCTATCATCATTCATAAGCGATGAGGAAATAGAAGAAATAAGCAGAATCATTGAAGAATTGGAAGATGAAGGAATGAGAATTCCAATAATGTATGACACTCCAGGAATAGCTAAAAGCTTTAGAAATAAGGTTTATGGAAACCATAACCTAAATGTTTGGAATAGCTATAACGTGAAAAACCTGTCTGACGCTGGATTTAAAAGCATAATCCTATCTTCTGAATTGTCCCATACAGAAATCAAGGAATTGGTTTCCAAATACCAATTCATCAAGGGAAATGAGGATGTGGACTTAAACATCATCATTCAAGGAAACCTTGAAGTCATGAGCAGTAAGGATGACTTTTCAAACCTTAATGATGGAAAGGACTTCATAGTCAAGGACTCTTCAGATTATGCAATCCTTGAAGACCAAAAACGTAAGAAATTCAAATATAAGGTTGTATTCGATTACAATATGCACAGCCATTTCATCAACAAGGACTGCTTATGCCTAATCGATGAAGTGGAACTAATCAAGGACACTGGAGTGAACTCCTGCATTATAGATTGCAGGTTCTCCTCCCCACAATACAGTTCCACAATTGTCTCACTTTACTCACAGGCATTGAAAGAGGATAACACTTACGACTTAAACTTACTTAAAGAACAGATTAAAAACATCACATTATCAAGATTGAATAAAGGAAACTTCATTAATGGAAGGATACATGAAAAATCATGTTAAGGCAAATTCAATAGATAGTTAATCATATTTATTACGAGGAAAAACAATGA
>JAGCLR010000291.1 GCA_017646885.1 Methanobrevibacter sp. | reverse complement strand
CCTTCACCATATCCTGGCTCATGGTCATGACCTATTATGACCAAATCAGGATCTGACTTTGCTACATCGCCAACAACATAGTCATGAACAAGAGATTCCCCATTGGCTCTTCCTTTCTCGAATTTTTCAGGAGAGTCAGTTACCTTGACACAATAATTTACAATCTCCACATCACCATGAGTAAATGCAAAAGCTCTGCAAACGAGAGGAAGAATGAACTTATGAAGATTTTCTCTTGAATGCATACCTGAAACGACTGCAATTTGTACAGTTGCATTGTCTGAGTGAGGGTAATTGACCTTTGTTACAAGCCCTAATTCATTCTCACCTATAACTTCGCTGCTTCCTTCAGTTAAAATGAAAAATCCCAAAATAGCTGCAATAATAATTATCAAGCTAATTACGATGATTTTAATCCTTTTACCCATAATATCCCAATAAGCTAAACATACTAAAAGATCATTTAAAAATCTAATCCAAGTAATTCTTCATCATAATTGCAGTTCCAATAGCTGGAGCAACAGTACATTCATCATCACTGTAATAATCACCCATTGACTTAACGTCAAGACCTAATAATTTTGCTGCTTCTGCACATAAGATGTCTTTTCCAAGACCTGTGACTATAACTTTATCCAAGCCCTCTCTTTCTGAGACTTCCTTAAGACCTGCAGCTATTTGCTTTACCTGCTCCTTGTGAATGTAATCAGCCATTTCCTTAATGTCATCCATTGACAAAATATCCAAATCTGCACAAACGACTCTTGAAATTCTTCTTGCAGACTCTTCCTTTGATTTTCCTGCACCATCACAGGTGGCACATACATAATCCTCATCTTTAATTAAATCAAGGACATTATAGACATCTGCAGTGATTGCAAAGAGTTCAGAAGCAACCCTATAGGTTTCTCCATTGAATGGGATAGAATCGACAAAACTTGTTAAATTGGTTCTTAATGTTCCTGTGTAGACAAGCTCACCAGTGGCAGACCTTTCAAAATCGGTTCTGCCCTTTGCACATTCCTTTCCATCCTTGATTGGAATGATATCAGTAGTTGTGCTTCCAGTATCTACAAAAATGCAGTCCTTTTCGATTTCAGCAACGATATGTGAAGTTGCAATCCAGTTTGCTGCAGCAACCTCAATAGGGTTTGCAATGAGTTCAGCAAGTGACAATACCTTATCTGTACCGATATATGCAACAGGACAGTCAAAGAGCTTTTCACAGGTGGTTGCAATATCCAATACACCTTGTGCCTTTGTCTCAAAAGCGTCAACTAACTCTGCAGTCATGGAAATGCCTACAGCATCTATCTCATCAACTGGACAGATCTTTTCAATCAAATCGTATAAGACATTTCCCAACCTTTCATTTTGAGACCACATAGGCAAGTATTCAAATACAGTTTGAATATCCTTTATTTCACCATTTTCATATTCCACAATTGCCAAATCGGTGTTTGCACCACCGATATCAAAACCTGCTACTTTCACATTATCACCGAATAAGTATAATTTTCCCCTATTTCTAAAATCAACTATTTATAAAACTAATTATCTTCTATTTTAATTTCTAAAATTCCATCATCATTCTTATAGAAACTTGCTTTTGAACTATAATTTATCTCACCAATATCCTCAACGCCAATCTTTTTATCAATCAAATCAATGATTGTTTTTGCTATATTGATGTTTATGATTTTTTGAAGTCCCACATAGGAAGTGGTGAACCTTGAGTTAATCTCCAAAAGATAAATGTAATCATCCTCAATTATGAAATCTATTCCTACAAAACCTTTTAGTCCTGGAACATATTCACAAGCCAATTTTGCATACCTAAAGACTTTTTCCTTCAAAGGATGCTCATATGGAACATATCCTCCAAGATATTCCCCACCATTCTCATCTATTTTAACTATTTGCTTATTTAAGCTTATAGGAAGGGCTTCCTTGCCGTCACTGATTAGGCAGACACTGCAAACGTCCCCTTCAATGTATGGCTGAATGATGAATCTGGAACCTTCACCATAAATTTCCTCCAAGTCATCAATATCCTTTTTAGAGGCAATTATCTTAATGTCATCACAATCCACCCCAAAACGTGGTTTTGCAATGAGCTTGTTCTCTTTGATCACATCCCTATCTGAATTATCCAAAACTGGAATGTCTTTAGGCTTTTGCATTATAGGAACTGCATTGTCATTGCTTCCATCACCATAATCTCCATTGATAGTGTCAAAGAAGATTTGAATAGCCCTTTTCCAATAAGTCTTCCTATTCAAGAGAATGTTGTATGTCATTGGCTGAGGTATTCTATTTGACAGATAATCAAAGGTTTCATACTTGTCAGATGCAAGCTTCACTGCAAAATGGTCACTGCCGTAAACCTTTATTTCCTTGGATTCGAGCAATTTGGTTAAATTGTATAGGTTATTGTCATTTTCAGCTGCAATGAACATTGCCCTATCAAATATATATGCTTCCCTTTCCAGCCAATCTTCAAGAGCTTCCTCAATAATCAATGTTTTTACATCAAAGTCAAAGTCATCAAAGATGTTTTCAAACTGTTTTGCAAGCAAAACATAAATGTCTTCATCCTTTAAATCACTTGCAAGTGATCTTATCAGTTCTACAGCTTCTGAAACTATTGACAAATCTTCTACGCCAGAAGCAGTAAAGTATTCAAATACCAATATTGAATCATCATTCACATCTTTTAAATCAAGCATATTGCCACCTTAATTAGCATAATCCTCATAGATAATTGTTAATCCTTTTAAATTCAAATCATCATAAGGGAATTTAATTTCTTCACCGTCAAAAGCAATCTTAATCAATGAATTATTGTTATTCTCAAACTCATCCACACTTATATCCTCATCAATGACTTTCATCTTTCTTGTAAAGCTTGACATCACTTCATCAGGAGCTTCCATTTTCAAATTATCATTTTTATCTGCATCTTCTATGATTTTAATCATTAGCTCTGCTGCATTTCCCATCCCATATGGGTTTTTGGCAGATTTCATCTCATTTGCAAAGTCCTCATCATCCAATATCCTTCTTGCATTTTCAAGTATGACTTCCTTATCAGAACCTACAAGAATGTTTCCACCGGCAGTTACTGTTTCAGGCCTTTCAGTATTGTACCTTAAGGTAAGTGCAGGCACATCAAGAGTGATCGCTTCCTCCTGCAATCCTCCAGAATCTGTCAGAATAATGGTGGATTTTGAAATGAGAAGAAGGAAATCAAGATAACCGACTGGTTTTATAATATGTACATGGTCAAGATCGTTTAATCTGTCAAAGAGACCAAAGTTCTCCATTGTCTTCTTGGTTCTTGGATGAATTGGGAAGATGATGTTCATGTCATCAAGTTCCTCCAAAGATTCTATGATATTGATTAGTCTTTCTTTATCATCAACTGTTTCCGCTCTGTGCATTGTTAAGGTAAGGATGTTTTCCATATTGTCAATATCAAGCTCTGCAAGACCTTCATCGTATTCATCTTTTTCCCTATTCTTAGATATTTCAAGGTTTCTGAAACAGGCATCCACAACAGTGTTTCCTGTAATGAATATTCTTTTTCTTGAAATTCCTTCCATAGCGAGGTTAATTGCAGACTCTTCAGTTGGAACAAAGTATAATTTGGAACAGATGTCAGCTGCAAGTCTGTTGATTTCTTCAGGCATAGTCTCATCAAAAGAACGAAGCCCCGCTTCCACATGGCCTACCGGAATGTGCAATTTGCTTGCAACAAGTGCACCTGCAAGTACTGCATTTGTATCTCCCTGCACAAGCAAGATGTCTGGTTTTTCATCTAAGAGAACCTCTTCAATTCCTTCCATCATTTTGCCAGTCTGCTTTCCATGGGAGCCAGAGCCAACATGAATATTATAATCAGGAGTTGGGAGCTTTAAGTCAATGAAGAAATTCTCAGACATTTCCTTGTCATAGTGCTGG
>JAGCLR010000290.1 GCA_017646885.1 Methanobrevibacter sp. | reverse complement strand
GACAATATTCTGGTTCAATGGGTCAAGGTCAGTTTCAATATACGGCCCTATTGGAGCAAAGCCGTCACAGCTTTTTCCTCTTGTCCATTGGCCATCTCCATGGGTGAAGTCCCTTGCTGTAACGTCATTTATTATTGTGTATCCGAATATGTAATCATCTGCTTCTTCAACACTTACTTGCTTGATTTTTTTTCCTATTACAACAGCAAGCTCTCCTTCATAATCTATTTGCTTGGACACTTTTGGATAGATGATTATGTTGTCTGTTCTGTTTATTGTTGTTGATGGTTTTATGAAAATCACCGGACTTTCCGGTAAGTCTAGATTCAATTCCTTTGCATGATCCTTGTAGTTGAGGCCAATGCAGACTATTTTTGACGGTTCAGTTGGGGATAGTATTTCAATGTCATCTAAGCTGTGTGATGATATCATATTGTCTAAAATTGATTTTATGTCCTTATTGAAATAGTCTAGAATGTCTCCTTTAAGTTCGATGATCTTGTTATCATCATCCAGGAAACCTGATTTGATTTGTCCATCATCGTTTAGACTGTCTGCCTTGTTTTTGAATCTTAGGAATTTCATCTAATCACAAAAATGATATTTTTTTATTTTGTTCATAAGAAAATCTTCAATTATTGAATGATCCTTTCTATTGGAACTACAAGAATGTCACGTGCACCTGCATTTCTTAACTTGTTTACAAGCTCGAAAACTTCCTCTTCTCCAACCACTGCCTGAACTGCCATTGTTTCCTCTTTTGACAAGACTTCAGATACAGTTGGTCCACTCATTGCAGGCATGACCTTTTGAACTTCGCATAGGTCCTTTTTAGCTACATTCATCATAATCAATTTCTTTCTTCCAGCTTCAAGCACACCTTGAATTGAGGTGCTTACAGCTTCCACAAGGTTTTTCTTTTCCTTGTAGGAATCCTTATTTGCAATTAACTTGATTGAGCTTTCAAGTATTGTATCAACTATCTTCAAATGGTTCATGTTGAGTGTTGTTCCTGTGCTTGTAAGGTCTGTGATTGCATCAGCTATTCCAATGAATGGAGCTATTTCAGTTGATCCTGTAAGCTTTACGATTTTTATGTCCAAGTTGTTTTCATCAAGGTATTTCCTTGTAAGGTTAGGGAATTCTGTAGCTATTGTCATTCCGTCCTTAAGGTCTTCTTTTGACTCTATTTCACTGTCATCAGGTGAGGCCAAGACAAGCTTGGTTGCACCGAATTGAAGGTCTAAAAGGATTTCAACATCTGCATCGTTTTCCTCTATGAGGTCGTATCCTGTGATTCCCATGTCACAGATTCCCTCATCCACAAATTCAGGTATGTCTGCAGCACGTGCAAACATCACGTCTATATCTTCATTGTAAGTCTGTGAGAATAATTTTCTGTTTGTGCTGTCCTTGAGGCGAAGCCCTGCCTTTTCCAATATCCTTACTGCAGGATCACTGATTCTGCCCTTTGACGGCACTGCTATTTTGAGTTTCATGATTTCATCCGTTAATATTTTTTATCTACAATTATTTTAGTTTTATTTCTATATAATATTAATCAATTTATGGAATTTTTCCCATGTTTTTCTATTGTTTGTAATGCATTAAAAAATCAAATTGACTTTTGTTTAGTTTGAGTTTTTAAAAACTAATTTTTTACATGCCATATAAATAGCTAGAATTTTATTTGTTGTATATATAGTTTATGTTTTTTAATTATAAATCATTACAATTACTGAATTCAAATTCTGTTATGTAATATATCATATTTTGTTAATTAAGGGCGTAAAAAGGGCTATTTTTTAGAAACCTTTATATACTAGTAGAATATAAGATAATATTGTACTTATGAAAAAAAGCTTGTTTAGCTAGTATTTTTTAAAAATATGAACTCTGAATAAGCTTACACTAATTATTGCATTAGTAATAAGTATAGTTTTTAAAAATAAAATTATGGAGAATGATATTTATGGCAATTCCTGTAGCTCCTATCGGAAGAATCATTAAAGAAGCTGGTGCTGAAAGAGTAAGCGAAGACGCTAAAAAAGAATTAAACGCATACGTAGAAGCACAAGCTGCTAAAGTTGCTAAAAAAGCTATTAAATTCGCAGAATTAGCAAAACGTAAAACCGTTAAAGCTGAAGACATCGAATTAGCTATTAGCGAATTATAATCAAGCTTTTC
>JAGCLR010000289.1 GCA_017646885.1 Methanobrevibacter sp. | reverse complement strand
CTAGGGGTATGATATCTCGCTTACAACGAGAGGATCACGAGTTCGAATCTCGTCGGAACCACTTCTCAACTTTTTTTTAATTTTAAAATTTTTTATCAATGAATTTTTTTAATTTAATCCTATTTTTCGCTATTTTTCAATCAGGTATTTGTTCGTTTATGATAAAATAATATATTTTTTTAGAGCTTTTTAATACATTAAATAATTAAAATAAAAAAAAGAAAAGGAATAAAAAAAGAAAATGGTGGTTTAAAGAAATTAAATTAAGATTTGGTTGAAACGCTTTGTGTAAAAGCACTTAATCTAGAAAGCAACAATCAATATCATAATTATTACTAATGAAATAAAGAACACGATTGTTCCTTTTACTAAAACATCTGCATCCTTATCTGAGTATAGCACAATTCCATATGACAATATCAATGCAATTATTAGTTCAGCAATACCTAAGTATCCTGTAGGAACTTTTATTATTTTTCCAAGGATAAATCCAATTAGATATGAAATAAGGACTACTACAGCAACAGATGCTATAGGATTAGCCAATATAGGCTTTAAAATCTCTCCCCAAGGCTTGCTTGGCTTTTGAGGGACATGTCCTCCAAAATTGCTTAAGGCATTGTCAGAAGATGAGAAGAAGCTATGGTTGCTCGCAGGCCTATTGCTTCTTTGGCTAAGTGAGCCAGGTCTTCTATTGCTTGAAAGGGAAGGTGCCCTTCTTCTTCTTGGGGCCTGTTGCTGGCGACTTGCAAATAGTGTGCCAGTTGGGCCGGAATAGTTGTCTCTTGGAGTTTTATTTAAGAACTCAGCACGGTATAGGTCATCATCATACTCGCTGTAATGACTTAATTCCAATCCGCCGACTTCATCCTCATAATATTCCATGTCTTCAGAGAATTCCTCATAACCTTCATAAGCGCCTTGAAGTCTGTTATATGACCTGTCATCATCATAATCCCTGTAATTGGATGTGTTGTCAATATACTCTCTGTTAACATCCCTATGATAGAATGAATCGCTATCAATATCTGTTAATCTGTCTGATCTACGATCTAATCTTGGTTTTGTCTCTTTGTTTTTGTTTGAATACTTTTTAGCTAAAGTGACAAGGTTGTTTCTATCGATCAGTTTGATCTTTCTCTCTTCAGCATATCTTTTTGCTTGAGATGAAAAACCGGAACTGGTTACAACAGCTACTTTGGAGGCTCTAAGTTTTTTACCAATAACTTCCATTTCCTTTAAGACATCGATTCCAACTTCCCAGTCCTTATCGTAGTTCTTACATGCAACCACTAAACCAAAATCACCCATGGATGTCTGAAGGATTGCATATATGTCTACAACCTGTTGGGATGTCTTAAAATTTTTATAAACTTTAAAGCCAGAATCTTCAAGAACTTTAGCTATAAAATTCACTAATTGTGGCTTTTCCACGGTTTCACCTTATCTTAATTTTAATATAATATATTTATATTTTCTCAATATATAATTTTTATTAAATTTTTCTAAAAATCCTATCAACTTTCACTTAGTTCATGTTCCATTTCCATAATTTTTTTCATTTTTTCAAAATTTTTCATAATATTTATAATCATGAAAATATATACTATTATTAGTTATATAATCTAAAAAAACAATTGAATTTTGAAAAATGAATTTGAAAAATTTAGATTATTTTTAATTATAATTTTAAGGAATCGTTTATTATGTTATCTATTGGTCAATGTTACATAGATTTTGTTGATAAAATCTTAAAAGAAGGTAAGGAAACCTATAAGGACAGTGATCATCATTTAAAGGAAAGTCTTGGTAATTATTATTATATTGATGATCCATTGGATTTGAAATTCAGAGCTAAATATCAACACATGACTCCTGAATTGATGTTGGAAGAGATTAAAAGCGGAAAATTTGATATTCCTTCATGTCCTATAAAAGGGGACGCTTTGTATGAATACGTAAAATCCTTTGAAATAAGGGATGATCAAGGTTTTGTTTACACTTACCCTAATCGTATATTGGAGCATTTTGGCGTAGACCAATTTGAAACCATGAAACAAAGAATCTTGACTGCAACAGGAAGTAACCGTGCAGTGGCTGTTACAATTGACCCTGCATTGGATGGAGATAGGGAAGACATTCCTTGCTTGCAGGTTATACAGATTCTCGTTAGGGATGGGGAATTAACCATTCACTGTTTCTTCCGTTCCAATGATATTTTCGGAGCATTTTATTCCAACATGTTCTTCATAACATACATCGGAATCAAAATGAAAGAGGAAGTAAATAAGGAAATCATGGGAGATAAGCTAAACTTCGGCGGTCTCCATTACCATTCCACTTCTGGCCACATATACAGCAATGACATGAGAGCAGCCAGAAAATTGATTTCCGCAAACAAATAATTTTAGAGCTAATATTTTTAAATTAGCTTCTTTTTTTATTCTTTTATCTTTTGAATAGTTGAGGAAATTTGTTTAATCAATATTTTTTCTAATTTTTATGTTTGATGATTCGTATGAAAATTTTATTATCTAATGATGATGGTGTAGATGCATCCGGCATTTTGGCAGCTAAACAGGTTGCTGATGAATTTGGAGAGACAATTGTGGTTGCGCCATCAAAACAGCAAAGCGGAATAGGTCATGCATTGACTCTTGTTGATCCCATTAGAGTAAATGAAGTAAATTTAAGAGACGGGGATATTGGATATGGAGTCACTGGAACCCCAACAGATGCTGTAACCATTGCAGTTTATGAGCTTATGGATGAATG
>JAGCLR010000288.1 GCA_017646885.1 Methanobrevibacter sp. | reverse complement strand
TATGGAAATCATGGTTCGTGAAGGGTCATCTGCAAAGAACATGGATGCTCTTTTGAATTATGATGATAGGTTGAATTACCTAATTGAAGAGGAAATGGCCGGAAGACTTGTAGTGGAAACCATTGATGATGCTATGGCTGTTTCTCCATTTGGACTTTTAGTATGTGATGACATTGATGCCGAAGACTTATCTCATGGGCATTTGGACAGTGTGATTAAAAAAGCCATTTCATTAAAGATCAATCCTAAGGAAGCCATTAAAATGGCTACATTTAATCCTGCAGAGCATTATGGATTAAACTGCGGTGCGATAGAAGAGGGTAGAATTGCAAACTTCTCATTGGTTGATGACTTAAGAAACTTAAATGTCAGCAAAGTTTGGGTTCATGGAGAGCTTGTGGTCGATGATGGTGAAGTGCTGTTTGAAACAGAGATGACTGAATCTAAGGATAGCATTGTTTTAGATGAAGTGAAAGCTGAAGATTTTGATGCTATAGTGGAAATGAGTTGGACCAATTCATTGATGGATGAGACAACTAATGTGTTTGCGATTAAGGCTTTTGACAATAGTTTGATTACAGAAAAATCTGAAGAAACCTTGCTTGTTTTAGATAGTGTAATCCAACCGGATTTAAAAAAGGATGTTGTTAAGATTGCTCTTGTAAACAGGTATGGCGGAAACAATATTACAAATGGGTTCATTAAAGGTTTCAACCTTAAGAAAGGAGCTTTTGGCGCATCAGTAGCACATGATTCTCATAATATTTTAGTTATAGGAACAAATAGTGAGGATATGGCTAAAGTGGTTAACATCATTAGAGAACGCCAAGGGGGACTTGTTGCTTATTCATCTGAAGAAGATGTTTGTGAAGTTTTAGAGCTTCCAATAGCAGGCTTGATGTCCAATAGGGATATTGATTATGTTGCAGATAAAAATAGAAAGATACGTGCAGCAGTAAATAAATTGGGATGTAATTTAACATCTCCATTTACTACATTGTCCTTTATGGCATTGATTACTATTCCTCATTTTAAAATAAGTGATCAAGGATTATTTGATGCAGACAAGCTTAAATTCATTGATTTAATACATAATTTTTAATTAATTATTTTAATCAATTTATTTAATATTTATTTTTTTATTTTTTCTAATTTTCATTTATTTTTTTTTAAATTTCAAATCCTTGATTTATCAAATCTTCCTTTAATATTTGGATGGATTCTTTTTCTTTTTCATTTCCCACTCTTTTAATGACTCTTTCAGATTCCAAAAATCTTTCAAGGAAGTATTTTTGTGTATCCTCATCAACGATATTTATTCTAGAATAATTTACCAATGCTTCAATTAATGCATGAATAGCCCTATTTATTGGTTTTACACATTTATTCTTGATATTAAGTTCAACAACTTCTGATTTTATATAATTGACATCACTTGACTTGATGTCATCTTCTCTTAAAGTTGTTTTTAAGCTTTTCACTTCACATATAAAATAAGCATCAGCATCAGTCAAATATGCCAATTCATCATTGTTGGTTTTATTAGGGATTCTAGTTAGATATTCATCAGGGATTGTATTTGTAGTTGAGAGAGTAAACATTAATGGATCATTTGTGATATTTACAATAAACTCTTCCTTGTCTTTAATGTTTTTAATGGTGTTTCCACCTTCAAAAATTCTTAAGAAAACCTCATTATCATTCAGGACTCTTAGTCCAAAAGGTGCTGCATTTGAATTTCCATTCTTACCTATTGTAGTGATGATAACTTCGTATTGCTGGTCTTCATACATTCCTATTTTTGTTAAATCGATTTCCATTTTTTACCTCTATTCTAACTATTAAACCC
>JAGCLR010000287.1 GCA_017646885.1 Methanobrevibacter sp. | reverse complement strand
TAGACCATTTGCATTTAAGTTCTATTCTGATGTTCAAAACGAATCCCAATTGCGTAGCCAGATCAAGAATGGTAAGAAAGAAAGCAAAAGTAGCAGCTTATTCTTTGCATTATTGTTGGCTCGTAATAATACAGAATTAGCAACTTTACGTAATTGTGCTGAGAAATGTTCAATTGACGAAGATGATAAAGACTTAAAGAACATAGTTTTTTTAGTCTTTGATGAGGTGATGACTGACGCAAAATACGAACAGTTTATTGAATTCCAAGCAAACTATGCTTGTGCAAGTAGCCAT
Organism: Methanobrevibacter sp.; assembly: GCA_017646885.1. The sequence continues at coordinate 7,434 of JAGCLR010000287.1, read as the reverse complement.
GGTTTTTTAGATCAACAAAAGGTTCATAAAGACCATGCTATAGCAATGGTTAAAGAATGGATGGAGTCTGTCCAAAGGAATAATGCAATTGTGTATATTAACGGAGAAGATAAGCAACCTATTTCTGTAAAACATTTATCTTCCATAGTTAATTCATCTATTACTCCTGTTATCTTTCCTTATAGCCCAGACGCACATGAGATATTAAGACAAAAAGCACCTTCTACATTCTGGAGACAACAGAACTCTAAGGAAATGGTAAGAACTTTTCTTTTTGCAACAACGAAAAGTGAGTTCATTAGCATCAATCAGCAAATGCGTCCAGTGCAATATCTAATTCAAGATTGCTTGGATGAAAACCTCAATTGGAAATCAGAAGTTTCGGATGATCATCCATTTAAGGCTGCATGTGATAAAGTAAATAAGATTATTAAGTATGCTGATAAGAGTCTACCATTTAACTTTGATGATAAGTTCTCAATACTAACACAACCACCATATGGCTTTTATGGTAGTTTTGCTGCTATGGGTATAATGGCTTTCGCTCTTAGACCTTGGGTTAATAAAATATTCGATCCACAAGGTAAACCAAGAGATGCCAATGCTCTTATCGATGATATTTTGTCTTGTTGTTTAAGGTATGGGATGACAATAAGTCAAATAGCAAACTTAACTTCAAATTCCAGACTCCCGAAGAAGGCAAACTGTGTAAAGAGTTGATTTCTTTATTCAAATTAAATAACAAAGGAAATACTTATTCAGATGTAACAAGTTTGAAAGATGCACGTTTTGCTATAACTGGAGACTTTTTGGCTAAGAAAAATAATCCTCTGTGGACATTGAAGTATGCTTCGTCTTCAGCTTTCGCTAGTTTACCTATTACAGTTTCCATTAGTGACAGCATAAAGACCTTGATTGATGATATTGTGCAGATTTGTATGGAACGCGAGCTACGTAACCCTGCTCTGGTAAATCAAACATTATCATTAATAGAGGAACAGAGGATAGAAATGAAAAATATCCTCAATGTTGATGACGCGTTTAATGATGGATTCAAGAATTTCTTAATGCAAATAGAATATGTTAATATTCAAGAGAACGAAATTGAAGAAGTTAGAAATTATATCACAGGGCACCTTGAATCAACTGTTGGTTATTGGACAGAAGAAGAAGTAATTACATCTGCTAAGAACTGGAGACTTGAGCAAACTTTGTCAGTTGAACCTACTCATGTTGAGCCAAGTCTGCCCAATGAGCAACCTGTAATTAACCCAGATATTGTGTCTGAAAAGCGTCTAAAAGCAAAAGAAAGAATATCTAAGATTTCCTCATTAGATGAAGCGAAAGATATGCTTTTAAGGTTATGTGATACCAATAATGAATGGTTGTTGGATAAAATTAATTCATAGTCATATGTACAAGATCATTGATTCTGTAGAGGTGCTATATCAAGAAATTGAAATAGATAAAAATTGGACAGGTGCAGAGTGTTCTCTCCGTAACCGTTATCCACTACGTTTTGTCTTATTTGAGAGCTTCAATGATTTTAATGCATTCGTACAAGAATGTAGTAATCATTGCGTTTTTGTGCAAGGTATGGATAAATGGATGGATGAGGGCAATGATGATGAGTTAATGACATATTCACAATTGGCAGATAGGTTTAAAGAGTACATAGAACACCTTCCATCTAACGATTTTGTAATAGCTCCATTCTCTGAGATAACCAGATTCTATGATAACGAGCATTATAAAGAATTTAATTCATTAGTTAAAACAATCAGGTTAATATCTTCTCCAGAAGCTGCGCAATTGGATCATCAAAGAGTATACATTCCGATTATTGGAATGCAAAGTAAAATGAATCAATTCAAAAGCGATCCTAATATTCATATCTGGGAGTATCGTTCCGGAAAAGATACTGCTAAATATAAACTCATATTGACAAACAATAATACATATGGAATACAATCGTTAGATGATAAATTTACCATCTGTCGCAATATGAGAGAATGGATTGCCTTATGGAAGGTTGGCAATAAGGTTAAGAATCAGATTATTTGTAGTTCAAAAACGATTTTTGACAACGCTCATAATGCACATCCTGATAATGCTTTCGATTATGTAATTTGCAGTAACGTATTTGAGTTTCTTACCAAAGGACTTGAACTCGATTTTGGCAATCTACAACTCGGAGATGGAGATGTTCAGTATTGGGAACAACTGGCATCTAATATAGACATATCATCATTTACCTTTGAATCATTCGTACACAAGAGATTTAATTCGTATGCTCTTAACAACGAAATTGATTTCATACATATTTGGTTTGAATATCAAGATGATTTTTCACGCTGGTTGCTTAAGAACTATTATCTATTTAAACATGGTGAAGAGAGTTATCTAAATAGGGTTCTAAGACTATGTAATTCACAAAGTACCACCGAATTATTTTCTCTGTTAGAGACATTGATCTATGAAGAGCCATTGAATGAAGTATCGCTAGAGAAACGCAGAATAATGTTGATGGAAGCGATGAAGTTTGATGTTAAAATCACGGAACTTTCAGAAAACAAGGTTTATAGTAAGCTGAATTCAATTGCTACAGATCCTGAACGAGGATATCAGATTGCGATGAAATATATTACACCTCTAACGTACACTGAACGTCAGCTGATGATAGAGTGGTTAGGTCGTGGTGTAATTTCAAGAGAAAAAATACAGTCTTTGTATCCAGAATTATATTCATACACTTCTGTATCCAACTTAAATGTAGATGCTGAGAATATTTGGATTAATTCATATATTGATGAATATCGCAAATCAAAAATCTCAAATAGACCAACAGATTTGATTTATCAATTGATTTTAGATAAAAATTCATCATCGGCTTCGTTTGAGATGTGGTATAACAACTTTAAGACTGTAAAAACAATATTACACAATAGAGAAGATATTGATGTATTTTATTGGATAGATGGTCTTGGAGTAGATTGGATTCCGTTTATAACAGAACAAATTAAGAAGCATCAAGTAGATGGCGTTTACTTAAATGAAGTACATATTGGTGTTGCAGAATTACCATCAACGACCGAGATAAACAAGGTTAAATTGGATGAGATTTCTTTACCTAATAAATTAAAAAAGGTAGGCGATTTAGATACATATGCTCATAGTCACAAATCCTATCCTGATTATATAATTAACGAATTTGAAATTATAAAAAAGGCTATATCTTCCGTTCTTACACAATATAATGGGAAAAAGATTGCGTTTGTATCTGATCATGGCATCAGTTATATGGCACAATATGGCAAGGGATTAAATATTGCAGGAATTAAGTCTAGTCATTCTGGACGATATGCAACATTGCAAAATAGCCATGTAGGTGATGACTCATCATACATAGTATTAGAGGACCAGAAAACAATGTGCTCAATGAACTATAATTCATTAAGTTCAAAGACGCCTGCAGGATTAGGAGCACATGGTGGATGTACTCCTGAGGAGGTTCTTGTTCCTATTATTATAGTTTCAAACAAAAAGAATGCAAGTATATATTCTGCATCTCTAATCGATAATGAGATATCTGCATCTAAACCTATTGTGACGTATAGGATAAAAGGGCTTTCAACAGTTGATACGCCAAGTGTAAAATATAATGGGGTAGATTACTCATTAATCAAAACAGGTAATTGTACATACGAAAGTGAACGTCTAAATCTTGTAGAAACGTCTACACAGATTGTATTAAAAATTAATGATTATACCCAGTCTGATTCATTAATTATTAGGACTGGTGTTGATGAAGATGATCTATTTGGAGGGTTTTAATTATGAATGAAGTAACAAGTCAGAAAATAAGGGAGCAATTTGCTTCTATGGCAATATATAAAGATCCTGCATCTACCAATAGTTTATTTGTTGGACGCAATTTGCCATCCTTCGTAAAAGACTTCATCCTCAAACGCTACATAAGCAATGATGGAATTGTAAATCGTGATGGGCTTACAAATTTCCTTGATATGGTTATACCCCAGAAACAAACTGATGTCAAAGATAGATTGTCTGCTGGAGAAGAAATAACTTTGTTGACCAGGTTTATTATATACATAGATTTGGTAAAGGGTATTCGTAGATTTGGCATTCCTGATTTGGGTATTAAGATCAATGAGGGGCAAATCCCTGAATATGTTTATAAGAACCATACAGGGGAACTTGTAGATGGTGAAAAATGGGGTATTATTAAATTATCTGTTTTACCTGATGAGGATGGCAAGAAGAACCACGTCGAGATGGTTGATTACAAGCCATTCAAGCCATATCGTTCTGTTGACCTTGAATATCTAAGAGATGCTAGAAAAGTATTCTCAACTCAGGAATGGATTGATGTATTATTATCTGCAATGGAATATGAGGCGGATGGATTTAATACAATGACTGAGAAGTTAGAGTTTTTGACTCGTCTGCTGATATTCATTGAACCAAGATTAAATGTAATAGAATTGGCACCCAAAGGAACTGGAAAATCTTTTGTTTTTGGCAACCTATCTAAATATGGCTGGCTTGTAAGTGGAGGAAAAGTTACAAGAGCAAAGTTATTTTATGATAAGGCCAAACAACAGAATGGTATAATTAAAAATCATGATTTTACAGCTTTTGATGAAATACAAACAATCATTTTTCAAGAACCGGCAGAGATACAGGCTGCATTGAAATCATATTTAGAGTCTGGAAAAACAACAATTGATAATAATGAATTCAGTTCGGAATGTGGTTTGATGCTTATGGGAAATATTCCTTTGAGTGATCAAAGACGACCATTGAATTATAGGTATTTTGACTCCTTACCTCAGGCATTTCGCGAGTCTGCCTTGTTAGATCGTTTCCATTGTTTCATTGAAGGATGGCACTTGCCTCGCATAAACAAGGGTATTATCTATAAGGGATGGACTATTAACGTCGAATATTTTTCGGAGATACTTCATTCGCTTCGTACTCAAAACATATATGGATTATTGTTTGAGGAGCTAGTAGGATATGATAAAAATGCAGATACACGTGATTATAATGCTGTGAAGCGTATTGCTGTAGCTTATATGAAGTTATTATTTCCATATTGGGTAAGTGTATCAGATGTCAATAAGGACGATTTTGATATGTATTGTTTACAGCCTGCTATTCGTAGACGTGGTATTATAAAGGAACAATGCCATTATATTGATGCAGAGTTCAAAACAACAATGCCAGAGTTCTGGATAAAATAAATAATCAGTACTATGAATATAGATGCATTTATAGAAACCGATGATCGGACCCCTGCATTTCATTGCAAGTATTATCATGACCCAGAGCGATGGAACGAAGCATCGCCTAAAATTAAAAGTGAAATTAATGCACTGCCTTGGTCAGATTATATTAAGTATCTAAGTGAAGATGGTACTTTATCGACAGGGCTTAATGCATTGCCTAACGATGCTGGTGGTTTATATTTGTTTTTCATTCAAGGACAAACACTCCCATCATCAGAAATGTATCTTGCATATGTCGGTCGTGCATTATATACAGATAGTGAGAATATTCAAAAACGAGTTAGAAGATACCTGTGGGAGAGTACATACATAAAAGGAAGACCTAAAATTAAACGTCTTTTTAGACATTGGAAAAATTATTTATACGTTAAATTCTGTTATACAAAAGATAATAAATTAATTGAAGATGGCGAGAAAACCATAATACGAGCCATATTACCGCCTTTTAACAGTGACCTTCCAGATAAAATTGAATATAAAGACCCTATAAAAGCATTTTGATATGAACGCATTCAATATACCAGCCATTAGAGGAGTATTAGGTAATATCGTTTACTACACATCTTCTTTTACTTTTACCCAGATCGCAAATTTGGTTAGACCTATTGATGATGAACTACACACTTCAACTTCTTTAAAAGATCAGTTACAACGTTCCTTAACAGAGAATCATAAGAGTATTACATCGTACATCCTGACTCAAAAGGAACATTTCTTTAATTCATTGGTGTTAGCAGTATATGATGGAGAACCTATTTGGAATGAGATAGAGGTCGGTTTCAAAGGCGAAGATTATTATAATATGGGATTTTTAAGGCTAACTGGAGATGAAAAGATTTTTCCAGTTGATGGTCAACATCGAGTAGAAGGAATTAAATCAGCCATAAAAGAGCGCCCAGAACTAGGTGACGAATCGATTGCTGTAATTTTAATAGGGCATCAGAAGAATAAGGAAGGGATGGAAAAAACACGAAGAATTTTTTCCACATTAAATAGGTATGCTAAACCTGTAAGCACAGGAGATATAATAGCCCTAGATGAAGATGATACCGTCGCTATAGTAACAAGAAACCTATTGGAAACATATCCTTTATTTATAAATGACAAGATTGGACCAGCTAAGAAATCTAAAGCTCTTTCCAATGACACAAAGTCTTTTACGTCATTGCTTACATTGTATGAAACCAACAAAATTATATATAGGTATTATATAAGTATCACAAAAAATAAAAAGAAATTATTGTCTAATCCTGATTTAGACAAAAATCTAAAGTTTCGACCTAGTCAAAATGAAATAGATGAATTTGAAAAATATTTAGTTGATTTTTGGAACCTATTTACTGATGTATTTAAAGGAGTAAAAGAGTATGTAGGAGCAACGGATAATGCAGCATTACCATATCGAAATCGTGAAACTGGTGGATTAATGTATTTTAGACCTATTGCACTACCACGTTTAATTACAGCTATATTAGAAACTTGTTTTAGAAAAGATATACAACTTTCCGAATGTATGTCAATATACTCAGAGATGGAGATGTGCATATCTAAAGAGCCATGGATTAATATTTTGTGGGATCCTATTAAACAAACGATGATAATGACACATTCTTCAATAATAGACAAATTATTGATGTTTTTGTATGACTCAACGATGTTGACGGATCGAGAGATAACAGCATTTAAAAAGAAATATGCGAAAGCACTTAATATTGATATAAATAATATTGAGGCTCAATTAGAAAAAATCAAGATGTACTAGCCCTATAGTATATATGGATAAAGATAAAAATATGCCTAGATTTCAATCACCTTTTGAGCAACTACGAGAAGTGGATGCTGAAGGTAAAGAATGGTGGAACTCGCGTAAGTTAGCACGAGTGATGGGCTATGGGAAGTATTGGAACTTCGAACGCGTGATGGCAAAGGCTCAGGCTTGGGTAACACAGAAAGGTTATCATCTTGGAGAACACTTTGTAGAGTTTACCGAAATGGCAGAGCTTGGAAATGGTGGTGTGCGTGAAGTGATTAGCATCAAACTTTCACGAGCAGCTTGTATGGCTATCGCTATGAATGCCGACCAAAAGAAGGATATGGTGAAGGTCGCTCAGGAGTATTTCTC
>JAGCLR010000286.1 GCA_017646885.1 Methanobrevibacter sp. | reverse complement strand
TTGGTTCCAAGAATTAAGCCATTATGGAATACTCCTGAAAAGGAAGTTGGCATGTGGGCAATTCTTAATGGAATTGAGATTCATTTGGATGAATGTCCTTATTCTAATCTTTCCTTAAGGGCTAAGATAAAAGAGTTTTTAAACAAAACAGAATCCAAACATCCTGGAACAAAAGAGAATGTTTTGGAATCATTCAAGGAGATTCTGGATGTTGAGAATATTAGAACAGTTCTAAATGAATGTGAGAGATGTGGAGAGCCAACATCTGCTAAGATTTGTAAAGCTTGTGAAATTAAGGATATTGTTAATGAAAATAAGAAATAATAAAAAAGAGTTTTTTGCGATTTTAGAATTAAAATAATAAAATAAAAGAGAAATTAAATTAATCAAATTAAATGAAATTCTCTTAAAATGGTAAATGCCATATAAAGTATGAATAAGGCAAGCAATACTGCCCCTTCTTTTTTATCGACTTCACTTTTTGTATAAGTAAACCATGCACATATGATAGTAATTATAGTCATTATGAATATTTCTGGAATAAGGTCGATCTTTATTTCTAATGGATTTTGGGCGACAACACTGGAGACAACACCAGTAAGGCCTAAAATAAATAATATATTGAAGATATTAGAACCAAGCACATTACCGATTACCATGCCATTGTCCCCCTTTCTAAGTGCAGATACTGATGTGGCAAGTTCTGGTAAAGAGGTCCCTATTGCCAAAATAGTCAGACCGACAAGTTTCTCAGTTATGCCACATTTCATTGCTATATAACTTGCACCTCCTGCAACAAGTTCAGAACCTATGATAATTCCAATTAAACCAATTATTATATAAATTCCTGCTTTTGGTATGGATAATGAGGCATTCACTTCTTCTGCCATAGCTTCTTTGTCTTCTTTTTCTTTTTTAACAATATAATAGACATAAGTTAAAATAAGTATTAAAAAGATGATTCCACATAAGAGGTCTATTTTTTTGTAAAAAATCGCTACTAGCAACAGGCCTATTGTGGAGATTATTAAAAATGGGAAATCTCTTTTTATTAGGACTTTGTCAACAGTTAAAGCTCCAATTAATGCAGAAACACCAATAACGCCTAAAATATTAAATGTATTACTTCCTACAACGTTAGTTATTGCCATAGTAGTATTATTTTGCAATGCTGACGCTACAGAAACTGCTGCTTCCGGTGCACTTGTACCAAATGCCACTATTGTTAAACCTACTATTATGGTAGGTATTTTGAAGTTGTATGCAACGTTACTTGCTCCAGTTACGAAGACATCTGCACCTTTGATTAAAACTACAAATCCTATAATAAGAAAAATAGCTTTAATAATTAAGTTTTGAAAAATCGGAGCTTGTGTAATAAATTCTATCATTTCTTCTTCCCTTCACTTATTCTTTAATATTCTTCAGTTTTAAGTATAGTTATCTTTATATTAAAAACTTGTGAAAATCGTGTATTTTTTGAAAGAAATATGATAAAAATAAGTTTGATTTCATTATAAACGAACAAAATAAATTTTGTCAAAAAAAAGAAAAAAGAAATTAAATAATTAATTTCTTATTATAACAAACGCCATATAGAGTATGAATAAGGCAACCAATACTGCCCCTTCTTTTTTATCCACTTCATTTTTACTATAAGCGAATATAGCGCCTATTATTGTAATTACAGTCATTAAACCAATATCAGAAATCATTTCAGGTGCTATTGGCATTGGCATGATTGCACTGCTTATACCTAAAATGAATAATATGTTGAAAATGCTTGATCCAAGTACATTACCAATTACAATACCATTGTCTCCTTTCTTAAGAGCGGTAACAGAAGTAACGAGTTCTGGCAATGAAGTTCCTATTGCAACAATGGTAAGACCAATGAGCACATCACTTAATCCAAATGTGCTGGCAATGAAACTTGCTCCATTCACTACCAAGTCAGAACCGATAATGATACCTGCAATACCGATTATGATATAAATGAATGCTTTTGGTATTGAAAGTTTCACTTCAATCTCTTCAGACATTGCTTCCTTATCTTTTCTTGCTTCCTGTACAAGACGATAGACATAAGCGATAATGATAATCAAGAAGATTACTCCGCAGAGTCTGCTTAATTCTCCAAATATCATAGCTATTACAAGCAAACCTATTGTGGAGATGACTAAAAATGGGAAATCCCTTTTAATTAAGATCTTATCTACAGTCAAGGTTCCAAGCAATGCGGAAACACCAACTACTGCTAAAATATTGAAGATGTTACTACCTATTACGTTTCCTAAGGATATTGCATTGGTTCCAGCAAATGCGGAGGTAATTGAAACTGCAGCCTCTGGAGCACTTGTACCAAATGCCACAATTGTCAAACCTACGATTATGGTAGGTATCTTTAAGTTATATGCAACGTTACTT
>JAGCLR010000285.1 GCA_017646885.1 Methanobrevibacter sp. | reverse complement strand
AAATTCATTGTTGTTGGTGCAGGCCCTTCCATAAAGAAGCATATTAAATATGTAAAGGAAAATTATGACTTGAATGATTACCTTATTGTTTCTGCAGATGGAGCTACAACTGCAATGCTTGAAGATGATCTTGTTCCAGACATTGTTGCAACTGACTTAGACGGCAAAATGGAAGATCTGTTAGCTGCAAATTCATTAGGATCTTATTTTGTCATTCATGCCCATGGAGACAATGAAGAGCTTATTGTTAATTGGACCACAAAATTTGACAAGATTCTTGGAACCACCCAATCCAAACCGGTAGGCCATTTATACAACTTTGGCGGATTCACTGATGGTGATAGGGCAATGTTTTTTGCCCTTGCATTAGGATGCAAGGAAATGGTTCTTGCAGGAATGGATTTTGGAACAACTGTAACCAAATATTCAAGACCTAACATTGAAGGTGCAACAGGTCCTGCAGATGAGATTAAAACCAAAAAGCTAATCTTTGCAGAAAGGTTGCTTGCTTGGATAAAGGAAAACACTGATGTTAATGTGATTAATTTAGTCGATATTGACAATTAATCCTTTTCTTATTTTTCTTGTTTTTCTTTTTTCACTTTCCTTATTTTTCTATTCTTTTATTCTCTTATTTTCCTATTTTTCTAGATTTTTTCACTCTCTTTTTCCAATAATTTTTATGAATTTTCTTTTTTTATTAAAATTTGTATGTCATTATTCAAAATTAAAGAACTTTTTTATATAAGTTAACATATAATAATCTATATGGCGATAGAAGATATTTTAATGGGAGATGAAACATTATTCCAAAACATAAATGCATTTAATCCTGATTATATGCCTGAAAACTTTAATTTTAGGGACAGTCAAATGGAAGGAATGGCTATGTGCATCAGACCTGCCATTCAAGGTGGACGCCCTACCAATTCAGTGATTATGGGATCATGCGCTACAGGGAAAACAACAGCGCTTAAAAAGGTTTTTGAATTGGTTGAACACACCACTGACAAGGTGGTTTGCTGTTACATTAATTGCCAATTGCACACAACACGTTTTGGAATCTTTTCTCAAATTCATAAAAAATTATTTGGACATCAACCTCCAGAAACCGGAGTTCCTTTTTCAAGAGTATATGAAAAAGTCATGAACAAGCTTTCTGCTGACAATAAAGCATTGGTTGTTGCTTTTGATGATGTTAATTACTTATTCCAAACACAACATGCAAATAAAATATTTTATGATATTTTAAGGGCTTATGAGGAATTTGAAGGAGTAAGGACAGGTATTTTTGCAATTATTTCTGATTTGGAATTCAGATATGCTCTCGATAAGAATGTAAATACCGTATTCATTCCTCAAGACATTACATTCCAGCCATACACTTATTCTGAAATATTCAGCATTCTTCAAGATAGGGCTAGAGCCGGATTCTATCATGGAGTGATTTCAGACGAAATCATTGAAGAGATAGCTAATCACACCCTTGAAGTGGGAGATTTAAGGGTTGGAATTGACCTTCTTAGGGTATGCGGTAATATTGCAGAAGCAAATGCAAGCAGATCCATTACTTTAGAGCATGTTGAAGAAGCAGTATCCAAACAAGGTTCCATTAATTTGATGGAAACCATCAATTCCTTAAATGACATTGAAAGGACTTTGCTTAGAGCAGTTGTTGATAGCGATGAGATCTTAACTGCTGGCGACTTGTCTAAACAATTTAAGGAAGAGGCAGGAGTTAGCTATGCTACATTCAACAGGACTCTTGAAAAACTTGAATTCTTAAGATTGGTGGACACTAAGTTCACTGGAAAAGGAGTTAGAGGGAATTCAAGAGAAATCATTTTAAGATTTTCACCTGAGGATATTAAACGCTGTAACCTTTAGATTTAATATCCTACTTTTTTTATTATAAACTTCATTATAAGTCTAAAATAGCTCTAAGCTTAAAGACACCATCATCTTCTTTTACACACATTTTATGAAAAGTGATGGCCTTAACTTCAGATTTTGGGCTATGAACATTCCAATCTATTTCTTCACCGCAAGCAAAACAAGTCAATTTATAATTTTCCAGATTGGAAGACTCATCATCAACTATTTTTTCAATATTCACTTTAAAATCAGAAAAAAACAGGAACTCTGTATCCTGTAGGAATAAGAGCTCTTCTAAATAATCGTATAAAAGAGAAACCAAATCCTCTGAAACTATTTCAAATTCTCGGGATTCATCTTTTTTTACCTTGCTTATATCTGTTATAACATTGAACATAGCGAGTCCTGCATTTTCGTATGCCTCGTTTAGGGATTTCCCATAGGCATGAAATCCAATGTCTGCAGTGACATCAAAATAATCATATTTATCTGGTTTTGATTCATTATTCTCCATAGCTATGCACCAATATTAATTTTAACAATTTATTATTTAATTTTAATATTATATAAACTCCTTGAAAAAACAGGTTTAAAAATCGATTTTAATGCCCTAATTACATACACTTGAAATCAAACCCCATATTAGTTTTCAAATGCTCTCTTTCTCTTTTTTTATATATGCTTTAGAACTTAGTAATATTACAGAGAGAAAATTTATAAGAAAACTTAAATTAAAAATGAGGTGAAAAAATGATAAAGCATACTAACACTACTTGTGACTTAAGAAGAAAAACCAGTATTATGGATCCTATGAACTTCCACAACCTTAGAATTGATTTTAAAGATTGCATGGTAATATTTGTAGTTCTTACAGTATTACTTTTATCTATTTTAGCTGTTAGCGCAGCTCCAAGCCCAGAAATGTTAAGCTGGGTATAATTAAACAAATGAAACCAAACCCATTGTTTATTAAAGGATGTAACCATATAGGATAAAAATTACTAAAGATTTATGAATATTATCGTGCAATTTCTTAAAAAGAAACATCTCATAAATATTTAGATTTTATAAATTACATAGTTTACATCCTTTAATCAATGTGTTTTCAAATTTAAATTTTTTATTTTTATTTTATCATTTTTTAAACACTAAGAACTCAATAACCATCATTCAATCATTTACACCATACATCAATTTTTACTTTTTTTAGATTAATTGAGCTTATGCAATTTTTTAATGCATTTTTCAAATATCCCTTTTCTTGATTTTGTTAGTTTCAGTTTTAACAATTAATTTTAAATGTATTATAAAACAAAACTATAATATTATATTAGAAATTATATTAAAAATATAATTGAAATTCATAATTTTTATACAAACAATTTTTATACAAAATTATTATTTTAAATATTTGAATATTGGATATTAAATTGTTATTTTAACTTATTCAGTGATATTTATGTCAGTTAAAGAAAATCTTGAAAAGGTAAGAGATAATGTATGGGAACTCCCAAGTGGTTATAAAAAGGAAATGAGAGTCCCTGGAAGATTGTATCTTGATGATGAATCCGTTAAGGATATTGAAGAGGGAGCTCTTGAGCAAGTGGCAAATGTAGCTTGCATGCCAGGTATTCAAGGCGCATCAATAGCTATGCCAGACATTCACTTCGGATATGGTTTCAGCATTGGTGGTGTAGGAGCTTTCAATTACAATAATGGTGTTGTAAGCCCTGGAGGAGTAGGTTTTGACATTAACTGTGGAGTTAGAATGCTTAGAACTAACTTAACAGAAGACGAAATCAAGCCTAAGCTTAAGGAGCTTACTGAAGTATTGTTTAAGAACATCCCATCAGGTGTAGGAAGTAAAGGTCAAATCAGACTTAAGGATAATGAGATCAATGAGGTTTTAGACTATGGTGCTTGGTGGGCTGTAGAACGTGGATTCGGTTGGGAAGACGACCTTAAGTTCTTGGAAGAAAACGGTAGAATGAAGGACGCTGAATCTGCTATTGTAAGTGATAAGGCTAAAAAAAGAGGAATTCCTCAGTTAGGTTCATTAGGTTCTGGAAACCACTTCCTTGAAGTTCAAAAGATTGAAGAGATCTATGATGAGAATGTGGCAAAGGCATTTGGCCTTGAAGCAGGTTCAATCGCCATCATGATTCACAGCGGTTCAAGAGGATGTGGACACCAAATCTGTTCTGACTATTTGAGAAAAATGGATAAGGCTTATAGAAATTATAAAATCAATATTCCAGATAGGCAATTGGCATGTGCTCCTATCGATTCCAAGGAAGCACAAGGCTACTTGAAGGCTATGGCTGCTGGAGCTAACTACGCATGGGCAAATCGTCAAATGATGTCCCATTGGGTTAGAGAATCATTTGAGGAAGTGTTCTCCCGCAGTGCTGATGATATGGGTATGAGCACCATTTACGATGTTGCACATAACATTGCTAAAAAGGAAGTTCATAAGGTAAAAGGTTCCCATATGGAGGTTCTTGTTCACAGAAAAGGAGCTACTCGCGCATTTGGTCCTGGAAGACGTGAAATTCCTAAGGAATATAGAAGTGTTGGACAACCTGTATTGATTCCAGGAACCATGGGTACAGCTTCTTACATCTTGCATGGTACGGATGTGGCTATGGAAGAGACCTTCGGTTCAACTGCTCATGGTGCAGGAAGAGTCCTATCAAGAACTGCTGCTAAAAAGCAATTCACTGCAGAAGGAATCGAGAAGGAATTGAATGCAAAAGGAATTCATGTAAAAGCAAATTCCGCTCCTGTTTTAGCTGAAGAAGCACCTGGTGCTTACAAGAATGTTGATTCAGTTGTCAAAACATCTCACGATGCAGGAATCGCTAAATTAGTTGCAAAAGTTGTTCCTTTAGCAGTTACAAAAGGATAAGCCGGCTCTGGTATTGAGGTTATCATATGATTGGAATTATTGGTGGTAGTGGCGTAGAGGAAATAAGTGAATTGGCAGATTCAATTGAAAAGAAGACTGTTGAGACAGAATACGGTTCTGTTGAGGTTTCCCTTTTAAGCATTGGGGACAAGACAGTTGCTTTCTTGCCAAGACACTCTGCAGGTCACACTTGCCCTCCACATAAAATCAATTTTAAGGCAAATATTATGGCACTTAAGGAGATAGGTGTCACTCAGATCATGGCTACAAATGCTGTAGGTTCACTTGATTTGGATATTGGTCCAGGATCAATTGTTCTCCCAGATGACTTTTTGGATTTCACTGTAAATAGGGACAGAACATTTTATGACAATGAGGTTATTCACATTGACATGACTGAACCTTTCTGCAATAGGTTGAGAAAAGCCATTTTAGACAATTCTGGATGTGTTGATGGAAAGGTAGTTGATGGAGGAACCATTGTCTGTACAGAAGGGCCAAGGTTTGAAACTCCTGCTGAAATAAAGATGTTTAGCATATTGGGAGGAGCAATTGTTGGTATGACTACATTGCCTGAAGCGGTTCTTGCAAGGGAAAAGGAAATGTGTTATGCTCCTATAGCTGTTGTTTCCAATTATTCAACTTCTATTTCCCCTACTAAATTAGATACAAAAGAAGTCCTTGACATTATGGCTCAAAAGAAAGGGGAATTGATTAACTTATTGCTTGATACAATTAAGGACTTATCAAAAGAGTGCGATTGTGAGTGTCATCACATTTTAGATGATGCACATATGTAACGCCCAAACTTTTACTCGCTTCGCTCACAAAAGTTTGATCAAAACTCTTTTTATTTCATTTTATTAAATTCTCTTTTTTTACTTTTTTTAATCAATTTTTCAATTTTTCTTATTTTTTTTAATTCTCATTATTATTTTTACTTAAATTTCATCTTTTTTATAGAAATCAGAAATCTTTATATGCAACCAAGTTTATATAATTGTTACCATGTCAACCACATGTTCTAAAAGTTTTCAATGCATGCTTAAATGAGTCCATCTCATGCTTGAATTCCTGATTGTAGATTCAATGAAGGGGTATGAATCTATGATCGTGGTTGATTACACCAATAAATCATCATAGTAGAATTTCATCATATTAAATCACTCCTATATTTCGTTTGTTCATAATATCAACTCATGTTGTGCCTTTGTATTTTGTTTGCATTTTTTACCTATGATGATTTGTTGGGATAATTTAACGTATTTTGTTGTCGAATGAATTTTCATCTATGAGGTGTTTTAATGAATGATTTTGGTTTAGTGCAATTGATTTGGATTAAGAGATTGGTAAGTGAAACAGCTAGAATAAATACTTTAATTGAATGCAACAGATTATCTAAAAAAGACTTAAACAGATATAAATCTGTCATTTCAGCTATTGATGACTTCTGTGCATTTGTAATTAACTCTCAAGATTGGAGAGATGTAAAGAACATTTCAAGCATTGTTGATGAAGTGGAAATGGTTTTGTTCCAACATTTCTATGAACAGATTGGTGCTTTTGAAGATGAGGAAGTTCATTTGGATTTGTCCGGTGATGATGAAGTCAATCTCAGATTTGAAAATCCATTCATTGAGAATCAAAGCTTTGATGTGATTGATGATACTGATTTGGAAAAGGTTTTCAATGGGCCAGTATTGGAAGGGGATATTGTTGAAGTTCCGAATGAGATTGAATTCGAAATCAATGATGAAAATTCAGTTTTAGAGCTCTTTGATATGAAACCTGGGGAGTCCCGTGAGATTTCTGTAGAGGATTTTATAAAGATTCTCACTCAAAATCAAGAAGAACTCAGTTTCACTTTAAACCCAGAAATGTTTCCAGATGAAGCGGATATCTTAAGTGAAGATAAGGAAGTTTCATTTGAGGAATTCATTGCACACCTTATCGACCAAAGCTTTTCAAAAGGTATGGACTTTAGCATATTTGATTATGATGATGATTGAATGATCAAAATCATTACCTTTTTTTAGCTATTTTTTAATTCTATTTTCAATTCTATTTTTTTAATCAATTTTTTCTTCAGTTATTTCTTAATTCTCTTTTTTTAATCAATTTTTTTAATCAATTTTTCAATTTTCCCATATTTAAATAATAAAATATTTATTATAAAGATAATATAAATTAAAATATAAGATATATTAGTCGATTTTTTAATTATTCAATCATTTGGCGATTTAACTTGTCAAATTTATTTAATTCACTGGTTGATTTTATAATAATTAAATTATCAAATAATATGATTTTTTCTTTTGGAGGATTTTGAATGAATAAAAGTGATTTGAAAAGAGACCATTTTATGTTGAAAGGTCCCCTTGCTAAGCAAGGTTATGACTGGTGGTGGCATTCTTTCACTGCTTACAATAAGGAAACTGGGGAACCAAGACCATTCTTTATAGAATACTTCGTCTGTAACCCTGACTTGGCTGAAGATGAACCTACTTTAGGACAAGACCCTAAAAACATTGAAGCAGGAAAAAGACCATCTTACTGTATGTTAAAAGTCGGAGCATATGGAGAAGACCCTAAACAGATCCATAACTTCTATTCCATGAAAGACTTTGAATGTCCTGACGATAAATTAGACATCAAGATTGGAGAATACAGCTTAACTGAAACTCACATGACCGGTTACTGTAAAGTCACTGAAGAAGAAGCACGTGACCATCCAGAATACATGTCTGATGCAGGGGAAATGAAATGGGATTTGGATATTGACAAGCAAATTACTTTTAACGTAGGTTATGGTGCTAACAGTTTCTTTAGAAAAATAAACGCTTTTGAAATGTTTTGGCACGCTGAAGGAATCAAGACTCAATACAGCGGAACCGTTGAATTGGATGGTGTTGAGTATGAAGTGATTCCTGAAAAATCCTTTGGATATGCAGACAAGAACTGGGGTGGAGACTTTACAAGCCCTTGGTTATGGATATCCTCCTGTAATTTAACAAGCTTAATTACCGGAAAGAAACTTAACAACTCCGCTTTTGAAGCTGGTGGTGGAAAACCTAAGGCATTCGGTATTTCCCTCCCTCGTAAGTTATTGATTGGATTCTACTATGAAGGAAAAATGTATGAGTACAACTTTGCAAGATTCTGGAATAATGTAAGAGTGGATTTCGGATTCAAGGAAGGAGAAGTGGACAACGAATGGTACATCAACTGCAGTAACTGGAACAGCAAGCTTGAATTGAAACTCTACTGCAAACGTGATGAAATGATGCTTTTCAATTATGAAGCTCCTACCGGTAAAAAACTTCACACCCGTCTTTGGAACGGTGGAAGCGGTTACGGTGAAATCAAATTGATGAAAAAAGATGGAACCTTGATTGACCACATAAAAGTAGAAAATGCAGGTTGTGAATACGGAGAATATGATGATGACAGAACTCATAATGTTATAGATTAGATAGATTCTATCTATAGCATTATTTTTTTTATCATTATAATTCATTAACTAATTTAATTATCATTTTATTCTTTTATCATTTAAAATTTAAAAAAGGAGTTTTATTAATTTAATTAATATTTTGAATTTAACGAGTAGATATTATGTTAACATCAGATATAATAGCGTTGATTGTTGTTTATGCTTATGTAGGTATAATTTTCTTCCTTGCGGAGAAAGTATTGAAAAGTAGACCGGAAGTTTCCCGTAAATTCCTTCACATTATGGTAGGGAATATGATATTTGCTATGCCATTCTTCTCAGATCCATGGATTATGCTTTTATTCATTACATTACCTGTTACCATAGCACTCTTCTTCCTTACAGAGTACTCCCCAATTACAATCAAGAACAGTGTTACTGAATCCGGACATGCATTAGGATTGTTCTTCTATGCATTGATTTGGTCTATCTTGCTCTTGATTTACCCAATATTGATTGATCCAAACTTGCTTTGGATTGTGGCATTGGCTATTGTACCATTGGTATACGGTGATGGATTTGCAGCTCTTGTTGGAGCTAAATGGGGAAGAATCAAATATCACATATTTGGTGGAGAGAAATCTGTAGCCGGTTCCCTTGCAATGCTTTCCGTAACTGCAGTGCTTTCCGTATTCGTATGGGTATTCTACACTGCAATGGGATACACACTTCCAGAGCTTAATTTCTGGTACATCTTGATTATTTCTGCAATTGCAACTATTGCTGAAGCTATCAGTTATGGTGGTATCGATAACCTTACCGTACCTTCCGTAACTTCTGTATTATACTTCCTTGTTGCAACAATGCTTTAATGTTATCACTTATTGTGATAACTTTTCTTATTTTTTTTAATTATTTTTCTAATTGTTTTT
>JAGCLR010000284.1 GCA_017646885.1 Methanobrevibacter sp. | reverse complement strand
GCTGCAAATTATTCAGCATCTGGATTTTATGAGCCTTCAGTTGTAGGTAAAGGATTGGAACAGAATAATATGGCCTGCATTTCATTTTTAAAACCTTTAAATGAATTTTTCGATAATGAGACTCCTCAAGTATTGGATATGTTAGACAATTATGGAGAATTGTTTAATTCATACAAATATTATCTCAAGAAAGAGGTGGAATCAGTAATTGAAACATTGGATGATGTTGTATGGAATGAAGATCCTTTGCTTTCATTATTCATTGATGATTGCAATGACAATCAATTGGATATATCCAAGGGTGGAGCTAAGTACAATCATTATGGAATCACAACAGTTGCACTCGAAAATACTGTAAACAGCTTGTATAACATTAAAAAACTTGTCTTTGATGATAAGAAATACAAATTGACTGACTTAAACAAGATGAGAAGGAATAACTTTAAAAAAGACAAATATCAAGATGTTTATAATATTTTAAGGGATATGAAACCTTGCTTTGGTATGGATGATAGAGAAATAATCAATATTACAAATGATGTTATTCAATTATTAGAGGACTGCCTAAAAGAGTACACTAATGAGTTTGGCGGAAAGATCAAGTTTGGCCTTACAAATTCTTCATACATGTTTTTAGATGATGAAATATCCGCTTCATTCGATGGAAGAAAAGTTGTAGAGCCATTCAATCCTTATATTTCTTTAGATACTGATAAGGATTTCACTGAAGTGTTGCGCTTTGCATCTAAAATCGATTTGGGAGGATGCAAATTCAATGGAAACGTGATTGATTTGATGTTTACACCTAATTTCATCAAGAATCATTTTGATGAGCTAACCGATTTTATCATTTCAAGTATTCAATCAGGATTTTTCCAATTGCAAATTAATGTAGTTAGCAGCAAAACTCTAATAGAAGCAAAAGAAGAGCCGGAAACACATCCAAATTTAATTGTGAAATTTTGCGGATTCAGTACTTTCTTTAATGATTTGCCTAAAGAACATCAGATTTTACTAATCAATAGGGCCTTGAAAAGTGAAGGCAAATAGATTTTCAGAAATTTTTTAGTTTTATATTATTAATTTTTTACTTTTTATAATTTAGAATAATTCAAGTGATTAAATGAGCTATGTTGAAGAGTCTACTGTAATTGATGAAACCATTTATGATTTAATAAATGAAGCATTTGACAATGAGAGAGAATACAAGGATGCCAAATATAGGAATTCCATATTCTCCAAATACAATGACTATTTTGTTAAAACAGATGATGGATCATACAGTATCAAGTCAAAGGAAATAAACCATAAGGTAGAGACATTACACACTTCAACAGGTGCCATCAGTGAATCATTTGAGAAATTCATCAAGCCCTTAAAGCTTGACTATAGCGAAGATATAGCTATCTTAGACATCTGTGCAGGACTTGGATACAACTCCTCAGCAGCTATTGATGACTTCTTAAAGAACAGTGACGGAAATACAAATCTTCACATAGACATGCTTGAAATATCCAAGCCAACCCTTGCAGCAGGATTGATGGTTCCATCTCCAATAGAAGCTCATGACATCACCAAAAAAGCTATTGAGCAATCCTTAATTGAATGCGATTATGCAACACTTCAATTAGAGCAAACCGAGATTCCATCAAACATTGACTTGAAAATCCATATTGATGATGCAAGGAAAGTCATACAAAAATTGCCTGATAATAGTTATGATGCAATATTTTTGGATCCTTTCAGCCAAAACATGTCACCTGAGCTGGTATCATTAGAGTTTTTTAAGGAATTTAGAAGGGTCATTAAAGATAATGGAATAGTCTGTACATATACTTCATCCGCTCCTGTAAGGATGGCATTTATTGAAGCGGATTTTTATGTATCCTTAGGTCCAATCTTCGGACGTTTCCAAGGTGGAACATTGGCATCACCAAATCCTAAAAATCTTACCAAATCACTTCCAAAAAATGATGAGATAAAGATGGCAT
>JAGCLR010000283.1 GCA_017646885.1 Methanobrevibacter sp. | reverse complement strand
CTTAGCTAACGCTTCAAGGTCAGCACCTACAAATCCATGGGTTGTATCTGCCAAGTCATCCAAGTCAACATCATCTGCAAGAGGCATTCCTCTTGTGTGGATTTCCATGATTTCCTTACGTTCTTCCTTGTCAGGAACACCGATTTCAATTTCACGGTCAAACCTACCAGGTCTTCTAAGTGCACCGTCAAGGGAATCAGGTCTGTTTGTTGCACCGATTACAACCACTTGACCTCTTGAATTAAGTCCATCCATCAAGGTCAATAGCTGTGCAACAGTTCTTCTTTCAACTTCACCTTGAGTTTCTTCACGTTTAGGTGCAATAGCATCAAGTTCATCTATGAATATGATTGAAGGTGCATTCTCTTCAGCTTCTTCAAAGAATTCCCTCAAGTTTTCTTCAGATCCTCCAACATATTTGCTCATGATTTCAGGACCGTTGATTACAATGAAGTGAGCGTCACTTTCGTTTGCTACAGCTTTTGCAAGCAAGGTCTTACCTGTACCTGGAGGCCCATGCATCAATACCCCTTTAGGAGGAGCAATACCTAACTTTTCAAATAACTCCGGTTTCTTAAGAGGAATCTCAATCATTTCCCTAACCTTTTTGACTTCCTCTTTCAAACCACCGATATCATCGTAACTGATATCTACAAGGTTGGTTACACCTTCAAGTTTAGAAAGCTCTACAGGTTCCTCATTTACTTCAACCTTGGTGTTAGGTCCAACTTTAACAACACCGCCAGGGCTTGTGCTTACAACTGCCAACTTGATTTGGCTCATTGCACCGATACCTGGAACGTTCATGATGTCATCAAAGATATCATCAAAGAATCCTCCACCTACAGCTTTCCTTTGAGGTGTTTTGATTCCGGTATTGATCAAGTCACCTTGAACCATGACTTGGTTTCTGAATGCTCTGTTAAAGTCTCCGCCAAGTCTGATTCTTGCATCAATAGGAGCCAATACCACTTTTTTAGCTTCTTTCGCTTCTGCTCTTTTAATGGTAATTTCCTCACCGATTGAAGCACCTGAATTCTTACGGGTGGTACCATCTATTCTTATAATGGATTCCATATCAGATTGAGAAGCAACTGCAATAGCTGCAGTATGTTTGGATCCGATAATCTCTATCAAATCCCCATCTTTTAGGCCGAGTTTAAACATGGATTCCATATCCAGTTTAGCTATGTTTTTTCCTACATCCTTTTGAGATAAAATTTCAGCAACTTTGATTTTAAGTTCTCCATCAGCCATGATCTTCAACTCCTTTTCCTTTTTTGTGAATAGTTAATAATAATTATGAGTATGACGGTCACATTAAATGTCACCGAGTTACAATAATAAAAGACCATTAATAATCATTGATGGCACAGAAATATCAATACTCGAATTAATTTTAAAATCATTTATTTAATGCTCGAATTTAATCAATCATTCCAATGAATCGATCAGTCAAATACAAACAAATGAAATTTTAAAAACTTCAACAAATACATTAAAATTAAACTAAAGATTTAAAGACCATCAATTTATTTAAATAACCAAATAAATACAAATAAATCATTAATAAACAATTGAAAGAATTAATTCAATTTAAATTCAAATAATTCATTTAATCAATCGTTTCAATCAAAATTACTTGATTTAAGCGACCAAATGAAGAATTAAAAGAATTTATTAAAAATTTATCAACAATTATTAATGTAAATCTTTTAGTTAGTTTTTGTAACTAAATAATACTTGCACTTCATCATATATAAAGGTTTCGATTTTATTAACAAAAAGTTATTTTAATTTAAAATTTATTAAAAATTAAATCATTAGCTTAAAACAATTTGAATAAGTAAAAATGGATTTAAAATTACTCTTATTTTAAAATAATGATTGATATCAACTAAGATATAAAATAAAGTGATTTAACTAAAAATAAATTTAAGTTATTTAAGTATAAAAAATCATGAAAATCAAAATATCATTTTAATGAATAGAAACAAAAATGGAATTTGGATAGAAATAGTGCAAAGAATCTATAAAAAACAATATTAAAATAATTAAAAAATAGTATAAAAAATATATAAAAAATATATAAAAGATAATTAAAAAACAATTAGAAAAATAATTAAAAAAAATAAGAAAAGTTATCACAATAAGTGATAACATTAAAGCATTGTTGCAACAAGGAAGTATAATACAGAAGTTACGGAAGGTACGGTAAGGTTATCGATACCACCATAACTGAT
>JAGCLR010000031.1 GCA_017646885.1 Methanobrevibacter sp. | reverse complement strand
TATAGACTGTAAAGTTGAAAGACTTATGCTGAGAAGTATGACTCTGGAGCAGAAACGACACGGCCTTTGATGGATGACAATGATGCTTGACTGATGGACATTAAAGGAATCGGTGAAACGGCCAATCTACAGGATGCAAGAACAAATATGCTGATGACCTCTAAGGGAAGCAGAGTAGTTCGCTAAGATGAATGCTGTATAAAACAGAATGTGGGTTACTCTCGGCATACCATTACAAGTCTTGGATTTAGTCCATAGAACCTTGATCAAAATAGTTTAAATGCTAATTGGAATTCCATTTCTTTTTTTAATATCTCTTTTAATACTCTCTTTTTTTACTTAGTTTCATAAGTTTCAAGAGGTTTTAAAATTAATGTTTTGCAGTTTGGGTTTTCATTTTTAACCAATTGCATAAAGTAATTTCCGTCCTGTTTAATTGAAGGAAATGTATTGTAATGCATAGGAATCACTATTTTTGGATTAATCCATTTTGCAGCTATTGAAGCTTCTTTTGGGTCCATTGTAAATAGGTTTCCTATTGGCAGCAATGCAATATCAGGTTTATATATTTCCCCAACTACAAATTTTAAATCAGAGAATAATCCAGTGTCCCCTGCATGAAAAATCTTAATGTCATTTTTGAAGTCAAATAGGAAACTTCCAGGATTTCCAGCATATTTAATATCCCCTTCAAAGTCGTAAGAGGATGTATGCCTTGCATCAAGCATTCTAATGCTCATATGATCTATGGAAATTTCGCTGCCATAATTAATTCCTAATGAGCGAATTCCCCTTTTTTGCAAATATTGGGATATTTCATAATTTGAGATAACCAATGCGTTTGTGTTTCTAGCTATTTCAATTGCATCCCCGAAATGGTCTCCATGTGCATGTGTAATGCATATGATGTCCGGATTCAATTCATTAATTGAAATCGGGCAGCTTGGATTTCCTTGAATGAATGGGTCGACTAAAATGTTCAGCCCATCATTTCTTATCAATTCAAATGCAGAATGCCCTAACCATTTTAATTTCATTCAATTCACCTTATTTTTATCTTAAATCCTGCAAACTCCATCTTTACAGCTATCAACATCTTTATTTCCATCTTTTTTCTTTTCATTTTCTTTAATTGCATTTTCTTTATTTTCATCACTTATCTGTTTCAAAACTTTTTTAAAATCTTCATAGGATAATGCACCAGGGATAGAATACTTTTCATCTAATAAATAGAATGGTACTGCATGTATGCCGCCCATCAATGCTATTTCTTCATCTTTTTCAACTTCCTTATTATAAAGGTCTGTGTTTAAGACTTCTTCACTTTCCTCTCTATTTAATCCTATTTCATCGCAGATGTTTAATAGCACATCTTTATCAGCTAATTTCAAATTTTTAGTAAAATATGCATCAAATAATGAATTGCCTAATTTTTCAACAAGATTTGCGTCTCCTTTGCTTTGTGCAAATTTCATCAACCTATGTGCATCACGAGTATTTGTATATAATGTGCTTGAATATTTAAAGTCTATTCCTTCTTCAATGCCTAATCTGGAAATATTGCTCACTTCTTTTTCCGCATCATTTAATGATAATCCATATTTAACTGCAAATCTTTCAACAGTTGTGGATTCAACATCTTTAGGCGCGTTTTGGTCTAATTCAAAAGCACGAGTATCAAATTCCACTTCATTTTCTAATCCTAAATCCTTAATGGTTTTTTTTAATCTTGTATTCCCAATGTAACAGTATGGACAAGCGAAATCGCTCCAGTATGTGATTTTCATTTTATCGCCTCTTGAAAAATTATATAAATGTATATATACAATATTTAATTAATAAACGAATTAGTAATTTTAAAGTTACTATTTTAAAAATACTCATTGAAAATTAAATTTTGTTTTGATAATATGATTGAAAATAATATTTGCCCTATTGGATCTACTTTGGATTTTTTTAATAGAAAATGGATTTTTTGTATTTTATCTAATATTTTTAGAGGCATGAAACATTTTTCTGAATTTAAAAAAGCTAATCCTACAATCAGTAATCATATATTGGCCGAAACCTTAAAATATATGGAAGAAAACGATTTGATTATAAAAACAGTTATTGATGATGGCCCTAAATTAAAAACAGAATATTCATTAACTGAAAAAGGCAAAAAAACCAATAGGATACTATATGAAATTACTTCTTATTATTTCAATGAATTGAATCTTGTTGGATATGATGATTCTCAAATTGAAAGCATTTTAAAAGAGTATAAAAACGCTTTTGAACTTGAATAGTTGTCTTTTTAATTCTTTTTTCATTTATATTCCCAATTATCCATATATCAAGATTTCATCCTTATAATAATTCTATAATTGTTGTTTTCTTTTTATATTTTTTTAAATAATCTGTTTTTTTATAGTAATTCTATAATTACTGCTCTCTTTTTATATTCTTTTCAATAAACTAATTTTATGAAAGACATATTTGATAATTGTAGATTGGGAGACTTGGAACTTAACAGTCGAGTTATAAGGACAGGTCTTTGGCAAACCCAGACAATGGGTGAACTTTATGAAAAATATGAAAATATTGCTAAAAGTGGTGTCGGATTGATTATCACTGAATTAATATCATTATACCCTAAGGATAAATTTTCAGAGTATTCAATTAAAAGTGGTCGTCCTTCTTTTATGATTGATGCTAAAAGACTAGCAGAGATTAGCCATAGTCATGATGTTCCTATTTTAGGCCAGATTGAGTTCATAAAATATGATAGGGGTATCGATTTGGATATTGGTGTTAATGATGTGACTTTGGAAGATATTCGTCAGATTCAGCAAGACATAATCATAGCAAGTCAAAAGCTTAAGTTGGCAGGTTTTGATGGGATTCAATTGGCATTAGGTAATAACTTCTTCTTGTCTAAATTCATTAATCCATATTTTAATCAAAGGTCAGATGATTATGGGGGCAATACATTTAATCGTATGAGACTTGTATTGGAATTGATTAAAGTCATGAAAAATAACTTAAGTTTTCATATAAGCTGTAAAGTAAATGCTTTTGATGGAAGGAAAGGTGGAATTGATGCAAAAGAGAGCATTGAAATTTGTAAACTTCTTGAAAAGGTTGGAGTGGATAGCATTCAAGTGACAAAGCCTTTATCTCCATTGTATTTCACAAAAGATGTTTCAGATGAAGATGAATTGATTGAATTTAGTCAAAATTTGATTGAGAGCACTAATGTTCCGGTTATTTTAGGTGGAGGATTCAATAGCATGGAACATATGAATGAAACATTAAATAAGACAGATATTGATTTTCTATCTATGTATAGGCCTTTTGTTGCTGAAGAAGACTTCTTAGAAAAATGGAAAATTGACGGTGAAGGCACATCAAGATGTAAAATGTGCAATAACTGTTATAGAACAAAAACAAGTACCTGTTACCATTATTGATTTTTTTAAAATAGGTGGATGGCTATTAAATTCTTGTCCCTTTTTAGAAATTATATTATGGTAATTGTTGAGTTACTCTCCCTTTTTTATAGTATTTAAAATAAACTAAATGCATGAAAGACATATTCGATAATACAAAATTTGGCAGATTTAATCTTAAAAGCAGGATTATTAGAACTGGATTATGGGAATCACAAAATGAAGGTACACATGGCCTTTCTCAAGATATCTTTAATAGATATGAAAATTTAGCAAAAAACAATGTGGGTCTGATTATCACTGAATTGATTTCATTATATTCTCATGATAGGTTTAGCGATTATTCAGATTACATCAATTATCCTTACTTCATCAAGGAATTCAAGGAATTGACTGAAATGGTCCATGAGCATGATATCCCTATTTTTGCACAGATTGGCTTCATCAACTGTAATGTCAATGGAAAGCAGATGATGGAAGTCAATGATTTGACTATTGAGGATATAAGAAAAATTCAAGCGGATTACCTTGTAGCTGCTAAAAAAATTGCATTTGCAGGATTTGATGGAATACAATTGAATATTGGCAATAACTATTTCCTATCAAGGGTTATGGATCCATTTGAAAATCAAAGGGAAGACAATTATGGTGGAAATACATATAATAGAGTCAGAATGGTATTGGAGATAATCAAATTCATTAAGGATACAACTGATTTGCATGTTCACTGTCGTGTGAATTTGTATAAGGATCCTGAGGATTCACTTGAGATCTGCAGGATACTTGCTGAAAATGGTGCAGATAGTTTGCAGATTACCAAGTTCCTTTCCCCACAATACTTTAGGAAAGCATTGTCAAATGAAAACATGTTGGTGGATTTTACAGATAAGGTTGCAAGTGAGGTTTCAATCCCTGTTGTCTTAGGTGGAGGATTATCCAATATGAAGTCTATGAATGATTTAATGAACAGAACAAATATTGAATTTTTCTCAATGCACAGGCCATTTGTGAGGAACCAATCCCTATTGAGCGAATGGAAAGAGAATGGGTATGGTGAATCAGATTGCAAAACATGTAATAACTGCTATTGGAAAAAGGATAGCACTTGCCTTATCAAATCAGAATGAATGATATTCTATTTTTTTTAAGTTGTAGATGATTTGATGTCCTCTTTTTATCTTTTTTATTTTATTTTTTTTTAAGTTGTAGCTGGTTTGATGTCATCTTTTTACTCATTTCCTTTTTTAATATTTTTCCAAATTTTTATAATTGCTTTTGCAGTGAATTCTATTTCTTCTTTGGTATGGCTAGCCATTATTGTCAATCTTAATCTGCTCATATCTTTAGGCACTGATGGCGGTCTGATTGCTGAAACCAATATTCCTTCTTCTTTTAGTTGATTAGAGAATCTATTTGCCAGGTCTGCAGGGCCTATGATTATTGGAATGATTGGTGTTTCTCCATCAATTACATTCAATCCTCCGTCTACAAGGAGTTTTCTCATAATTCTTGTATTTATGTTTAGATTGTCCAGATACTCTTTGCTGTTTTCTTTAAGTAGGTTTAAGGCAGTATTAGCGCTAGCTATTGTAGATGGTGAAAGTGCTGTAGAAAATATGAATGGTCTTGATTTGTTTATAAGATAATCTATGTAGACTTGCTTTCCACAAACAAATCCCCCCTCTGATGCAAGTGCCTTGCTTAAGGTTCCTATTTGCAAATCAACAGAGTCAGTTAGGTCAATTCCAGTTTTGTCCTTATAGTATTCGACGGTGCCCTTTCCGTTTTTACCGATGACTCCAGTTGCATGGGCTTCATCAATTATAAGTGTGCAGTTGTAGTTGTCAGCTATTTCCACAAGTTCTGGGAGTGGAGCAATGTCTCCATCCATGCTGAATACTCCATCACTAACTATGAAAAAATTAGAATTATTATTTTTTTCTTCATTATTTTTTGTAGACTCTTCCAATTCAATTTGGATTAATCTTTCCAAATCTTCTGTATCTTTGTGTTTGTAAACTTTTACTTTAGCTTTAGAGATTCTTGTTCCATCTATAATGCTTGCATGATTTAATTGATCAGAGAAAATGACATCATTTTCTTTTGTAAGAGCATAAATCACTCCTAAATTAGTCATATATCCTGTATTAAAAATAAGTGTGGATTCAACGTTTTTAAACTCTGAGATATTGTTTTCAAGTTCTCTAGCCTCAAAAGAAGCTCCAGTTGTCAGTCTTGAACCGGTTGAACCTGTTCCATATATGCTTGCTTCTTGGGCTGCTTTAATCACATCTGGATGATGTGTTAAGCCAAGGTAGTTATTGGTTCCAAAAACAATAAACTCTTTTCCTTCACTATCAATGGCCTTTGTAGAATTGATAAACCTTAAGTCATCTACTGTTCTCTCTAAATCATTGTTTTTGAGTTCCTCTAACTCTTCATTTAATTGGCTTTCAAGATTTGGATTCATAATATCATCAATAAATTAATATCAAAATTTTTAATCTATTTTTAATCTATTTTTAATCAATTTTTAATCTATTCGATTAAAACAACCTGTTTTTCAAGGTAATCTATTAAATCATCTAAAGTGTAATTATCATTCAATTGATTGGTATCAACAAAGAAAGCTCTTCCTCCAATAGGATTTCCTTCTTCCTTTAGTATAGGGATACGTTCATAATTGTCCTTTGTTCCTACATATCCTATTACATAACTCGGATCATCTGACCAGCATAATTCAGCTACTATTCCTTTGCAGCTTGCTATTTTGGATGCAAGAATCAATGCCTCTTCAAGATGTAGGCCTTCCCTTCCATCCTTCTTCAATGATTCTTGATATTCTGCAATATCTGCACTAGCTATTCCAGTGACTCTTACTCCCTTAATTCCTTTGTCGTCTATTCTCTTACCTGTGTCTTTATCGATAAGCATAGCTCCATGCATGCTTTCTTCAAGGTCTTGTAAACTTTGGATAGTTTTTTCTGCAGATTCTTCGCTTATTGCATTGCTGATTAATAGTTTCTTAGCAAGATCCAATCCTTCCTCTTTGGATTCTACATGATGCTCTTTAATGTTTAGCCTTTTTTTATAGATGATTTCATCTTCATCTATTTTCTCTATCTTGAGGTTTATGAAGTCCGGTTTTCCCCTTTCATGAGTGATTGCCCTTCTGTAAACATTGATCAATTCATCTTCGATTTCATCTTCTCTTAAAATACGTTCTGCTCCAGAGATGTGTTTTCCCCCTTCTTCATGAGGGCCTCCCTTTGAGCATCGCATTTTTATACTGTACATCATAATCTTGCCTATTAAATTTTTACTATACTCTATTTGTTTTTTATAATTATTAATATTTGACATGATTTTGGATGAATATCTTCAATTTTGACATGATGATTTTTTGCTAAAAATTTTCATTCAACTTAATTGATTTAAGATACATTTAAAATCATGGTTTGTTAAGTAAACTATATTTTAATCATATATAACTCTCATTTAATTGAATTATTTTTTCAATTATATATTTTAAATTAAGAGTATCTATACATAAATATAAAAATTTTTAATTTTAGTAAAATTTTATAAAAAATAGGTTGGAAAATAAGATACTAAATTAGAATAAAAATAGAAAACATAAAATAGAAAATTGATAAAATTCGAAAAATTAAAATTTAAAAAAATAAGAAAATTAGATGTTTGAATCAAACATCTATTGATTAGTTAAACTTTTTAGTTATTGATGGCATCCTTGACCTTGTCAAAGAGTCCCTTTTTGTAGACTTTTATTTCGTCTCCACTGATTTCTCCAAATTGGATCAATAGCTTTTTCTGTTCCTTGGAGAGTTTTTGAGGAACAACAACGGTAATGTTTACATAAAGATTACCTTTACCTGCACGTCTCATGTAAGGCATACCTTGGTCCCTTAATCTGAATGTGGTTCCGCTTTGGGTTCCAGGCGGTATCTTTAGCTCCACTTCTCCATTGATTGTTGGAATGTCTACAGTGTCACCTAAACTTGCTTGGACGAAACTGATTTGCTTTTCATAGTAGAGGTTTGCCCCATCCCTTTCAAAGTATTCATGTCTTTTGATGTAGATTTCTACATAAAGGTCTCCGTTTCCACCGCCTACATCTCCAACATTACCTTCGCCAGAGACTCTTAAACGGTTTCCACTTTCAACACCTGCAGGAATCTTGATGTTGAGGGTTTTGCTTTCCTTAACGGTTCCTCTACCTTTACAATTGTGACATGGCTCCTTGATGATTTTACCGGTACCGTTACATTCGCCACATTGCACAACATTCATCACTTGTCCAAATAGGCTTTGTCTGATTTGTTTTCTTTGACCGGTACCGCCACAGACAGGACAGGTTTCAACTTCGCTTCCAGGTTCGGCCTTTGAACCGTCACAGACTGGGCAGAATACATCGTGTCTTACAGTGACTTCCTTATCAGCACCATTTGCTGCTTCTTCTAAGGTGATTTCGACTTCAGTG
Source organism: Methanobrevibacter sp. (assembly GCA_017646885.1). The sequence continues at coordinate 1,025 of JAGCLR010000031.1, read as the reverse complement.
TAAATGTCACTGCCTCTCCTTGGACCGGACCTGCTTGTTCTTGATCTGCCGGTTCCAAATCCGAAGAGATCGAAAATGTCTTCTATTCCGCCTCCTCCAAATCCTTGGAAGATGTCTTCGAAGTTTACATTTCTGAAGATGTCTTCGTTAGAGAAGCCTTCCATACCTGCATGACCGAATTGATCATATCTGGATCTTTTCTCTTCATCAGATAAAACAGCGTAAGCTTCACTGATCTCCTTGAATTTTTCAGTGGCTTCCTCTTTCTTATCCTCTTCCACAACGTCAGGATGGTATTTTCTAGCTAATTTACGGTAAGCCTTTTTGATCTCTTTCTCATCAGCGGTTTTGTCCACTCCGAGAACTTCATAATAGTCACGCTTCTCTGCCATTTCGTCACCTATAAACATTAATTGATAATTGCTTATTTAATAATTCATGATTTCTTCAATGATTCATATAATTTTTAAAAATAGTATTGCACTATTAATTAAAATTTAATTAAATTACCTAATCATAATTTTTTCAAAAATAAATAATTTAATTAAATTTTAACTAATGATAAGTTACTAAATTAATTATTAGTTAATTTTAATATTTAAACTTAATTTAATTTATATTGAATTTTTGACTCTTTCTCTTATTTTCAATATTATTAATAATTGGTAAATAAAAAGAATTCTTTAGACATTAAAAGGTTGTAAGTGGCTAAGAAAAATCAAGGAGGAATGTCTAAAAGAATTCAATTTATTTTTTCTATTTTGAGAGGTTACTAAAATATGAAAATAAAAAAATGATTAGATTAAAATTATTATTTTAATCTAAAATCATTCAAATCTATTTTTTCTCTTCGAATTCAGCATCTATAGTGCCGTCATCATCGTCTTTTGGTCCTGCACCTGCGTTAGGGTCAGCACCTGCTGCTCCAGCTGCATCTTGTGCTGCTTGTTGAGCTGCTGCAGCTTCTTGGTAGATTCTTGCACCGATGTCTTGAACTACTTTGGTAAGTTCATCGGTTTTCTCCT
>JAGCLR010000282.1 GCA_017646885.1 Methanobrevibacter sp. | reverse complement strand
GTCCATAATTTCTTTAATCTTATCAACAATTTCAATTGCTGTCGCTTGCTTGTTTGCAGCAATACCGATATTTTTATCATAATTAAAAATAGCACTATGTATCAAGAATACCGCAGCAGTAACTGTTTTACCAGATTGTCGTGCACTAAGGGTTATGTTGAACCTATTTTTTGAATAGTTTCTTAACATATCTTCTTGATAGTCTCTCAATGTCAAAGGTTGATAACCTTTACCGCCTTGCATACAATAGCAGTAGTTATTAGCGAAATATATAATATCTTGGGCACATTTAGTAACCTCTTGAATTTCTTCTGATGTATATTCAAAAAGCAAGTCAGGTTTTCTAATTCCTATCATACCATCCGCCCAAGGATTATCCTTTCGGATATGTCCATTAGCATAATCTTTCATCCAAGCATCAACTCGTTTAGAAGTCCAATAAGCACTATCTTTCGTTTGTTTAGCCATAATCAATTGAAAATTAAGTATATAAATTATTTATGAAAAAAACCTGACAGCAATCGCTATCAGGTTAAAATTGTTTAATATATTTTAATGTATAAAAACAAATTTTTCAATAGGTTCATTTATTAAAACTTGAACTTATGTTTAATTTTCCAATTTTGTATCCCAGTCCCAATCTAATTCAATTGATTTAGACAACTTTCTCAATTTTTTCATTATTTCCTCCATGCTATCGAGTTTTTGAGAAATATATCCTTCTGTATTATGCTTTCCATCATTTTCGAAATTCCTAGCCAATGTAACAACTCTCATCAAAAGACGGTTCAATAGAACACTCATCTGTGTTTCTACATTTACTTTAGACTCTCCTCTCATTATATCTTCCAATTCAGCCTCTGCTGCTTGTTCTGCTCGTCTATTTGCTTTATATCCACTAATACCAGCATCTATACCTGCTAAAACATTATCGAGGAAACCCTCATTTACGAAATTTTCAAATTTCTTAATCATATTATATTTTTGTATTTGTATATATTATATTTATGAAAAAAAAAACTGACAGCGGTTGCTATCAGTTTAACTATAAAAAATAATTATTATTCTTCTCTCCAACCAAATTCTTTATCCAAATCGACTTCATAACCATCGTCAGTATTATCCCAATAGTTATCCACCCAATCTGTTTGGTCGTCGTCGACAATACCCTTTTCGGCAGCCATCTCATACAAGGTTTCTTCAAAATCGTTTAAATCAGCGGCGTATGCATTCAAAGTTTCACTATAAAAAACAACACCTGTTAGTAACTTACCATTAACTCCTCTAACAACAGGACATTTTGCATCACCACACCAATTTTTAAAGTCTTCATCTGTTCCAAAAAATACGGTCTTAACTGCATCGATAATACCTTCAATAGAGTCGCATCCTGGTAATCTCTTCAAGATATTTTCTGTTTCTTCTGGTGTATAATAAAAATTACGATTATTCATTGCAATATCATATATTTCTGCACGAATATTATCATCTGTCATACCCACACTTTCCAAATAATCAATAAAATCAAATACGCCTCTTTTAAAAGAAGTTGGAGAATACATTTCATTGACAAATTCTTCAAATTTCTTAATCATAATATATGCCTTTATTTATATAATAGTATTTATGAGATTAAATATTATACATATCAAAATTGTTATTATTCACATCAAAACAAGTTAGAGAAATTGTACCATCATATTTTTTAGGTTTTAATATTCGCCATGTTCCAGCAATTCCAAAATATGCTATCTGCGAGCAAAATGCAAATGCGTTTCCGTTTTCTGGTTCATACTTCCAAAAATTCTTACATAGTTCATACACAGCATTTGCTTTACAATCTTCGCCGTCGTCTGGATTTGCCCAATAAAAACTTCTTGCAACATTATCCACTATTAGTTGAAACATCCTCGCAAGTTTATCGGATACTATTTTACTCTCTTTACAGTTGAGCATTTCTGCTTTTAATTCTTCATTATCTAAATAGTTTTTCTTTTTACCACTACCTTTTGTTCTTCCCATCTTACAATATTATATGTCATTGTATATTTTTATTTATATACATTAAATATAACAAAAGTGGAAAATGACTAATCATTCTCCACTTTCTACACATATATGTATTGTGTTTGTTTTTATTAAATCTCAACTTTCAAATTCATTTTAGGAATCATAATATTCTTACCATCTGATTTAAAAACTGTAATCAACGCATCGTCATCAAGTTGACCATATTCAGTTGCACTAACGAGAACTTTCTCGTCTTTTTCAACTCCCTCAACAGGTGTTGCGATAGTAACTTCAGTATATCCATTCTTAATCATCTCCTCGCGATCATATTTCAATACCTCTGGGCAAGCAGGTGACTCAAGATAAGATTCCTGCAACATCTTTTCAAACTTGCGAATTTCGCTTTCAACAAGTGCACGGGCAGACTTTAACTGTTCATTATTATCTGTCTCCTGAATAGCGGCAACAAGTTGTGCTCTTTTTTCAGATAAGAAAGCAAGCGTATCCTTGATTTCATTTCTCTTTGATTCTATAATAGCAGCCTTATCGCCCTCTTCCTTAAGTTTTGCCTCAAAGATTGTAGTTGCATCATATTTCATAAAGTCTTTAATTTCCTTACAAGCGTCCTTTGCAGTCTTGCAGAATGTCATTTCATTAATGCCGAAAGGAAGATTTACTTTATTTACATAGATACCTTCAGTTACATTGATTGCGCTTACAAACAAACCTGCAATCTTGTTATTCTGGATTGTAGTAACAATATCCATATCTCTAAGAAGATCTTTACTTTCATAGAACTTAACAAGTTTCTCACAATCAGCAATGTTCTCTCTATCAAACATACCAGAAGTTCTTAATGACTCGTGAATATCAAGAAGAGACTTTTCAGAAAGATCCTCAATACCTGTCATTGAAAGTTTATCTGTTCCGCAGTTATATTCAAGCATCATATCTTTCTTACCATAGTAAACCAATCTATCTTTATCTGCATCATAGTTAAGCAATGCAAGACCTTCCAATACATTGATATATCTGCGATCTGAAACAGCAGCCTCCATTACAGACTTACCATTATAGATATAGTTCTTTCCGTGTAAGCAGAATACTTTATTCTCACCATCAATGATACAAGGTGAAATATTCTTTCTAATAGAACAGTTAGAATTCTCATAAATTCTCTCATCAACTTTACCCTGTTCCGCTTTCTCTTCTGCAACAATGGCACCGAGAATTTCTTTAGCACCTTTATTCCAAACATTCTCCAAAAGAACCTCCTTAAGAGCAAGTCTTACATTTTCCTCATCAATAAGAACATCAACAAGACTCTCATAAAGGTTTTCATATGCAAGATTGTCTGTTTTGCCTGCAAGCGAATTTGCGAATTTAGCAGCAACATAACTCCACTTATCACCTACAAATGATTCGGCAATAATTGTTCTTAAATCAGATACAGGCTGCAACCAATCGAATTCAACTAAAGCAGCGTGCATTCCTTCTGCGACAGTATACTTCACAACTGGATTAACCAAAGTGTCGTCAATTTTATATCCCATCTTGATCTTTTCCTGAAGAACCATTTCGTCATCCTTGTTAATCATCAACTGCTTCAAACAATTTTCAATAATCATTTTTGCAGTATTTGCAGAATAACCAAATGTTCTATCATTTTTCATAGATTCAAGAGTAGCAATTACCTTATCTGCACTTGTGTGCAATTTTTCCAAAGTTAATTTCATATCTTTATTTTCTTTTACTATATTGTTCTCTTTATTAATCGCAGAAGAATGTTTATCAAAATACTCCAAATGTGAATCAATTACTTCTGGAATCATACCCATCTGCCACAATGATTGCTTAATAACCTCATTTGATTGACCAGTCTTTTTAAAACTTGCTATCAAATTAAGCATATTTGTATTCATGTTATCCATTTTAGATTAAAATTTATATATTATATTTATGAAACTAAAGTCCTGCAAAAATATCATTTTCCGCATCATCTCCACCATCGTCATTAGATTCTTTTTTATCATCTGGCTCCTCTTCGGTAGCATCGTCCTCATTAGTTTCATCGTCGGTAGATTCCTCGCTGTCGGTATTCTCATCCTCTTCATCCGATTTTTTTTCTTCGTCTTTATCAGAAGTTTCAGACTTTTCTTCTTTTTTCGAGTCATTTTTCTTATCTTCGTCGGATTCTGACTCTGATCCGCTATCTATATTTTCTACATCTTTTGCGATATCTTTTGTTGCATCATCAACATCTTCGACATTTTTCTTCACTTCTTTTTGGTCTTTCTTCAAATCAGAAACTTCTTTTGTCAAATCTTTAATTTCTCCTTTCAAAGACTTAATCATATCTTCAATAGATTTAATACCATCTTCTTCTTTCTTTTCCTCCTTTTCACTTTTCTTTTGAAAGTCAGAGAATGATAAAGCCAATGCTTCTATATTCTTTTGTTGTGTTAAAGCATCTGGTATTGGTTGAGGTTTTTCTACATTATCTGGAGCATTGTTTACATCCAAGTTTTGAATATCATTTTTATGAATAGTATTCAAATAAGATGCAAATGAAAGATTATCGGTTTCTTCGCAAGATGAAGTTTTAGAATTAATTTTATCAACAATATCATTAAACAATCTAACGACACCAGGTGACATAACAATACTTTTATAATTATCATCCTTTTTAGACTTAAAACTTCCCAATAAAGTCTTAAAAATAGATTTAAATTCGGGATTGTCCTTTAATAATTTCTTAGTCGTTTCATTAGATATCTTATCAATATCAACGCCAAAATCAACATCTATACTCTCCTTTACAATGTCATTAGTATCAACATCGAAATCTTCAAGTTGAGATTTCTTATACTTTATATATCTATTAAAAAGTCTATAAAATAATTCAAGATATCTTTCTCCATCATCTTTTTTGGTCAAGACAATAGAATCCATGTCTTGATTAGACATGAATATTGTGAAATCCGATAGCAACACATCGGTGTTATCGTTATATCCTTTCTTTGATTTATTTTTAGAAATGAGTGCTGACATAAATGGATCGATGAGTTTTGCAGTCATCGGCTTAGTCACACCATCGTCAGAAATGAATTTAAACACAAATCCGTCAATTGGAGATTCGAATCCATCATTCTGATATAACGAACCTTTTAGAGATGGGTTCAATAAAGTTATAATAAATCTTGCGAAAGATTCTTTGTTGTTAGAACCATCTTCTACATAATCTCGCAATTTCTCTTTTTGATATTCTGAAAGATAACCTTTAAATATAGGTTCTTGATATGGGACATCAAACATCTCCGCCCAAGATTTTAAATCTTCACAATCGTCTATTTTTGTTCCACCAGATGTAATTATACAACATAACACAAGATTATTTTTAGGCAAAACAGAATAGTTTATAAAACTTGGTTGATGATTAGGAAAATATTTAAATACAAATGTCCAATTTGCGGGAATTCTATCTATAATCAATTTGCTCAAATTACTCAAATAAGTCATACCAGACAAATAAAATGTGGTCATAACTCTATCTGCAATAGTAATCTCCTTTTTATTTACACCTGTTCCCTTATAAAAAGTGAGGTTTCTATTCAAATCCATTTCGGAAGTTTGTTTTTTCTGCATAGATAGTGTTGCAGCATTCAACTTTTCAGTAACAATAACTTCTTTATTCAAAAGATTCTCAAGAAACTCTCTTCCTTCGGTATTCAATATATTTTGTAAACTCAACATATTCTTTCGTTTAATTAATTTAACATACAATATTTATGTGATTATTTTTCTGAAACATTATTAAAATAATTGTCCAAGTCTCTCATAATCATATCTACATAAATTTTATCATAATCAAAATGTTCTATTGCCCTGCCTTCTTTGAAAATTGTAATATAGAATCCATTTCTACTTATGCGAGCACATTCTTGAATATATCGACGAACTACCTTTTCCTGTTTAGGTGTCATAGGTTGTGATAAATCAAATCCATTTGGATAATTAATTCTTATATTTCCCAAATCAATAAACTCCCATATATCTGTATCTTCAACATCACTTATTTTTTCGTCTGTTTCGTAATCAAATGTGATGCGTTCAATATATCTATGATCAGCATATCTATCTAAACCGTCAGAACCTTGATTGCTTTCAGAAAAATCCAAAACTGTTCCATCTCGCATAATATATCCACCCAACTTGAAATTTTTAGTGGCTCCAAAATATTTAACCGCTAAATCATCAATTTCGGCAATTTCGTTAGGTGTTCTGTTGCCATAACTCTCTTCTACAAATTCCGCAAATTTTTTAATCATTATTTTGAAAATCTATTTCTTTTCTTAATACAAGGTCTTCTTTTATATCCTTTTCTTTTAATTCCTTTTCATTTCTCGCATACATAGGTGCATCGTGTGTATTTGATAATACAGTAGGTTCACCTATTGTATGCATATATCCAGATAATCTAAATATTTCAAATACCCCACCAACTCTCATTTCTAACTCGCCGTTTTCATTAGGTCTATATTGAACTAAACCATTTTCACCAGCAGGTAATTTACTCAACATTTCATCAATTTCACACATCAACAATCCATGTTCAAAAGCAGGAATAAATGATTTCATTTCAACATTGAACTCCATTGAAAATTCTTTCTTATCACTGAAACCAAATTCAGTAGGTATATTGTGTGAATAATCAGCAGGAACAGAAAGACAACCATCAACATTAAACATTCCAAAATCCACCTTAAAATAATTAGGATTTTTGTATATTTTACTTATTATACATTCAGTTATTTTGAATAGTTCGATATTATTAGAACAAATGATTTTACAAATGAAAGATAATGATACAGGTACCCATTCAACATTCAATAAACATGTTCTTAAAACACCATTGCTTTCTCTAACTATTCTTGTGCGATTGTATTTACTTGTCTGCTCTGCGGTATTTACATTGATTCCTGAAAGACTAACTACACATCTTGGCACCCTTTCATAATCACCAATCGCTTTACCTTCCTCCAAAGCATCATAATAAAATTCATCTCGAAGAAATCTCTCGGCACCAGTTATAGAATATAAACATGGAACAGTTATTTTAGTAACAGAACCATCATCTTCACGATTATAATAATATATCTTCTTGCTCATTTCCGCAAGAAGAGATACTATCATATTTCTAATGAAGACATCATCTTTATTGTATTTTTGATTATAATTATTCATTTTTATTCTTCCTCATCTATATCTTTATTTTCATCACCAATTTTGTCCTCAAGTGGTGTTAAATCTAGCTCTTTTTTGGTGATTTCAATTGCTTCAGGAAAACCTGGTTCAATCTCAAGAATATCTTCTATTGTATTAATCTTATCTTCAAGTTTATCAATTTTTCTTTCAAGTGGCGTCTTTTCATCATCATCCGCTGCATCCTTTTCATTTTCAACATCGAAGTCGCCTTCTGTATCCTTAAAGTTTATAGGACCTACAATTTGTGGATTATAATCGGCAACCATATTTTTTGTAATATAGTTAATATAATCCAAATTCTTTCCATGCAATTTATCTGCAAGCAACTCTCTCCAACCAATTTTACGCTTTGCTCTAGATGTATTAAGATACTTTACAACATCTCTATCGAAAGAAAGGTGTCTCGCTAAATCCTTTACAATATCTCTATCCGACTTCATCTCCGTAATGAATTCATCAAAATGTTTTACATTATTCATAACAAAAAAGAATATATATTATATTTATGAAAAATGGGTGGTCTATAGACCACCCACCAATCAATTTACCATATATTACTCTTCCTCATTTATCTTAAGTCTCACTGTCTTCTTAACAGGATCGATATTCTCAACTGGAAGAATAACCTCACTTCCTACAGATAGTGCTTCAAGGTTAAGAACCTTACTTGAAAGGAAGAATGTGATATTGTTAAACTCATTAGCAACAACAACGGCACCATTTTCAAAAATGTTCTTAATAGTTCCGCGAATGCTGTAGTTCTTATCGTTATCAACAGCCTCCTTCAACTTATCCCATCCAAGCGACTTACAAGCAGTCTGTGTGATAGTAACTCTATCATCCTTAACACTCTCAACATAGAACTTGATAGTGTCATCGACCTTAATCTCACCGTTCTTGAACTTGGTCTCGGTCTCCTCATCCATTTCAGAAACTGACAGCAATGTAGGAACACACTTACCAATGATAATGAATACACCAAACTTCTTAACTGACGAAACAACGCCCTCAACAAGATCTGTTGAATTAGTTTCAATAAGGCTATCGAGAACCTTTGATTTCAATGTATTCAAATACTCCTTGTGTGAAACAACGATAGACTCCTTCGATGCTGCGATTGGCATAACATATCGTGTTTGACCAACAAGTTCGTTGTAGTCATTGAGAGGTACAACATCTGACTCGCTACCAGGCATAAAGCACTTAACACCAGACACCTCAACGACAAATCCATTAAATGCATTAGCAGCATTGAAGATAATATCTTTGATTACACCAGCATAAGCATAAGAAGGCGAATCCACCTGACGAATAAGTTCTTGCTTTACTCGCTCCAACTGTGCGGTCTTTGATGTAGCATCACCCGTAATCTTACCCTTTGATTTAGACACGACAACATCAATCTTCTTGCCCAATTCAAGGTCTTCGGTTTTTGAATTATAGTCAACCGAAACAGAGTGTTTTGCAGAAAGTTCAATTGTTGCAGTCTCCTTCTCTGTACTGAAAGAAGATACAACACCAACACGAACATCGCGGAAACTACCACCTTCGTATGACATAATACCATCCATAATATCATCACCACAATACTTATCATACATTTTCATCATATCGATCACATAAGGATCGTGGCAATAAATTTTTTGACCCTTTCTAACAGGAACGGTAACTGTCTTTACATCCAAAGGGTTAGCGTCATTATAAATCTCAATTGTTTGAGTTCTAATACTCATATTGTATATTATATTTTTTATGAGCCGCCGCAAAGCGGCTCTGGTTAAACATCTTATTAATTATTTACTATTATGCTTCTGGAGCAACCTCATCTTTAGTTGATACTACCGACTCCTCATCAAATGGGAGGTCATCAAAACTCCTATCGAACTCATCTTCGATGAGATTAAGTTTTGTTCCCAACTCTCGTGTCGACTCATGTGACTTATGTACCTCACGAACTGCATTTGTGATTGACTCACCACTATTTGCCCACAATGTCAAGAAATCCTTTGCGGTATTATAACCTCTACCTTCCATATCCTCCATAATAAAACGATAAAGAACCAACACATTCGATGAACGAAGTTTAATCACATTATCAAACGACTTTGACTTCACATGTGCCTCATTCTGCTCCATATTATTAACAAGAACCATAAGTTGAGCGACCGTCTTTGCATTCCATCTAACACGCTCCTTAAGAATGGTCATCAACTGTGCAAATGCTCGTCTACCCATAGGATATCCTCGCACATCATTTTCACCGAGACGAATCTCATACTCTGTCTCCTGCTCCGCCTTGAGTGCGTTCTGGAACTCCTCTACAACCGCATCAAGGACAGGTTTAAGTTCTGACTTCTTAAACGAAAGTCTCTCAACATTGCTCTCGCTCTCCTTTAGAGCATCTGCGGTCAAATCAATAAGATTCTTCTTTACAAGATAATCCTTTGAATCTACACCGAGAACATTTGCGATAGACGACAAATCTCGCTCATGTACATTAAGTTCATTCTTCTTGTTTTCAACATCAATTCTTGCCTGTGCAAGATCATTGATTCTCTTTACGGTCTCATCGACCAAATTAATTACTTTTTCTTCCATTTTTATATTCAATTAAAAAATTAAAATTACAATACAAATATAACAAAAATTTAGAATAATGATTTTTCTTCTTCAACCTTTTTTGTTTTATCTACAATTACTTTATCCTTATTATCAAAAAAAGTTTTCTTTATTAATTT
>JAGCLR010000281.1 GCA_017646885.1 Methanobrevibacter sp. | reverse complement strand
TATTAATTTTTAATTAATTTTAATAATTTTAAATAATTATACTTTTTAATTTCTTAATTTTTCATCTAAATAATAATCATAATAATTGAACCAACAGTACAGATAACTGCAATTGATATTTGAGCCATTACAGAATGGTTTGGATTTAACATAGGAGTTGTAGCATTGATAAATCCAGTTATAATACAGATTACAATCATTCCAATAACGTATCCAACAACGGAAATTGGTCCAAAGAATATTGTTAAGAATAACCATAATAGAATGTACCATGCGATTGATTCTGAAAACATTATGTATCCTCTAAGCATACCAAAGTGTTCAGTCTCAAATCCAGATATGATTTCCTTTCCTTTTGTGATTCCGAAAGGAGAATATGGAGATTTTGTAACAATCAATGTGAAGAACATAATTGCTGCAAGAGGCAATTGCAATACCAAAGGACCGTTAACAGCTTGATACTCAATGATTCCACTGATATCCATAGTTCCAGTCAATAGGAAGATGATTGCAATTACTGCAAAGAGTGGCAATTCGCCAGCTGCTGAGAAAACAGCCCTTACACAGCTTAACTTACCATATGGGGAACCGGATGAGGATCCTGCATTATGCTCTACAATCTTATGGATTGCATAAACACCGAATATGATCATTAAGGAACCTTGAGCCACTGGCCCTACAATAACTGCAGTAACCCAAACAGCTGCTAAAATAACTGTAATGCCTACATAAAACGGCATTGCAGCAGTCTTTGGAAATGAAGTTTCCTTAAAGAAAAATTTCAATGAATGCAATAAGTACTGTATAATAGGAGGTCCTGGCCTCAATTGGACTCTTGCCATAACCTTTCTATGGAAACCTAATAAAAGACTACCGGCAAGGAAAGCGATTATTACATTGATTAAAATTTGAGCCATTAAATTCATGATATCTGCAAAGAGATTCTACTAGTAACCTGTGAAAGGCTCTTCTCTTCTTTCCTCCTCTTCCTCTTTTATTGGTTTGGACATTGTAAGAAGTCCAAATGAAAGTACTAAAAATGGTATACAAACAATAGCTATTGCATATACTATCCAATCAGCTGGATTAAAGATTAAAGCGTAAAGGATAGCTAATACTGACGCAATCAAGATAATATAACTAGCTATTTTCATTTTATTCATTTTATCGACCTTCTATTTTAATAATAAATTAATAAACATGATTTTTTTAATAATTGATTCTATAATATGGTTAATAAGATTTCAACGAATCTTACAATGATAAACAATGAACTTAAGTGGATAATCAATATGAATGGAGATCCAGGAGTTCTGAACATTTCTGCCTTACTTGCAAAGAATGGTGCTATACCGCTTTCTCCGCAAACTCCAATCAGCATTACAAGTGCACCGAATATCATCATTGGACTTGCAGGGATTGAAGCGAGCTCAATTAAGCTTAAGGTACCGGTAGCTGCTAGAATCATAGCTGCTCCACCAAAGAGTGGCAAACCGCACATCATTGCAATCAAACCGTATTGGTAAGCGGAATTCAAGACCTCTACCTGCTTTACAGCAGAAACAATACCAATGTTAACAATACCGATTAAAGCCATGAATAGGGTAAAGTTAAACAAGTCTCCAGTAATCATAGCTCCTGCTGTTGCTATACCACAGATAATAGCCAAGAATCTTCTATGCTTGAATTCCTTTTTGCCAACTGCAACCTTATTTTCATCAAGAGAACCAAACATTGCTTCCACTTGAGTTTCAGTTCGGCTCATGGCTATCAATGCTGTAAATACAAGTATAGTTACAAACAAGAATATGTGGAGTGGATTTAAGTAAAGAACAATATCCCCTAAAGGAATTGTACCCATCAAGTCTCCGCCTAAACTCTCTATAAGCATTTAAAGTCTCCTTTTTGATTTAGTTAAATTTTAAGTTCATTTTATAATAATTTATAAGTATAAAAATTCTGATAATTGATTATTTTCTTCCGTATTCCTCTCTCATAAGGATTCCAATCAATCCAATCTTGGAAGCCACTTTCAAGAGCAATCCAAGTGCTGCAAGGAACAAGCTGAGTAACCAGTATTGCGGCATCAAGAAGAATAATAGGAAACCAATAATCCATAAGCACCAAGAGATACCGGATATTGCTCCAACACCATCAAGAACAACAATAGGCAATCCTCTTGCCTTTCTGCTTAATACATAAATCACAATACCTCCACCAGCTACAGCACCACCAGTAAAACCGGATAGGAATACACCATATCCTATGAGTAGCAATGC
>JAGCLR010000280.1 GCA_017646885.1 Methanobrevibacter sp. | reverse complement strand
CAATCTATGTTTCTTTAGGTGAATCTGTTGTTTATAGCGAATTTGACTTCATGAATGAAATCGATTGCAATTTCTCTGCAGAAATGGAATTGAAAATCTCTGGTAGGGAAGAGTTAGATGAAATTGGCTTTGAAGAGAATTTAAATGAAGAAAGGGATGAAAAATTCAATTTTAAAGAAAATTTTAATATTGAAGAAGATAAATTAAAGATTAATGGTATTAAGATAACAAGTTTTACCAAAATGAATGATAATATAATCTGTGGACCTACCCCAATGCTAAACCCTGCCATGCTGATTCCAATTGAAGAGGTGGAAGTAAAATGCGGTGATGCCCTTAGATTAAGATTGGAATATGTCATGGGTGGTGGAGTTGAAAGCATCAGGACTGAAATTTTAGAAATTAATCAAAAGGATTAAGTGAATATTCAATATTTTTTAATTAATCTATATGATGTTCAACAGATATGAATTATGCTGAATGTACACTTTTTTAGTTGCATTTCAAGTGTAAAAATTTTCAAGTTTTTCAAATGTATTTTCTAGTGATAAAATGTTAAATAATTTGGATAAAATAAGTTCAGATATTGATTTGTTTTTAGAAAACTGCGATAGTCTTCTTATTTTAGGTATAGGAAATGATATTCGTGGAGATGATGGTTTAGGACCATATATAATCAATCAATTATCTATTTTAAAAGATTATATCTTGAATAATTCAGATTTAAATGATATAAATCGAGAAATCAATAAAAATGAACTTGAAACTCAAGATAATGAATTTGAGTTTTTTGATAATGTAATTGACATTAACACTGGAAATACACCTCTAGTTGAGGGTCTTGATTCGTACATAAACGAACTGAATGTTGATGTAAATGAGTCATTGATTGAAAGGATGAATAAAACATTTTTAATCAATGGTGGATCTGTTCCTGAAAACTTTACAGGACTTATTCGGAAAATTGACCCATCTCATATAATACTGATAGATGCAAGTTTGATGAAAAGGCAAGCAGGTGAGATAAACATTGTAAATAAGGACAATATTGCCGATATCAGCATTTCAACACACTCAATGTCATTAGCATATCTCATCAAATATTTGCAGTTGGAAAAGGAGTATAAGATTCTCTTCATTGGAATTGAACCGGAAATCATGGACTTGTCATTTGAATTGTCTGATAATGTTAAAGAGTCATCAGACATGCTTGTCAAATTGCTTTTTGAAAAGATTTTAGCAATTAATGTTTAATTTCCTGAAAAATGCTCTCTTTCTCTTTCTTTTTTTAATGAATTCTATTAAAAATCTTTTCTTTTTTAGTAAATTTTATTTAATGTGATTTTAAATATATTAATAGATTAAGGAATTCTAATGTGATTTTATGAAAGTGTTGTTTATTGGATCAAGATTATACGATGATGTAGCTTATCATGTTGATGAATTGGGAGTGGAAAGCATAATAACCGAATCAAACGAGGAAGCTCCTAATTTGGATTTGCCTACTAAATATTATATCGTTCCAAGAGGAATGGATAAGCCAATGGAAATAGCTATTGAAGAGGAAGTTGATGCAATCGTTCCCCTTTTGGGAATTGACCCTCCATTGATGAGTGTAGCTCTCATGAAGGAGGAAATAGAGAAAGAGCACAATATTCCTGTAATCTCCTCCAATGTGAATGCAGTATCCATTGCATCCGATAAGATAAAAACCAAAGAAT
>JAGCLR010000030.1 GCA_017646885.1 Methanobrevibacter sp. | reverse complement strand
GTATTCTCTTCATTTGATTGAAAACAATGGTGCCCTTGTTGCAATGTATTCCCAGCAGGCCAGCAAGATTGTCATTGATGCTATCTTGAAGGGAAAGGTCAAGGAATTATCTGGATATGATATTGTAGAATCTGAAAAGACCATTGGAAATTCTAGAATTGACATTTATTTAGCTAATTTAGACAATGACAATAATCCAATAGATGAAACATATGTTGAAGTAAAGTCAGTCACCTTGATTAAAGATGGGCTTGCACAGTTTCCGGATGCACCTACTGACAGAGGTAGAAAGCACTTGGAAGAGCTTATTTCACTTAAAAAACAAGGAATCAGGGCAGTTGTATTTTTCCTGATTGAACATCCTAATGGAAATGGATTTAGGCCTAATTGGGAAAATGATCCTAAATTTTCACAAGCCTTGAATAAGGCATATGATGAAGGGGTAGAAATTCTTGTTTACAAGACTGAAAATACTCTTGACAATATTGAATTGGTTGGCCAATCTTTAGAATTCAATTTGAAAAAATAACTCTTTTTACAATAATTTTTTTTAAAAATTAGATAAAAAATCAGATAAAAAAATAGCATATTGTCCTTTAAATTTAAAAATAACGAAAAATAGTTTAATAAAAAGTGAGAATAATATGCAAAGGTTTAATTTTTAAAAAAAACATATGTAAAGGGGGTGATATGTAATTGAGTACATATTATTCTCGGATTACTATTTATTTTTTCATATTTATAAAGTTTTTGCATATTCGCCGATTTTCAATTTTTTAATAAATCTCAAATAACTTATAAATAATTCATTATTCTATTGATTTATTAAATTTTTTTTAAATATTTGAAAAAATAGCCTCATTTTGTTTATAAATAAAAATTAATACTTTTATAGATTAAGTTTTAAAAAAGTTGAAAAAAAAGAAATAAAAATAGATAAATTATTATCTATTTTATCTGTTTAATTTTTGATAGTTAGCAGCTTGAAGACCGTGGTACTTGATCATACCTTCAACTTCTCTTTGGTCAGTTTCCTTGTCTTCAAAGGTGATTTGCTCTACGCTGTGTAAGCTGAAAGGTGATTCTCTGCTTACTGCTTGCATTGAACCTTTGAACAATTTCATGACAACTTTTCCGCTAACTCTTCTTTGCATATGGTCTATAGCTTGGTCTATATCTTCTCTTAAAGGCTCTTGCCATAACGCTTCATATACAAGGTCTGCATATAATGTGCTCATGTATTCTGCAAATCTTAACTCATCTACAGTTAAAACTAATGGTTCTAATGCTCTATGAGCAGCAATCAATAATTTAGCACCTGGAACTTCATAAATTTCTCTGCTTTTAAGACCAATCATTCTGTTTTCGATGATGTCTACTCTTCCTACACCATTTTCTCCAGCAATTTCATTTGCTTTGGTGATTAAGTCTACAAGTCCCATCATTTCTCCATCAATAGCTATTGGAACACCTTCTTCAAATTCAATAGTTACTTTGGTAGGAGTGTCTTTAGCGTCATCTGCAGATTTAGTCCATTCATAAATGTCTTCCGGAGGTTCGTTTGCAGGGTCTTCGAGCACATCTCCTTCAATAGCTCTTCCCCAGAGGTTTTCATCGATACTGTAGATTTTATCATATGCTAAATCAAGGCCATGCTCTTTTACATATGCCACTTCTTCAGTTCTTGTCAAGTTCATTTCTCTAATTGGAGCGATGATCTTAAAGTCAGACATGGATCTGATGATTGCTTCAAATCTGAATTGGTCATTTCCTTTACCGGTACATCCGTGTGCAATTGCAGTTGCACCTTCTTTTTCTGCAATTTCAATGATTTTCATTGCAATTAAAGGTCTTGCAAGTGCAGTGCTTAATGGGTAACCTTCATATTCTGCATTTGCTTTAATTCCTCTTGCAATATATTCATTTGCAAATTCATCTTTAGCATCAATGATGTAGTGTTTTCCAGTATTGATCTTATCTGCAGAATTTTGAGATTTCTGCAAGTCTTCAGGTGGTTGACCAACATCAACACATGCAGTCACTACTTCATAATTATATTCCTCTTCCAATAATTTAACACATACAGTGGTGTCTAATCCTCCACTGAATGCAAGAACGACTTTTTCCATATTATCACTTTTTTATTTAGTAAATTAATTAATTTTAATTTTTAAATTTCATAATTAATATGTAATTCATTATAATTTAAGTTTGTAGTATAATCTATGTTTAAATTATACTTTAACTTTTGTTTTTTATAATATATAGTTTTTAAGTTTAAATAAAATAAAAAATAAAATAATTATTGATTTAGAAACTTATTTTTAGAATACTCATTTTAAGAATAATATACTTTTTTTAAAAAGGCGATTTGATGAATGATTTAAATAGAAACAATTTAGAATTGGAGATAATTTCTTCTGAAAGTGGAGGATTCATATCTGCCAATAGGAATATTTTCAACTGCATTAGATTATCCGATAATTCTAAATTCATTTTAAATCAGGCCATTAAAGGCACTCCTATGATTAGGATTGGAGACGGTTCTCCTAAAGTCATGCTTGTTGCAGGAGTTCATGGTAATGAATTGGCTCCTCAAATCGCTGCCTTGAATCTAATTGAATACATTTATGATTTGGACTTGAACGGAAAGTTAGATGGTACTGTTTATGCCATACCCTTTGCATCTCCAAAGAGCACTATGGAAAATTCCAGATATCTTGATGGTGTAGATTTAAACAGGTCTGCCCATTTGCCTCATACCGTAACTAATGTTATTTTGAAAAAGGCAAAGGATCTGGAAGTTTCTGCCATAGGGGATTTCCATTCATCTGCACCTAATTCCAATCCAGGAAAAGAAGGAATCTTTTGCACAAAAGTCCCTTGCTCTAAAAGC
>JAGCLR010000279.1 GCA_017646885.1 Methanobrevibacter sp. | reverse complement strand
TTACCTGCAAAAAAGGAGGCTAAATAATTATGTTAATGCCTAAAAGAACAAAATATCGTAGACCACATAGAGTTAGCTACGAAGGTAAAGCAAAAGGGGCAAAAGAATTAAACTTTGGTGAATTCGGATTAGTAGCTATGGAAGGAACATGGATTACTCAATCTCAAATCGAAGCAGCTCGTATTGCTATGACTCGTTATATGAAACGTATCGGGCAAGTATGGATTAGAATTTTCCCACATTTACCACAAACTAAAAAACCATTAGCAGTGCGTATGGGTGGTGGGAAAGGTAGCCCAGAAGGATATGTTGCTGTTGTAAAACGTGGAACTATCATGTTTGAAATAGGTGGAGTAAGTGAAGAAATCGCTCGTGAAGCTTTAAGATTAGCTGCTCATAAATTACCTATCCCAACAAAATTTATTATGAAAGGAAATAGTGGTGAATAATCATGGCTAGAACTAAAAAAGAAGTTAAAGTAGTGAAAAAATCAGAATCTGAAAAAATCAGAGAAATGGATATTGCCACTATTGAAAAAAATATTGAAGAGTTGAAACAAGAATTATTTAATTTACGTTTCCAAGCAGCAGTTGGTAAGTTAGAAAATACTGCACAAATCAAAAAGAATAAAAAGCAAATCGCTCGTATGAAGACTATTCTTACTGAACGTGCTAATGCTCTTAAATAGGAGGCAATCATGGAAAGAAATAATCGTAAAGTATATGTTGGTAAAGTTTCTTCTGCAAAAGAAGATAAAACTATCAAAGTTGAAATCGTAACATATCGTAAACATCCATTATATGGAAAACGTGTAATTTATACAAAAAAATTAACTGCGCATGATGAAAACAATGCAGCTAAAGTTGGAGATACTGTTAAAGTAATGGAAACAAGACCATTATCAAAAACTAAGAGATTCCGTTTAGTTGAAATTGTTGAAAAAGCGGTTATTCTATAGGAGGTAATTAATCGTGATACAACAAGAATCTAGATTAAATATTGCAGACAATTCAGGTGCTAGAGAAATCTTAACTATTAAAGTTTTAGGTGGAACTAGACGTAGATATGCAAATATCGGCGATATAATTGTTGCCACTGTTAAGAGTGCTACTCCTGGTGGAACAGTTAAAAAAGGCGATGTAGTAAAAGCAGTAATCGTAAGAACAAAAAGCGGCTTAAGAAGAGCTGATGGATCTTATATCAAATTCGATGATAACGCAGCTGTTATTATTAAAGAAGATAAAACACCTAGAGGAACTCGTATTTTTGGACCTGTAGCTCGTGAACTTCGTGATAAAGATTTTATGAAGATCATCTCTTTAGCTCCTGAAGTTCTTTAGTTAGGAGGAAGCAAAGATGTATCTTAAAAAAGGCGATACCGTTGTAGTAATCAGCGGAAGTTATAAAAACAAACAAGGAACTGTTTTAAAAGTTTTACCAAAAACTGGTAAAGTAGTTGTTGAAGGTGTTAATATCGTATCTCGTCATACAAGACCTTCTCAAGCTAACCAAGACGGTGGAATCATTAAGAAAGAAGCTCCAATTTTAGCATGTAAAGTAATGTTAGTTGATCCTCAAACTAACCAACCAACAAGAGTTGGATACAAAGTTGAAGGCGACAAAAAAGTTAGATATGCTAAAAAATCTGGAACTGTTTTAGATAAATAGGAGGCACTCATGAATCGTGTATATGAAAAATATTTAAACGAAGTTAAACCTGAGTTAATGAAAAAATTTAATTACACATCTGTTATGCAAGCTCCAAAACTTGATAAGATTGTAATTAACATGGGTGTTGGAGATGCTATGAGCAATTCAAAAGCTTTAGATGCAGCTGTAGAAGATTTAGCTCAAATCACTGGTCAAAAACCAATCATTACTAGAGCTAAAAAATCAATTGCAGCATTTAAATTACGTGAAGGCGTAGCAATCGGATGTAAAGTTACATTACGTGGAGAAAGAATGTATGAATTCTTTGATAAATTAGTTTCAATCTCTTTACCACGTGTACGTGACTTTAGAGGATTATCAAAAGATTCTTTTGATGGTCGTGGAAATTATACATTAGGTGTTAAAGAACAATTAATCTTCCCTGAAATTAATTACGATAAAGTA
>JAGCLR010000278.1 GCA_017646885.1 Methanobrevibacter sp. | reverse complement strand
TCTTGCATCCTGTAGATTGGCCGTTTCACCGATTCCTTTAATGTCCATCAGTCAAGCATCATTGTCATCCATCAAAGGCCGTGTCGTTTCTGCTCCAGAGTCATACTTCTCAGCATAAGTCTTTCAACTTTACAGTCTATATGATGTGCGGAGTTTCCCTAGTTATAAAACCAGCAACTGTCTTCGGCTTACCATTAACAATAATTTATATTTTCTAGTATAAATAATTAAAATTAAAAAAAATGAGAAAAAATAGAATAAAAAATAAAAAAATAGCTATTAAAATTAAAAAAAAATGAGAAAAAATAGAATAAAAAATAAAAAAAATTTAAAAAATAAAAAGAAAATTAGTCCTCAACCATTATCAACTTACCCGTAGATGAATCTCTATAAACCTTACCCATCTCAGTATATCCTTTCCCTGAGCTATTGCTGATGTCTGGAGTCTCATTCAATTCCTGACCTTGATCCAACTCAGTGACCTGCTTCATATCCTGCATCATCTTTTGCTTTTGCTCTTGAGTAATGTCATCATTAAAGACAATGCTTTGCATATTCCATGAAATGACAAGGAATACAAGCAAGCCAACTGCAATTACCAGCATTGCATCTACAAGGTTAGCTGCACCGGACATCGGGTCCTCTTCTTCAGCATTATTCAATCGCCTGCTCTTTTTATGACGTGCCATAAAATCAATCCCCAATAAAAATATCATTCATTCAATCTATCCAATACCGCTTTTGAAAGAGCATCCAAGTTTGAGAGGTATTGTTCATACCATCGTCTTCTGACCTTTGAAACGAAATATGCAACAGCCCCAGCGCCAATACCTACAACAGTAGTATCAAAAGCTACAATGATAGCATTTGATAAGGTTGTTACATCTCCACTACCTAAAGCAGCAAGTCCAGGCCCCATAGGAATCAATGTACCCATCAAACCGAGAGTAGGTCCGATTTTAGTAATAATGTCTGTCTTTTGAAGATTCTTTTCAATGATATCCTCTTCGTTTTCAATAAGTTTTTCTGCCAATGCTTCTCTAGAATCTTTTTTTAGCTCCCCTGACCTTGCAATATTTACTAAAACCCTTTTTTGATTTTTAGGAATTTGAGCATTTTTAATAATTCCTTCAATTTCACTGATCTCCTTTGTACGGGAAATTGAAAATATTAAATCCTTGATTAACTTAACCGGTACTTTCTTTCGAGAACTATACTCAGAAATAAGGCCTCCTACAGTAATCACAGAGTATACTGCAAATATTAGCAAAAATATTATTACAGGTATCTGTAAACTTTGAGAAACAACATTTAATGCGGAAGTTAAAAGATCACTTCCAGGAATCACTGTTACCATCTAAAATCACCAATAATAAAAACAATAAATAAACCAATAATTAAACTTAAAATAATAACAAATTATCAGGCAATGAAATCCAAATAACTAAATCAACTTAAAATATTTCTTTTTCTTGTAAAAACTATGCCAATAGCTATCAAAATGATCAATGCCAAAATGGAACCTAATAGGCTATCCATTGAAACAATGCTTATTGAACCCATTGTTTTGTTCATTATGGCAGCAATATTAGGAATGACCAATGCAGACAATAGGAAATAAATTCCTAAGAAAAACATGAAGTTTCCTAAAACTATTGGATAAGGCTTATCCACATATCTAACAAATACATTTGAAGCAAAGTAAGTAAATACAATGGTTAAAACCAATGCTAACGCTACATATACACTTAAATCAACAGCTCCAAGCCCAACAGTCGGAGCCACCAATAGAATACTTACAATAATTGATCCAAAACAGCATGGGCAAGGCGCAATAACTGCAGCACAGGTAGCTGCAGTAGTATTTCTTTCAAATTGTTTCCATTCCCTTATAGTGAAAATGCCTGCCAAAATCATTATAACAGCCATGATTATAAAGAAGAGGGAATTATAAGTGTAAATTAAATCAGTAATTTGGTTTGTATAATGTGAGGAAATTTCAGCAAGTATCAACACTCCGCCACCATAACCTAAACAAACAGTAGCCAAATACTTTTTTGATAAGTTTGCCAAGCCAACAGCCAAACCTAATTTTATACCAAAAACAAGTACTGCAGCTAAAATTCCAAATTGCCACAACAAACTAATTGTATCCATATTCTCACCACAAAAACATCATTTTAATTTTTTCACCAATCATAGTATAATTATCAATAAATTCTATCTAAATCTATTAAATAATCATTATTTTGCTCATATCAAATATAAGAAAAATAATCATTATTTCATGTTTTTAGAACTTGGAAATATAAAAATAAAAAAAATAAAAAAATAATTTTATTTTTAAGAGACGAGTCAAACTAATGAATTGGAATGATTAAAGATCATTTATATTCGAAATCATCATCCATATCATCATAATAGTCATCCTCATCCTTGTTTCTGAAATAACCAAATCCAATTAATATCACCAAACATATTATGCAAATGATAATGGCTATAGGCATGCTGACATCTTTAGGCGCTACAGGAGTGCTTGTATGTTGAGTAACTTCCATAGCTTTGCCTTCACCGACTGCATCAGGAGTTCCTGCATTTGAATCACTGCTTGAATCAGCTTTTCCTTCATAGTCAATCCCAACACTTCCAGAACTGGAACCAGGAATATTGGTATTTCCATTAGAACTTTGAGATTCAGTGCTTGAACTGTTGTTTGATTGGACAGTTTCAGCAGTCTGATTGGATTGCTTAGTGCTGTTGGAAGTTTGACTATCTATATTGGAAGAATCTGAAGGAACATCTGTAGCATTCATCAAGAATTTAGGATTCAAAGTTGCATTGTATAAGGTAGGCAAGAGTTTGGCAAGCAAATCTGCATTCACATACTTTATTGCCCATTCCATCATAGCCACATTACCGCAGCTGCAGTCACAGCATGCGACACCATTAGCAACTGTAGCTTCAGCCCATGTATTTGCAATGTCCCTTATAGTGGCATCGTTAGCATTCCAATATCCTTCATAAGCGGAATTCAACATAGTTCCACTCATGGAAATTAAAGAATAAGCGTTATTTCCAGATTTTAACCATTCTTTTACACCTAAACCATATTTATCCTGATAATAAGTTTTATAGACATCATCCCAAACAGATTCGGCAACTGAAGAAGGTCTGGTTACTTGCCAACCCCATAAATTGGATAAAAATTTGTTTGACATGTATCTGGAACCGCTGTAACCTTCATTCATCATTCCTTTAATCCATTCCGGATTTAAATATCTTGTATTTAACTCATTATAGAAAACCTTCTCAAATGAAGCAAGATATGCATTGTCCTTATTGGCATACATCAATACATTCATTGTAGGTGTTTTATTGGATAAGTATTCTACAGTCATGGAAAGGCCTCCCCAGTAATCGAAGAAGTCATCATTATCCAAAACACCGTACTGGTTTGTATTACGGCTCACTACAATATGGTCTGTATTGGATAAGGCTCTCATGAATACTATCGGATCGGTTTCTCCCCAATAATACTTGGAATACATATTGCCCATTCTGCCAATGTAAAATTCAGACAGCTCATCTGTTTCATTCCATGTCCAAGACATTGATGCAAGTTTAGAGATTCCCGCACCGTAATCTCCATTAGGAGGTGCAAATATGCGGGTAATTGCATTTTCTCCAGCATCTGTAGAGTTATAACCTAAACTTAAGTAATAAATACAGTCTTCAAGCCAATGCTTAGCAACATAATTGTCCTCTAATGATTCATTTGAAGTATCCTGATAACTGATGCTTCTCATAACAGATCTAAGGGCTTCTTCAATTTGAGGCCAATATTCATTTTCCTTAAGAGCTTGATCATTAAGGATAGTTCTATATGAGCGAGCTAAAGCCAATCTAAATGCATTGTCAATCAAAAGAGCTTGTGAACTGTACAAATCCCTAAACAATCCGCTGGTGATGACTGTGACATCAATTCTTTTTTTAGCCCAACCATCAGGACGGGTTAAATTTTCTAAGGCTATGACCTTAGGCATATCCTCAACTTTTTTACCGGTAGGAAGTCCTTCCTCATCATAGCCTGCACTTGAAGAGTCATGCCAAACAGGTTCCATACCCAATAAGTAAAGAACAGTGGATACTAAAGCCCCATCATCCCTTGCAGTTTCAACACACCAAATACCCATTATTATCTTCTCGGTAGTGTCATTTAAATCCGCTAAGGTTAATAATGTGAGTGTTTTGGCATAATTCCATGCATCCTGTGTAGGAAGCTCAGAAGATTGGTCTTGGAACATGTTTGCCCCAGTAGGGATTACCTGAGGAACGGTGACACTTTCTCCACCAATATTGATATGAATATATTCCCCATTCAAAGCAGCTATCATTGAATTCAGTTCATCACCAATACATTGGTTATATAAATCAATGTACCCTTTAGCTATGTTTAAAGACACTGAAAACTCGGCAGTTCCGATATTCATTGTGTCATAGACTGTTTCAATATCCCAATAAATCAATGCTTTACAAATTATTACAGATTTATTCAGTATAAACTCCCTTTTCAAAGGAGATAAACTATCATAATCTGCGGAATAGTAATATTGGGACAACTGATCAAGTAAATTGGTTTTTGCACCATTCACTTCAAAATCATGTGAGAGAATGATTGAAACTGTATTTGCCAAATCGTCATCAGTCCATTTTTGACCTATTGCATGCAATCCTAAAGGATATAAGGTGTCCTGAGTCTCCTTTAAAAACTTATATAATGTAGGAATTAAAAGGTTGATATCTCCATTCATTACATCCTCCTGGCTAATGCAAAGGGTCAAATGATAGTTATTTGCAATTATCAGATTCTTGATTTCATTGGATAGATTCTCCTCTAAGTCCATATCACGGTTAATGCTATTGTGATTGATTTCATACTCTTCCAATAGATTTGCTAAAACTGTCAAATTACCATATAGATGTGTAAAGGATTTAGGGGAATCCAAATGAGAAATTAAAACTGCAAAACCTCTTCTTTTAGCTTGTATTGCTTCAGCCAATCCATCAGTAATATAGAAGTATACTTGAGGAACATCTCCAACAACTACAGAGCCATAATCATTGTAAGACAATAGAACCTCTTTTCCAGGCAACCATTCATGGGTTGCATGTCTTCCAACAAAGACCATTGCATTGGAGTATCTGGTTTGCATATAATAATAAGCGGCAAGATATTGGTGAGTTGGAGCTACAGCAGTACAGTGATAAAGATTCTCTATATCTGCCTCCCAACCTCTTTGAGGTTCAGGCCCAATGAATACATTGCCAAATGTCAATCCAGGAATTACAAAATAATCAATTCCCTCTCTATTGACAATCATAATGTTCCCTGGAGCTTCACCCCATCCATTCAATCCTGCAATGCCTAAATCCTTAAACTCTGCATAATATCCTAAAAATTCCTCATAATAATCGTAGCTAGAAGTATTTGCATAAAGCTTTAATGAATTTACTATTTTATCAAGGCAATTTATAGCAACTGCTGTCTGGTTTTCAGGAAGCAAGGATTTTATTTGACCATACCAGTCATCAAGCATGGAATTTACCTCATCAGTATAGTTCAAAGAAACTGATTTTTTAACGATTTCACTGATATAAGCAACAGGCCCTTCTGAAACCTGTAATTTCACTATATCATCCAATGAATCAAACCATTGCCTGTATTCCTCTACTGGAAGAAGAGTGACACCTGATCTGTTAGCTAATTTTTCTATTTCGCCGGGAGCCCAATTAGCAACATTTATACCACAAGCAATCATCATATCTTCAAGTTCAGAAACATTGTTAGGCAAATCTGTCAAATTGTATCCTGCATCATTTAATGTATAAAGCATGTTATAAACACTGGTAATTGCATCCAAATAACTTGCTCCAATATTCTGTTTTCCTGGAGGGTAATTATAATAGATTATTGAAATCATTTTATCAATGTTTGGCGTATACTGCAAATCAACCCATGAGTCCAGACGATTTGCCAATAATTCTATATTTTCCCCTACTGGAACAAAGGTCTTTAGCATTGCTCCTGTTTTATTTGAAATAAAGGAATCAACTCCACCTACAAAAGTAGCATCGAAAATTCCTTGAGATTCGGAAATTGTAATGTGCCACCATTTGTCACTTTTTGTAGTTGTTAAACCGGTAGGGCTCAATTCCCATTGGGCATTGGTAAGATAGTCAGAATGGACAGCTCTAAATACTGGAACATTTACATTTTCAAAGAAAGTTGTCGCATTGGTAAAGTTTTCCCCACCAACACCATATGCAACCATTGAGACTATTGCATCAACATAAATTTCAAAATCAAGCGGATTTTCCAAAAAGCCACTGATGTTTGATCCTGCACTTGTCCAATATTGAACCATAACATTTAATTGCTCTGCATTTCCTGCAGCAGCATAAATAGGTATTACATTATAGCCCATTGACTCCAATGATTCTGTAATCTCATTTACAACATCCAATTGCTGTGATTGGATATACATTGTACTTTCCAAAATACCTACAGTGCGTTTATTGGAACTATTGAAAAAAGTTGAAATATATTCGTCCAAAGAGTACCATCTATCTCTGAATATTCCAGAAGATTGAATTCCAGTGAAATTCGGAGCCTCAAAACCACAATCATGACCTAAAATGTTTAGAACATACAACAATTCATTTTTTAAATTGCTTTTATCATTTATATCCTTATATAAAACTAGATTATTGAAAATCTCTCCAAATGAAGTGGCATTATTTGAAATGTAATCATAAACGCTGTCATAAGCAGTGCCTCTTTTGGTATTCTTGAAATAGTTTACCAAATCTTCATTAGAAAGGCCTGAAAAGATTTTTTGATAATCTATGGTGTTATTCCTTACAAGCCCAATTGAACTTGATTCAGAATTAACATTCCCACTAGGAGGCTCTAAAATCAAAAAGAGTTTTTTATTTGATAAATCAGGATATTTGCCTAATAAACTTGTTAACACCGCATCCACATTGGAACTAACCCATTGGCCAATAAATGCATCACAAGAGTTCATTAAGTCATATATCTCCTCTTCATCCATGCTTTTTATCTGGTCACCGCTTCTGATATTGAATTTAACATTGGAAAAACTGGAATCTTCTAAGATTTCACAAGCTACATTATCAAAAAGATTATTTCCAGTAGTGTCACTTATAATGAAAACGTTTAATTCATTTTCATCTTTTAATGAATCTTCGGAATTTTCAGTAAATTGTAAAACGTCATCAATACTTCCATGATCTGTATCAGAACATTTCTCATTAAGCAAATTCAATTCACCTAAGCCATTCAAATCAGCTTTTTCTAATTGGTCTTCAATATTTTCAGAAACAAAATATGAATTGCCTTTTATGTCCTTAGCATCACTATTTTGAGAATCAGAATTGGAAAGGGCATATGAACTGGAACCCTCTAAATTAAGGTTTGACTCATCATCCAAACAGTCACTGCCAAGACAATCTAAAAGATTATTTTCATTTTTCATATCATTGCTGTCAATAGCATCATCAACAGAACAGGAATAGAGATCTAAATCCCCATTAGCCTCAGTTAAAGTACTATTAACATTTTGATTACCCTCATTTAGAGCAAAAGCTCCTTGAGGAAGAATCAAAGCCAATAATATTAAAACAAAAAGTATTTTTTTATTAAATTTCATATAGAGTCTCCAAAAATCCAATAAGAAAATCTACAATAGAATAAAAATTAAGATAAATTTATCTATTTAAAATTCGCTTATTATATTAAAGATATAATTAATTATTATAAATAAATATTTCCAATTAGGTATTACTAAATCGGCTATAAAGCATTAAAAAGTAATAATTTAGAAAAATAGTATTACTAATTTGCTTAAATTAATAAAAAAGTAATAATTAGTCTTTAAAATAGAATTAAAAATTGCTAAACGAATAATTTTTTAAAGAAAATATTCTAGAAAATAGGTTAAAATTTTTTATAAAAATTAAAATTTCTAAAAAAATAGCTAAAATATAAAATTGAATAGTTTAAGGATGTACCTTAAAACTATTCTTTAAAATATATCTATTTTATTACTGCTTTTCCTTTTTTGGTAAGCTTTTTGTAGGTATTGTCACCTGCAAACTTGACAGTGACTTTGTAAGTTTTCTTTTTAGATAACTTGACTTTTACTTTAGCAATACCTTTACTATTTGTTTTAGCAGTGTATTTCTTACCATTTACAGTGAAAGTAAGTTTTTTGCCTTTAATTGCTTTTCCTTTGCTGTTTGTAAGGGTAGCAGTTAAAACTTTAGTCTTCTTACTGGATTTGATTTTCTTAGTAGGGACCTTAATTTTAACTTTTTGAGGATTTACTTTAACTTTGGCTGTAACGTAACTTGCATCGTAATCCTTGTCTCCAAGGAATGAAACAAGAACACCGTAGGTTCCTTTTTTAGCCATAGCTACTTTTAAGGTTGCAACTCCTTTTGCATCGGTAGTGCGTTTATAAGCCTTGTTATTGAAGTAAATGATAACTTCTTTGTTAGCTAAAACTTTACCAGTGCTATCTTTTAAGGTAATTGAGAAGTTTTTACCAGCGTTCTTACCATCAAGTTTAGTGTTGACAGTAGTGGTTGTAATGTCCTTAGAAGAGATTACAGTAGCTTTCTTGACTGTTGCACTGCCATTAGTGTTAATGGATCCTCCTTGAGGAATGTCAATTCCAGACCCATCATTCAATCCTGCAACTTCAAAGGCAAATGTTTTAACTCCATCTGCTATATTGTTGTCTTGAATAGTGATTGGGTTAGAAGGAGCGAGGACTGCTCTTTCAGCTTCAAGTTCAAAGAATGTGATGGATTTTGTTACAACATTTTCATTTGCAGGAGTTACAGTATTGTTTGTAAGCTCAATAGCTGGGTTTACAATGGATAAGTCATCAGTACCGTTTTTAGCGATAGCTTTTACAAGCACATCACCATTGTTAGCAACAAATTCTACACCGCTGATACTTACTTTTTCAACATCAGATGCAATGTTGAATACTGGATTTCCGTCTCCTAATGTGTTTATAACAAGATTATCACCAACGAGGGTAATGTCTTTAGTGATATTTACATTAGAGACATCAGCAAAGTTAAGATTGCTTAAGTTCAATACTCCATCAGCAGGAGTTTCATCAATAAGTTTCTGCAAGTCACTTGCTGTAGGAGTTGCTAAATCGACTACAATGAATTGCTGTAAAGCTAAGATGGTAGAACCGGTAGCAACAAAGGAAACTGAATTGGATGAAGCAATGGAATCAGTTAAATCAACAATATACTCATTTGTAGAGTTGCTAGATCCAGACCAGACATTGGTAAATGTTTGACCGTTGACTATTAAATTACCTTCACCTGATTGAGCACTAGCAGCAAAAATATGCAATTTAGCGTTTTCTATGAACATAGGCAAGTCAATGTCTAAAACGGAATTTGCTGCTGCAGTTCTGCCTGCCAAGTTATTGCTGTTAGCCAATAAGTCAGCACCATTGAACATGTAAACATTCTTGATTGCTTCAGAACCGCTTACATTATAAAGAACCACTAAAGTGCTTGGGTAAACAGCAGTCATACCGGAAATCTTTTCCAATACAAAAGTGTTTTCGCCATTTTGAATCAAGTCACTTACATCATATACAACAAGACCGTATCCATATTTTCCATAAGTACCGAGATTGCTTTGATCCCTGTAGGAAGCAAGAGGTGAAATAGCCACATTGTTGAAAGTGGTTGTCCATACAGGAATGGTTCCATCGGTTTTATCCCAGTTGTAAGCAACATAAACATATCCGTTAACTACAGTAGCGCCAGCTGGCAATTCAATAGTCCAAACATCAGTTTTGCTAAGGTTTCCAGCTGCAAGATAAGTAGAATCAGCTTTGGTGTCAATAATTATGTCACCATTGATGCTGATGCTGTTGAATGGGGTGATACTCTCAGCAGGATAAGCAAAGTCTTTTCCTAAATTACCATTATACAAAACAGTAGGTGTGAGAGTGGATTCACTTAAAACCGCACCGGATAATTTATCTGAAATGACTACGGTGTAATTTACCTTTTCTGCATTTTCAGCACCATTGACAGTTGCTGCAGTAATAGGTCTAATGGTGTCATCAGTTAGATATACAACAGTTTTTTCACCAACAGCCACACTTACTTCAGTGCTATCGAGTTTTTCAACGTTTACATATAAATCAACGGTATAAGTGGCATCAATAAGGCCATCATTGGTTAAATTGACCTGCAATGTGTTATTGGTACCTGCATAACAAGCACCGCCACCGCTGGTATATTCATTAGCAACTTTAGCGCTTACTGAAGGAACAGCATTTTTAACTACTACAAATTGCTGTAAAGCTAAGATGGTAGAACCTGTAGCTACAAAGGAAACAGTGTTGGATGATGCAATAGAGTCAGTTAAATCAAGAACATACTCATCTGTAGTGTTACTGGTACCAGTCCAAACATTATCGGATGATACACCATTGACAATTAGATTACCTTCTCCAGGTTGAGCACTAGCAGCAAAGACATGGAGTTTAGCTTCTAATAGATTATCTACAAGATTGATGTCTAAAACGGAATTAGCAGCTGCAGTTCTGCCTGCCAAATTATTGCTGTTAGCCAATAAGTCAGCACCATTGTACATATAAACAGTGGTAATTGTGTCAGAATCTGTTACATTGTAGAATACAACAAAAGTGCTTGGATAAACAGCAGTCATACCGGAAATTTTTTCCAATACAAAGGTGTTGTCTCCATTTTTATTAACTAAATCGCTTACATCATATACAATAAGACCGTATCCGTATTTTCCATAAGTACCAAGATTGCTTTGATCCCTGTAGGAAGCAACAGGTGAAATAGCTGCATTGTTGAAAGTAGTGGTCCACACAGGAATATTTCCATCGGTTTTATCCCAGTTGTAAGCTACATAAAGGTAAGCATTGATTATATCAGCATCTGCTGCTAAATCAAGAGTCCAAATATCAGTTTTGCTAAGATTTCCAGCTGCAAGATAGGTAGCTGCTTCCTTAGTGTCAATTATTACTCCACCATTTACAGTAATATTGTTAAATGATGTAATGCTTTCAGCAGGATAAGCTAAATCTTTTCCTAAATTACCGTTATACAAAACAGGCACAAGAACACTGGTTTCATTGAGAACAACACCAGTATCCTTATCTGAAATTATTGCAGTGTAATTTACTTTAGCGTTATCAGCACCATTAACAGTAGCTTCAGTAACTGGCCTAATGGTATCATCAGTCATATATAAAACATCACTGCCCCCTACAGGCACTTCAATTTCATAACTGCCTACTTTAACACCGTCTACATAAAAATCAACAGCATAAAATGTATTGACATTTCCATTATTGGCTAAATTAAGCTTTAAAGTGTTGTTAGTACCTGCATAACAAGCACCTCCTCCACTGGTATATTCAGTGCTTAAGCTTGGACTTACAGAAAGAATATTGTAACTAATCTTTAATACAGAAAGAACATTCTTAAATGAACCGGATCTTGCATAAGTTAAAGTGTTTGTTCCATTAACAAGTTTATCCAAGACATTGAATTTATTGTATTTATACATGCTTCCAGTTTCAGAACTCATTTTTTCATCTAATTCATTATTATTGAAACTGTAAAGACCATCAATACTGGAAAGCGCTACATTGTCAATAGTGGCTTCAGCGACTATGTTTTCAGTATTTCCAACATCAAAGGTTGCTTTAGTAGGATTATCTAATGAATTGGTCCATGACTGGCCGGAATTTACCCAGTAGCTGACTTTATCGCTATCCCCATCATTATATGCAAACACTAAACCGATTAGCTTAATCCTTCCATCAAAGCTGTAGCCGTCAATTGCAGCATTGTTTACATTAAAAGTGATTGTACCGGTTTTGCCTTGAACTTTATCTGTAATATTGTAAATCATATGATAATCTGAATAGCATTTTGTAGTATGGTCGTTTATGGTATAAACTGTACCATCTGTACTTCCCTCAGTAGAAACTAGCCTTTCGCTTGCAATTTGCTCAGTTTCACCATTGGAAGTCATGCTAATATTACTTTCAGCAGCATATGTAGGTTGGGCTGAACCTGAATAAACATTCACATACAAACCAGCATAATCAACATCTTTTACATTCTCAGGTATTTCATAACTTAATTCTCCAGAAGTCGGGCCCCAAGGGCTTGTTGTAACAACATCAACATCCCCCGAAACTTCCCCATCTGCTATAGTATCCAAATCATCTGCAGAAACAGCTGATAAAGATATCAATAAGCATAGGAAAATTAAGCTAACTATAAAAAATTTGTGTTGATTTTTCATAATTCGACCTTCTTATAACTTAAAAATAAATAATTAATTATCATTAGGGTTCAGAATAAGAATCTAAATTCAAAAACAATAAAACACAATATGTAAACCCCTATGATTAATTATCATATAATATATGGTAGTAATAATTATTTAAAGATTATTTTATTACTTAAATCGAAAAATAAGGGCAAATAGTAATAATTTTTGAAAAAAATAATACAAAAATGCTTTTTTGAACTGAAAAAGTAATACTTGATGCCTAAAAAATCTGATATGAACTAAAAAAAAGTATTATTAATTACTTAAAGTTATAAAAAGATTTAAAAAAATGAATGAAAAAAAGAAAAATTTATTCAAACTTTAAAAAGTTTGACTTATGAAGATTTGTTCTGAACCATAATCAGCTTACCCGTAGATGGATCCTTATAGACCTTACCCATCTCAGTATAGCCTTGACCGGTTTGATTGCTTGTGTCTGGAGTTTCATTCAATATCTGACCCTCTTGAACTTCAGTCACTTCCTGATTCATGGCTTCCATAACCTTTTCCTTTTGTTCCTGAGTCAAGTCATTATTGAACAAAACGCTTTGCATGTTCCAAGCAAGCACCAGGAATACAAGCAAGCCTACAGCAATAACCAACATTGCATCCACAAGGTTTGCAGTTCCTGCCATAGGGTCTTCTTCCTCACTGTCAAAACGTCCTTTTCCTCGACGACGAGCCATAATAATCACCAAAATATATGAAATTTCTAATCTCTAAACCATATGAATTCTAATCTATTGTAAAATTTTTTAAATATATTGTATACGATATAAAAGCTTGTTTTCTAAAAACAATTAATAAAAATAATTATTTTTGGAATTATATTGTATAATTTTCAATCACTTCAGTGACTATTTAAGTCTCTCATCTCTCTTGTCAATATTATCCAAAATCGCATCCATCAATGCATCCAAGTTGGCAAGGTATTCACCAAACCATCTTCGTCTCAATTTAGAGGCGAAGTATGCAATAGCACCGGATCCAATACCGATAACAGTTGTATTGAATGCAATTGTAATCGCACTTGCAAGTGTGGTAACATCACCGGTACCTAACGCTGCAAGACCCGGACCCATAGGGATTAAAGTACCCATCAATCCAAGGGTTGGACCAATCTTAGTAACAATGTCAGTCTTGTTGAGGTTTTGTGCAATCTTATCC
>JAGCLR010000277.1 GCA_017646885.1 Methanobrevibacter sp. | reverse complement strand
GTATCAAGTCTTTTGGAGTTGGATAGGATAGAGCAATCTTTAGAATGTCCATGCCCAAGTTTTCCTGGGAAACGATATCGTAAGCGTAATTGAATGCACCGCCAGAGGAAATGACACCATATTTTCCTTGAAGGCTTCCATTCTCAAAGGAATAGACTTCATTCACTGGACTTCCACTTGCTATTTCTTCCATTATTTCCATTTTTTCCGCTAATCTTGTATGCATTGAAAGTGAATTTGCAGGAACTGGCACGAATTGCTTAGGATTCTTGACGAAGTATCCCTTTAACCAATGTTCCTCTGATTCTGTTGCTTTGGTAGTGGACTTAGGTTTGGATATTTCACCACATTCCACAATACCTCTCATGTGAGACACACGAGTGCTTGTTCTAAGTATTACAGGAATTTCAAACTGTTCAGACAATTCAAATCCATAAACCATCATGTCCTTTATCTCTTGAGGAGAAGATGGTTCAAGAATAGGAACTGAAGAAAGCCTTGAATAGTTTCTTGTATCCTGTTCGTTTTGAGAGGAGAATAAGGAAGGATCATCTGCTACAAGTACAATCATTCCTCCTTTAACTCCAGAGTAAGCAGTAGTCATGAATGAATCAGCTGCTACATTCAAACCTACATGCTTCATGAAAGTAAATGATCTAAGGCCACTTGCAGCTGCAGTAGCTGCAACTTCCATAGCCACCTTTTCATTTGCAGAAAATTCAAAATACATCTCTGCCTTTTTAGCAACCACTGATAAGATATTGCCTATTTCAGAAGAAGGAGTTCCAGGATAAGTAGCCGCAACTGATACCCCAGCTTCAATAGCTCCTCTTACAGCAGCTTCATTACCTAGCAAGAAAAGTTTATCTCCCTTTTCACTAGTTACTAATTGATCAAAAGCCATATAAATTCACCACACATGAGATTATCTATCTAATCTCTAATTTCATAATAATTGTAAACATAAGATAATA
Source organism: Methanobrevibacter sp. (assembly GCA_017646885.1). The sequence continues at coordinate 933 of JAGCLR010000277.1, read as the reverse complement.
ATTAAAAATTCATTAAAATTTTCATAAATTTTATAAATTCATATAAATTATCATAATAAAATATTAGTTTCTTTACATATTTAATACATAGCATTTTTAAGAAAATTTTAAAGTGATTGCTAAGGATTAAATGGAGAAAATTATGATGATTGAAAAAATACTAAACTTTATAATAAAATAAATAGAAATATATAAAGTGATTTATTATTATTTTATATAAAAATAAATAATGCAATTTAAGGAAAAATATAAAATTTGTTTAAAAAAAATCATATTGACAATAATTATTTGATAGTTTTAAAAAGGGATTGCTATGATAACCGTTTATGTTAAAAGATTCAATAGCCAGACAGATGAGGAAGCTCATATTGAATCTTATGAAATTGAAGAATATCCTGGAATGAAAGTGCTTGATGCATTAGAGGCAATAAACAGAAAATATGATGCAGACATCAGCTTTAGAAGCTCATGTTTAGCTGGCCAATGCGGTTCATGCGGTGTAAAGATCAATGGAAATGGTGCACTTGCATGTAAGGCAGAGATTAAAGACGGTAAATTAATCGAACCATTGGATTTCCCAGTTATTAAGGACTTGGTTGTAGATAGAAGTTCAGCTGATGCGAAAATCAAGGAATTGCAATTGAGCCTCGACTGCGATAGCGAGCACTCTCATGAAAAGCTTAAGCCTGAAGACATCAAGGACACCAAAAAGGTTAGAAGCTGTATTGAATGTTATACTTGCCTATCCACTTGTCCTGTTGTAAAGCACTTCAAGGAAGACTTCCTTGGACCTTATTACTTAAGATACATCTCTAAATTCGATTTCGATCCAAGAGACGAATATGACAGGCTTATAGAGGCACTTGACAGCGGAATGTATGCATGTACTAGCTGTGGAAAATGCGGTTCAATCTGTCCTAAAAACATCAACAG
>JAGCLR010000276.1 GCA_017646885.1 Methanobrevibacter sp. | reverse complement strand
TTTCTACTTTTTTAACTTTTTTTACTTTTTTTCTTTTTTCAAATTATTTAATTTTTTTAAAAATAGTTTTTATCTTTTTTTATTCTAATAAAACAACTCTACTAACTTCAGCCTCTTTTGTTAGTTCTCTACCTGTTTTATCAGCTATTTCCTGTGCAAAATCACGAACATCCTGATGTGATGGCATATTGTCAAGACTTAATCTTTTTCTGGAAGATCCTACAAACATATATGCCTTGACTTCAACGAATTTTGGGTTTGCCTTATTCATTAGTTCTGCATACTCATCTGTATTAATCATGTTTTTGCCCTTAACAGATGTAATTCGTATAGCTGTACGGCTGTTGAAACTGTTCATCAGTTCGAGTGTCTTGTTTAAATTGTTCCAAGCATCATTTATTTGAGGGTTACAAAGCTCTTTATACACTTTCTCGTTAGGTGCATCCAAGGAAACATACAGTTGAGTTGGTTCGTTTTCAAGGCTTCCAAGTTTTTCCCAGTACATTCCATTGCTCACTAAAAATGTTGTGAAATCCTGTCTGTGGAATTCAGCTAAAAGCTCATCAATTTCTGGGTACAATGTTGGTTCGCCAGCAAGGGAAATAGCAGCATTTGTAGGTTTTTTACTTTCTTCAAGCTTTTTCTTGTCTGCCTTTTTATTTCCGCCAAAACCACATAAAAGATTGTTTTGAGCTTTTATGGCACCTTCGATAATTGTTTTAGGATCATCATATTCCCCTTCCCATTCTATTCTGGTTTGACTTAGGTCTCTCCAGCAAAAAGAGCATTTTTGGTTACAGAATGGTACAGCTGGAGACATTTGGAGACATCTATGTGATTGAACTCCATAGAATTGCTCTTTATAGCACACTCCTTCGTTTACCATGCTTTTTCTAGTCCAATGGCAGATTTTTGCAGCTGCATGGCCGTGCTCTCCTACAAATCTGTAACCGCTGTATTCCAATTTTGCTTGTTCTTCTTTAGTGAATGCCATAATAATCCTTTTTGATTTTTTTTCTTGATTAAAATAATTTAAATATAATTAAGAATATATATTTTATTAATATAGTAATAATTTTTTTAATTATTCTATTTATTATTTATCATGCTGAAATGCATAAAATGCTAGATGTTATTTAATTATAGTTTTTAAGGAGGATTTAATTTGAGTCTTAAAACACCTGTTGTTATATTAAATTTTAAAACTTATTTGGAATCCAGTGGTGAAAAGGCATTGGATTTGGCTAATGCTTTAGAAAGCGCTGGTGAAGAATCTGGAATTACAATGGTTGCTGTACCGCAAGCTATTGATATTTATAGAATTAAAGAGGAAACCAATATTCCTGTACTTTCTCAACATATTGATGCAGTATCTCCTGGAGGTCATACTGGAAGCAATTTGTTTGAAAGTTTCGTAGCAAGCGGTATTGATGGGACTTTATTGAATCACTCTGAATGCAGAATGACTCTTGCAGACATTGCAGAAGTTGTTAAAAAGACAAAAGAGGCAGAACTCATTTCATGTGTATGTACCAACAATATTGAAACAAGTATGGCAGCTGCAACCCTTGCCCCAACTTATGTTGCTGTGGAACCTCCTGAACTTATTGGTACTGGAATTCCTGTTTCAAAGGCAGACCCTGAAGTTGTTGAAGGAAGTGTATCCAAAGTAAAGGCTATCAATAAGGATGTTCAAGTCTTATGTGGTGCAGGTATTTCCACTGGTGATGATATGGCTGCAGCTATTGAATTAGGTGCAGAAGGAGTTCTATTGGCTTCTGGAATCATTAAGGCAGAAAGTCCTAAGGATGCCTTATTGGATTTAGTAAGCAAGATTTAAGTTTTAATTTAAATTTTATAATTAACTATTAAATTTTCAAAATTCATATTACTATTGAGTGAAAGTATGGCTAAGTTTAATACTATTGATGATTTTGATGTAAATGGCAAAACAGTTTTAGTTAGGATTGACATTAACTCTCCTGTTGATCCTATTTCTGGAATTATTTTAGATGATACCCGTATGAAGCTTCATGCTGAAACCATAAAGGAATTGTCTATGAAAGGTGCAAAAACTGTTATTATGGCGCATCAAAGCCGTCCAGGTAAAAATGACTTCACTACTTTAGAGCAACATGCTACTGTTTTATCTAAAGCAGTCGGTTTGGAAGTGAAGTATGTTGATTCAATATTTTCATCTAAAGCGAGGGAGTCCATAATTGCTTTGGAACCTGGACAGATTTTGCTATTGGAAAATGTCAGGTTCTTTTCAGAGGAACAATTGAAGCGCTCTGCAGATGAGGAAGCTACTTCAGTGCTTGTAAAAACATTGACTCCTTTAGTTGATTATTTTGTAAATGATGCATTCGCTGCAGCACACAGGTCTCAAACATCCTTGGTCGGGTTTACAAGAACTGTTCCATCCGCAGCAGGAAGAGTCATGGAAAAGGAATTGACTGTTATTGGCAATGCTTTAGAGAATGTTCAACATCCTTGTGTTTTTGCTTTAGGTGGAATGAAGGCAGACGATTCCATTACAGTTACTGAAAACGTTTTGGAAAACGGCACAGCGGATTATGTCCTTGTTTCAGGGCTTGTTGCAAATATATTCATTTGGGCAGCAGGATATGACATCAAATCCACCAACAAGAACTTCATAGAATCAAGAGGCTATCTGGATATGGTGGATAAATGCAGAGACCTTATTGAAAGGTTTGGGGATAAGATCGTTTATCCTTCAGATGTTGCAGTCAGTGTTCAAGGAGATAGGGCAGATGTGACTATTGAAAACATTCCTGATGCTTCAATTTTTGACATTGGCAGAGAATCATTGATCAAATATTCCAAGATTTTAAGAGAGGCAAAAACCATTTTTGCAAATGGGCCTGCGGGTGTGTTTGAAGACCCTAAATTTGCTATCGGTACTGAAGACATCATCAATGCAATTGCATCCTCAAAAGGATTTTCAATTATTGGTGGAGGACATATTGCAGCGGCTACCGTTAATTTAGGTTATGGAGATAAGATGGATCATATCAGTAGTGGTGGCGGAGCTTCCATTGATATGTTAGCTGGTAATCCATTACCTGCAGTTGTAGCTCTTGAAGAGTCTAAGGAATTATTTGAAAACAAATAATTCTAAAATTATTTTACTTTTTCTATTTTTTCTATTTCTTTTCTATTTCTTTTTTTCTTAGTTCTCTTTCTCTTTGTTTTTTATTAATTTTTCTAATTTTATTCTTATTTTTTATTCAATTCCTTGTTTTTCTTAATAATTTTTAATGATTTTTATCTTATTTTAGGGTTATTTTAAATGTTTTTTAATAATTTCACATAATTTATAATGAATAATCATGATAAATTATGAAAAACTTTATATAAAAATAAAGATAAAAGATAAGAATGTTGAAAAAAATTTAAGATTTTAAAGGTTATAAAATGACAGATGAAATTATTATTGCTGATAGTGAGAATGTAAAAAACGCATTAAATGGATTTCAAAACGCTTTAAAAAATGTAAAGGAAATTTCTCCTTTGACTTTTTGCATAACCAATTTTGTAACAGTCACTGATTGTGCGAATGCAGCATTAGCTATTGGAGCATCACCAATCATGTCCAATGGTGCTGAAGAAGGTGGAGAAATAGTAAATATTGCAAGTGCTCTTGTAATCAATATCGGTACATTAAGCAAAGCTCAAAATGAATTGATGAGAAACAGTGCAAATCAAGCTAAGGAAATCAATAAGCCTATCATATTTGATCCGGTAGGTGCAGGTGTAAGTGCCCTAAGAAATGACATGACAAAGGAAATTGTTGAAAATTATCCTCTTGCATTAATTAGAGGTAACATGTCTGAAATTAAAGCTATCACCAAATTGATTAATCTTGATGAAAGTAATGATTCAGTAGCTAAAGGGGTGGATGTAGCTGCAAGTGATGTTATTTCTAAAGAAAATTTGGCTATCAATGGAATGATTGTAAAAGAATTAGCTAAGGAATTAAATACTGTAGTTATTGCAAGTGGTCCTATTGATATTATTTCAGATGGTGAAGTCACCTTTGGTCTTGAAAATGGTGATGAAATGATGCCTCTCATTACTGGAAGTGGCTGTATGTTAACTACCATTATGGGTTCCTATGTGGGGGCTAATGATCCTTTGATTGGCGGAATTACTGCATGCGCATTAATGGCAGTTGCAGGTGAAAATGCTGCAGATTATGTCAGGAAAAATGATTTGGGTACTGGCAGTTTCAGAACATTATTAATTGACAATTTATATAAATTGACAGCTGAAGAATTAATGGAAAGAGCTAATTTATTTGAAATCAACATATGAATCAACATTTAATTAGAATAGGAAAGTTGGTTAAATGAAAAAAGAGGATATTGACTATTCAGTTTATTTGGTTACAGACCGTAGGAATAAGACTGATGAGGAATTCTTAAATATTATTGAAGAAGCCATTAAAGGTGGAACTACCATTGTCCAGCTTCGTGAAAAGACTGCTTCAACTAAGGAA
>JAGCLR010000275.1 GCA_017646885.1 Methanobrevibacter sp. | reverse complement strand
TTTTTATTTCATTTTTATTCCTATTATTTTTCAAATGCTCTTTTTAATTTTATATACTATTTTTTAGATAATATTAATTAGAACTTTTTTAGGGGTATTCGATGCAACGAAGGGGAACAACTAATCTGCCACTACATGGAGGCCATACACCAAGATGGTTATTTGATAGAATGACTCAATTATCTGGTGCAATTTCTGAAGTGGTAATAGAGGAATATGGAACTAATGAATTCCTAAACAGAATATCTGACCCTTATTGGTTCCAAGCATTCTCATGTGTCATTGGTTTTGATTGGCATTCCTCTGGAACAACTACAACCACCCTTGGTGCATTGAAATCCTCAATTGATCCAGAAAAGCATGGAATCTATATCTCTGGGGGGAAAGGAACAGCTTCTCGCAAAACTCCTCAAGGAATTGAAAGGGCTGGAGAAATATTCAATCTAAAAAGCTCTAATGTTGAGGATATGATTCATTCAAGCAAATTATCTGCAAAGGTAGACAACTCATGCTTACAGGATGGCTATAATTTATATGTTCACAATTTCTTCATCACTGAAAAAGGGGATTGGGCAGTAGTGCAGCAGGGAATGAACACTGCAACAAAATACGCAAGGCGTTATCATTGGATGGGTGAAAACGTTACAAGCTTTTTAGAGGACCCTCATAATGGAATATCCTGTGATAAGAAAGAAAACACTGCATTGAATATGGCTTCAAAAGATAGTGTTGAAGCACAAAAAATCAGTGTTGACTTAATCAATGACAATCCTGATCATTTAAGGAGTTATTTCAAAAGAAAAGATTCCAATCAACTTCTTTTAACTGATTTCAGTATAGATGATACAAATTCCCTTACTTTGCCTGAGCATCATCAAGTGTTGGATATGGATTTGTCTGATAAGGAATTTGAAGTTTTAAAGAATGCATGGGAAATTCAGCCAGAGAAATATGAAGACTTGATTTTGCTTCAAGGGATAGGTCCTAAAAAAATAAGGGCATTGGCTTTAATCTCTGATTTGGTCTTTGGTGAGCCTGCAAGTTGGAAAGACCCTGTAAAATATTCCTTTAGTCATGGTGGAAAAGATGGTTTTCCTTATCCTGTTGATAGGGATGTTTATGACAATTCCATAGCCACTGTAAAGGATGCCCTTTATCAGGCAAAATTAGATAAATATGATAAGATGAAGGCTTTAAAACGTCTGGATGATTTTATTTCTTAGGTGTTATGGTGGAAAAGATAAATAAATTATTGTTAAATAATTTATTCTTCTTTTTTGAAATTTTTTTTATTCTTTGTTGATTTTTCTATTTTCATCATGGATATTTACAGTTTTTCCATGAGCTGTTGGAATTACTTCAAATACAGGATTTTCAAATTCCAAATCAAATTCCTTTCCATCCATCAAAAGATGTTGGAAAATGGCAAGTGCTGCAACTTCAGAATGAGGTTGTGTTGTTACAGAAACATTCCAATCAGCATTTTTATAAACTTTTGTAGGTACTTTTGCTCCACCAACGATGATTAGGATATCATCACCAGTTTCACGTACTTCATCTACAATTTCATGAGCTTGTGAACCATACATGGTTAAATGAACGATTTTTCCTCCATTTTCTCTCCAGTTCATTATAACTTCCATATATGAATTGTTATATTCAATTTCAAAGTCACCGCCCCATCTGTCTGCAATATCTCTTACACTTTTCATCATGCTATGGTCTTCTTCTCCTGCCAACCATACTTTACTTGCACCAAAAGCTCTTGCAGTTAAGCATACATGGGTTGTTATACGTGTGTCTCTTCCTATTCTGTGATCTAATCTTAAAACATTTATATTCATTGTTTCACGTCTTTACAATAAGATAATTTGATAATTTTAATCTTTTAATATATTTTAATTTAATCTAAATTAAAGCGCTGAAATTTATTGATATCAACACTAACATGGCTATTAATGAGAAAAGTCTGCCTAATTCATTAGAGGCTCCAAGTACATCTCCATTTGCAATCTTAAGATGTTTTTTAGCAAGTAATGCTATTAATGCTCCACCAAATGCCCCTCCGATAATGCCTAAAAGTCCTATGTGGATTCCAGGACCTAAATTTAATGCTACAGCAATTATAAAGCATATGATTAATCCGATTACATAATTTTTCAAGTTCATGTACTTGATGAAATATTTGCCGATTCCTTCTTCTGATGCTTGAGAGCTTATGCAACAAGTTGTTAGACCT
>JAGCLR010000274.1 GCA_017646885.1 Methanobrevibacter sp. | reverse complement strand
CCAATGGGTTACAAATTTCTCTAATGAAACAGGTGAATGTGACTCTGGATTAACATCATTCATATATGAAATTGCCTTTCTACGCCAAACTTTCATATTTCTGCTTGCAGAATTAGGCAATTTATCGTTAGTATTCTGATAATTTGAATTAGGGTCGATGCACTCAAGCATCAATCCGCAGAAAACAGCAACACAATCAATATTCTGCAAGTCCTGGCCTCTTGGATTAAACACATCAATAGGATGCCTTAGCCTTCCCAATTGTTTCTTTAAAGCAAAAGCAAATGTACGGCTTCCTGTAGCAGTTAATTCCTTAGGTGAATAAGTTAAAAATGCAATATCTTCAGCAGAACCCTCATCTCCAAGTTCAATAACTATTTCATCTTCACCTTCTGCCAATTCAAATCCTTTATCCCTATAATTGATCAAGGTTGTCTTATTGTCTGAATTAAATTTCTGATTATCCTCTTTAGTTAAAACCCTTTTAATCTTGCGTTTAACTATTCCATTTCTGTTCAATTCATCAATGAATTTGGCCAAATCAGTTGCAAGAAGCTGTTCATTGTTTCTAAACATGCCTAAGATAGGCACTTGGTTTGAATCATCTTCATTGAAGCTTGGAACCTCAATCTTTGGCTTTTCCTTAACACGAGCAGATTGGTACTCATCATCCAATTCAACAAAGTCATTGCATAAGTCAATGATGTTTTCAGTAGATCTGTAATTGGTTTTTAGGTTAACTTCTCTTGCTTCAATTCCAATTCTGCCGATTCTTTCAATGAAATTGGTGAATAAGTCTACACTAGCTCCTCTAAACCTGTATAAAGATTGGTCATCATCACCTACTACAGTGATGTTTCCGCCATTTTTAATGGCAGATTCAGCAATTTTAAAGTAAATGCTCTCTTGCAATAGGTTTGTATCCTGATATTCATCCACTAAAATGATCTTAATATCGTTCAAGAACACATCCAAGCTATCTGAATTCAATCTTCTTAAAAATTCAGTTTCGAGCATTGCAAAATCATAGATATTCTGGCTTTTAAGTATTTCAGCATATTCTAAAATTAGGTTTAAGGCCATTTGCTTTCCTATTTCTGTAGATTGAATATCAGTTAAAATCTTATTGATGTCTACCATATTGTAGTAGATATGTTCCTTGATTTCAATCAATATGCTTGCCATCATTGTAAGATTCTTTACTTTTGGCTTTTGTTCAGTGTTGGATTGCTTACCTGTTATCTCTGCTAAATACTCCTGCAATGAATCATGCTTATATCTGTCATCCTTTAGCAGACATTCGTTTATCATAACGGAATTTGCAACGAAATCCTCTATTAGAATAGGTTGGCTTGTTCCTGCTTGACGATAAATACGCAATAATTCGTCTGCAATGCTGTCTATGGTTCCAATATTGATCTGATTGAAGTCAATCCTATTGATTTCCTTTATTATGGAATCATCAGTGATTTCACCGCTGAACATCTTTTCCATATAATTGGCAATGAGTTTGGATTTTATCTTGTCTCCCCAGCTAAGAATACGTGACAGGAGTTCGCTTGCTGCCTTTCTTGTAAAAGTAGTTGCGAGTATCTCATTAGGTTAAACGTCATCTACAAAAATAAACTTCAATATCTTAAGCACCATTACTGTTGTTTTACCTGAACCAGGTCCTGCAACAATAAACAATGATTGATCTTTAGGTGATGAAATAGCTAATTTCTGGTCTTCATTTGAAGAAATATCCCTTTCTAAAACATTTACAACGATTTCATCAAATTCTTTATAGTCTATCAAACTTACCCCT
>JAGCLR010000273.1 GCA_017646885.1 Methanobrevibacter sp. | reverse complement strand
CAGATTATATGAAAAGCTGTCGTAATTGTCTATGAGTAAAATCATTCAATCCCTCCATCTGTTATTCTTAAAGCATCCATAACTGCCCTTGCCTTATTATTGCATTCTACAAACTCATTTTCAGGAACACTATCAGCAACAATGCCTGCACCAACTCTTATGAATACCTTTTTGTCCCTTGCAAATGCAATTCTGATTGCAATGCAAGTGTCTAAATTGCCAGTTAAATCTATGTAGCCAATAGCTCCACCATAGATTCCTCTCTTATTGTCCTCAAGCTCATTGATTATCTCACATGCCCTTATCTTTGGGGCTCCAGACAATGTTCCAGCAGGAAGGATTGAATCGATTGTGGATAAGTAGTCATAATTCTCTCTTAGAATTCCCTCAACAGTTGAACCTATATGCATTACATGGGAAAATCTTACAATATCCATGTACCTGTTTACTTTAACAGAACCTATTTCACTGATTTTTCCTATGTCATTTCTTCCAAGATCAACCAGCATATTATGTTCAGCCAATTCCTTTTCATCAGCAAGCAAGTCCTCTTCCAATAATCTGTCCTCTTCATCTGTTTTTCCTCTAGGTCTGGTTCCAGCTAAAGGAAAAGTGTAGACTTGATTGTCAACAAGCTTTACAAGAGTTTCAGGGCTTGCACCTGCTATCTCGATGTCGTCACTTGAGAAATAGAACATATAAGGTGAAGGGTTTGTAGTTCTAAGAACCCTATAAACATCAAAAAGACTTCCTTCAATGTCTGCTTCAATCCTATTGGAGAGCACAACCTGGAAGATGTCCCCTTCAGTTATGTAATCTTTTGCCTTCATTACCATATCACAATATTCATCTTTTGAAAATAGGTATCTGAAATCAGATTTGAGTTCAATAGGCAAATGTGCAGTGATTTCATTTCTGATTTTGCTCATTTCTTCAAATGAATCAATTTCCTTCATTCTTTGACTTGCTTCAAGTGTCTTTTTATTGGTTAGATGATGATTGAAATCATCATCGAGCAAGTCTACAACATTATCTGCCTTAATGATTTCAACTATGTCCAAAATGGATTTGCATGCATCATCATAGTTTCTTTCAATTAGGCTTTGGTCTTCATCTATTTCCATATTGACTATAACTACAATCTTTTGCTTATAGTTGTCAAATGCAATTACCTTATCGAAAAGCATCAAATCAACATCCTTGAAGGCATCCTGATTCTGTGCATCCAATATAAGTGAAGGTTCACTGTATTTTATGTAGTCATATGAGAAGTAACCTACAAGCCCACCTGAAAAGGGAGGCATTCCTTCAAGTTTTGGAGACTTGTTTTCTTCCACAATCTGTCTGATATAATCTCCAGGATTGTCTGTTTTAGCGTGGAAGCATTTCTCTTCACTTTCCTCTATTTCACAATCGCTAAAGCTTGACTTGCCTTTAATGGAGAGATTGCCGTCTTGACAGGTGATTTCAAGAATAGGATTGAATCCTAAGAAACTGTATCTTCCCCAATTTTTAGAATCCTCTACACTTTCAAGCATGTAGCAATGATTGCTTAAGATCCTAAGTCTTCTTAAAACTTCTATGGAAGTTCTTGTATCTGAAAATATCTCATAGCTAATTGGAATCCGTTTATAGGATTTATCCTTAGCTATTTCTTTTGCCTCTTCAATATTGGGGAAAAACACTTTTAATCTCCTTTATAATACTTAATATTTAAATCATATATTTAAAATAATGTATACTTTATTATGTATAATGTACTATTTAAATCTTTGTTGTATAAAAATGTACATTAATTAAAAATTTGATAATTATATCCCTAATAAAAAAATTTAAATAATGATTGAATATAATTATAAACATTATTCAATATATTTTTAAAAATAATAATTATTTCTAAAATGAATAATGCAATTATTAACTTCGTTTAGTTGAAAAGTTAACTATAAAAAATAATTAATAATAATTTCATTTTAAAAATCTAATCCAAAGCCATTGATTAAAAAGGTGGACATTATGAGGATAAATTACTTATCAAGACAGGATATAAAAATCATCCTGCATTATCTTGGATATATTATGGTAGGAATAGGTGCAATATTGATGTTGCCTATATTCATAGACCTTTACTACCTTGAACATTCATACCTTATTGGATTGATTCCACCAGCAATATCAATAGGATTAGGTTTTCTATTTGCTGAAAAGTTTAAAGAGTATGATAAGCTTAAATTCAAGCACGGAATGTTCATATCAAGTGTTGCTTGGCTATGGGCAGGGCTTGTTGGAGCAATCATAATGATGCTGATATTGGATATATCATTTATAGACGCTTTTTTTGAAAACGTTTCTGCATGGACTGGAAGTGGACTGACCATGTTCAATGATGTGGAAGCATTGCCAAGATCAATTCTATTTTTAAGAAGTCTAGAGCAATGGATTGGAGGATTAGGAGTAGTTATTATCTTTATAAGCCTGCTTATCAAACCAGGAACTTCCGCATTCAAGCTATACAAATCAGAAGCAAGAGACGATAGAATCAGGCCAAACATTAAGAATACACTTAAGAAAACAATAGAAATATATCTTATTTACACTATATTCGGAATCATCCTATACATTTTGGCAGGACTCCCTCTTTTTGACTCTGTAAATCTTACTTTTACAACCATTTCCACTGGAGGAATGTCAATAAAGAATGCAAATGTGGGCTTCTATAACGACAACATCGTCTATTTGATTACAATGATCTTAATGTTGCTTGGGGCTACAAGCTTTACAGTACATTATAATCTGGTAAAGACAAAAGGAAAATCAATATTAAAGGATATACAATTCCAAGCCATCATACTAAGCATCATAATCAGCGGAATACTGATTGCTGCAATTACACATATGGCTCCAATGAACGTGATATTCCATATAGTCTCAGCAGTGACAACAACAGGTGCAAATATTGCAAGTTCCAGCGAATTGGCATCTTGGGCAACCCCTTCATTGATAATTATCATGATATTGATGGTTATGGGTGGTTCTTCCGGATCTACTGTAGGTGCTGTAAAGACCATTAGGGTAATTACATTCTTGAGAGGCATAAACCTTACCGTTACAAATGTAATTGCTCCTAAAAGAGTTGTGAGTGCAAAGATAGCAAACAGAACATTTAATGAAAGGGAAATAAAGGAAGCGTCCTCAT
>JAGCLR010000029.1 GCA_017646885.1 Methanobrevibacter sp. | reverse complement strand
GGACCTGCCAAAACTATGGTTTGAATATTGTCAAACTTGAGAATATAATCAACTATCTTCTGATAGAATTTCTCAATATTCTTTGCACGGTTCTTATCGATTATCCTTTTACCGGAAACATTTCCCATAACAGGCCCATAATATTCAATTCCAAATTGCCTCATCAAGCCGAAGTCTGCAACATCATCTTCCAATACAACAATGATTGCAGACAGTTTCTTGGAAGCTTCAATGGCTTGGTTGATTCTCTTCAATGCATAACTGGACCAATGTTCCTTAAATATCTTAATGGGAGTGTTCAGTTTCGCTTCGATTGTATGATGAGATCCAAGAGGAATCAAGTCTTCAGGGCCTTTAATGATGGAACCGATTATCCTAAGCTTACCAGTGAAGATGTGAAAGCTTACATCCTCTACTGAAACCCCTAAAGTAAAGGTCTTCTTAACCCCCCTGTCACTTCTTAACTTATCCCCAGTATTGTCTTGAATCCTTCTTGTTGTCTTAGAGTATACAGTATCCCCCTCAACGATTATGTGAGATAGATGCCATAAGTCATCTAAAGTTTCAGGAAGAAGTTCAATGATTCCTTTCTTTCTATCTTGATAAGTTATTTTCATGAATAAACCTCAATTAAAGCGTGCAAAAATTATAAATTCATTATTAAATCTCATTAAAATTAATCAAAAATTATAAAAAACTCAATAGTTATATAATTATTATAACAATATAAAATATGATTATTGGTAATATATAAAATTAAGTAATTTTAAAAAATATTTTCAAAACCAATGAAATAATTTTTATCAATTTCTAAAACAAAAACTAATAGAGCTAATAAAATGAAAATTGGAATTATTGGAGGAACACGGGGTTTGGGAAGAACCATTGCATGGTATTTGAAAGACTTTGACTTTGATGTCACAATCACCGGAAGAGACTCAATTTCCGGAAAGCGAGTCAGTGAGGAGCTTGGAATAAAATATTGCGATAATAACAAAAAGATTGTTCAAGATAGCGATATCGTGATTATATCCGTTCCTATTTCAAGCACTGAAGAGGTTATAGAAGAATTAGGACCATTCATGAAAGAAGGATCATTAATGCTTGATGTTACCTCTGTGAAAGAGGGGCCTACTCGTAAAATGAAGGAATGCCTTGCTGAAGGAGTTGAATTCATTCCTACTCACCCTGTCTTTGGTCCAAGAACCACCGATTTGAAAGGCCAAATCATAGTGCTTACACCAATTGAAAAGGGAAGTTGGTACCCTAGAGTCTACAAGTTCCTTGAAGACAAGGGAATGAGAATAGTGGAAACAAGTCCAGAGCATCATGATGACATGATGGGAGTTGTACAGGTCTTGACTCACTTCTCATATATCTCTACAGCTTCAGCTATTGAAAAACTTCAAATTGACATCAAGGACACTGAAAACTATGAAAGTCCAATTTACAATTTAATGATTGATACAATAGCTAGGATAGTATCTCAAAATCCATATCTTACATACTCAATCCAACATGAAAACAAGCGTGGAGAAAAGATCAGACAAGCTCTTTTTGATTCCATAAGCGAATTGAAAGAAGCATTGACAAATGAGGATGAAGATGAATTTGTTGAAATAGCTCTCAGAGCAACAAAGCATATGGGAGACATCCAAGCGGCTTTAGGTAGAAGTGACAAGGCGATAAATGCCCTTACCCAAGAATATAATATATTAATGCAATCCATAGGACAGGAAGTAGGGCTTAAGCATATTTATTCCGATACAATCCATGTTGGAAAAATCAAGGAGATTGATTTGGATTTCGTGTATTTGGAAGATGAAAACGGAAAGGTTAAGAAGCTAAAGATATCAAATGCTGAAATGCTGGATGAAGACGAACTGTTCAATTGGAAAGTCAAGAATCAGAAAATGCACACAAGAGACCTTAGCGCAATCTTTAGGAGAAAATCAAATCCTCACATCATCAAGGACACTTTAAAAAGAATTGATGACATTGTTGATGTGGAAATAATTGACATTTACAAAGGGGAACCGATAAAAGAAAATGAAATCAGTTACACATTTTCAATTCAATCATTAAGCAAGGAATCCCTTGAAGAATGTGAAAAACTTATAAAAGGATTCGGTGGAATTACAAGATAAAATCAATTAAACTGAGGTTAAACCATGAAAATGATTAAGCAAACATTGGGTTTGAATGTAGAGGATTCAAAATATTACCTCAAACTTATTATAGAAGCTGTTTTAATCGGTTTATTCTCAGGATTGGTTGTATCATTATACAGATTCGGATTAGACAATAGCGAAAACATCCTATTTTCCACACTCAAATACATCCAAGGAGACTTCCTACTGACAATTGCATGGTTTGCAATACTTGCAATTATGGGATTCATCACCGCTCTTCTAATGAAATGGGATCCAGACAGTTTAGGAAGTGGAATCCCTATAGTGATGGGGGAAGTGAAAGGATACTTTGATGTATGTTGGTGGAAGACATTGATTGCCAAGTTCCTTGGAGGAACCCTAACAGCACTTGGAGGGCTTTCCTTAGGAAGAGAAGGTCCATCTGTACAATTGGGAGCAATGGCTGCAAAAGGTGTTTCAAAATACCTTCCAAACAGCAAGACCGATGAAAAGCGTCTTTTGGTATGCGGAAGTGGAGCAGGGCTTGCAGCTACATTCAGTGCCCCTCTTGCAGGATTCATTTTCACATTGGAGGAAATAAATAAGGGATTTGACAGGTCCATTGTTATTGTAGGATTGGTTTCAGCAGTTGTAGCGGACCTGGTATCAAAAATATTCTTTGGACAAAGCCCAATATTTCCATTCACATCATTGAATCTTCCTTTAAAATATTTTTACCTATTGATCATTTTAGGAATCATTGTTGGAATCTTAGGATACATTTACAATGTAGGAATGATTAAAGCCTCTGAAATGTGGGAGAAATTGAGTTTTCTGCCATTGGAAGTGAAATACATCATCGTATTTTTAATAACAGGAGTAGTGGGCCTAGTATTGCCTAATGTGCTTGGCGGAGGATACTCCATGATGCATTTGATAGAATATACCTTGCCTCCATTATCTATTTTAATTGTCCTTCTGATTGGAAAGTATTTGCTCTTGATATTCTGTTTCGGTTCAAGTGCACCTGGAGGAATATTCTATCCAGTTCTTGTCATTGGAGCATACATCGGCGCTATATTCAGCGCAATTGTCATCCCGATTTTTGGATTGGACCCAATGATTTCCTATAAGTTCATCATGATTTCAATGGCTGCAATGTTTGCAAGTTCTGTCAGAACCCCAATAACTGCAGTTGTATTGATTGCTGAGATGACCGGAGTTACAAACTCCCTTGTTGCAATGATTGTAGTGACCATACTTGCATATATCATTCCAACAATCCTTGGAAACGATCCAATCTATGAAACATTGCTTATGAGACTCTTAAAGAAGAACAAGGGAATTGACTTTGATAAGACAAAAAGCGTTTTGGAAGAGTATGTTGTTCCATTGGACTGTGCATTGATAGGCACAAAAATCTGGGAGCTTCCTATCCCTAAATCAGCAATGGTCGTATCTGTTGTAAGAAGCGGAAACACATTGATTCCAGATGAGGAATTGGAATTGAAATATGCTGATGAGTTGTTTATAATTATGAATCAAAACACATACCCTGAAGATAATCAGAAAATAGAATCCTTGATTTACAACAATTGGAAAGAGGAATGAATTATCAAACTGCTTTTAATTGATTTTCAATGAAAATCCAAAGAGGTGAAAAAATGAGAATAGCTGTTGCTTCAACTAATGGAGAAAATGTGGATTTGCACTTTGGTAAAGCACATTCATTATATGTTTACGAATACAATGAAGAAAAGGATGAAATAAACTTTTTAGAGCAAAGAACCGTTGAAATTGAAGTTGATATGAAGCATCAAAATCCTAAAATCATCAAAACCATTGAAGACTGTGAAGTTGCAATATGTGAAGAGTTTGGACCTAAGGCAGCAATCTTTGCAGAAGATGCAGGTTTGAAATTGGTTAGGGATGAAGGAAGCGTTGAAGAGGCTTTAAGAAAATACATAGATCATGTGAATTTCATGAAAAACATTAAAATTTAATAAATTTGTATTGGGGCTTAAAGATGTCTAAAAAAATCAATTTAAAACCAAGGGCAATGATGTATCCATCTCCAGCGGTCATTGCTTCAGCTTATGATGAAGAGGGAAAGGCCGATTCATGTACACTTGCATTTGCTGCAATGTGTAGCCATAAACCTCCAGCAGTGATGATTGCAATCAATTCAACCGCTAAGCGAAAAACCCTTAAGAGCATATTGGAAAGAGGAGAATTTGTTTTAGGTTTTCCAACAATCGACCAAGTTGCAGAAACTGATTTTATCGGAATTGCATCAGGATATGATGTGGATAAGATTGAAAAGGTAGGTTTCACCACCACTAAAGCTAAGGAAGTAAATGCACCAATCATAAATGAAATGAAGGTTTCCATTGAATGTAAAGTCATGAACACTGTTGATGTAGGCAGCCATACTCAAATAACTGGCGAGATCGTAAACATTCAAGCAGATGAGGATGTCATAGGTGAAAAAGGAAAAGTTGACTTGAAATTGCTTAATCCAATTGTTTATGATGATGTTTTATATGACTACTTTGAAGTTGGAGATAAAATAGCTGATGCTTTCAATGT
>JAGCLR010000272.1 GCA_017646885.1 Methanobrevibacter sp. | reverse complement strand
GAACAGGTAATCGGTTCTGATGTGGAAAATGCAAGATTGATTTTAGTTGAAAAAGCTAGAATCACCTTAAGAAATGCATTGGACATTTTAGGAGTAAGTGCTCCTGAGATGATGTAGCCAAGCTTTTCCAGCCCTTCGGGCTGCAAAACCTTGACCAAAACTTTTTCCTATAGTTGGGAGTAATTCTCAACTTTTTTCTATTTTTTTAAAATTAGTTTTTTTATATTTTTAATAGATTTTTTTAAAATTAGATTTTTTTAACCTATTTTTGCAAATGGTGTATCATCTAAGGATTTTATCCAATTGATAACAGTTCTTGTTATTGGATATACAATGATTTCATAAATTATCTTAAAGGCTCCTTGACAGATTATCATGGTAATTAAAACCTCATTAGGCATCAATCCTGCAAAGGCAATTGTAATGAAGATTATTGCATCCAATCCTTCACCAAACAATGTGCTTATTGAACATCTGGCGAATAGGTAATCTGTGTATTTTTCCTTTAGTATTTTCATAAAATAAGCGTTTACATAAGACCCTACAAGGTATGAGATTAAACTGGCAATCAATATCCTTGGAGTGCTTCCTAAAATAATGCTGAATGCATTTGAAGTTGCAGGATCTGTTCCAGGTAAAAATATGGCTATCTGATATGCTATGACAGCTATTAAATTTATTATGAAACCTAAATAAATGGTTCTTTTTGCAAGTGAGAATCCATAGATTTCAGTTAGCACATCCCCTACAATATATACGAGTGGGAATATGACAACGCCGCATGGCAATATTATGTCATACAATGAAAACGTTTTTGAAGCAAGAATGTTTGAAATTATAAGGCATCCGCAAAACAATGCAGTAATTACTGGATATAATTCCATTTGGCTTGGCTTATTTTTCAAAAAGCTCATCACACCACCCATATTCAAAATATTATATCAATTTCTCTACTCTTTCCTTAGCTTCCACTACTTCAGAGTCAGTATTGTCAAATTCAAGGAATTTTTCATAGTTCTTTAAAGCGCTTTCATATTTCTCTCGGTCTTCTTGGATAATTCCAATCTCATAATAGGTGTAGTGATAGTTTGGATTGATTCCAAGTGCAAGAGAAAACGCTTCAAGCGCTTCATCATCTTCCTCTAAAGCATGCAATGCAACCCCTTTGTTGTGGTATGCATTTTCCAATTCGAAAATTGTTTCATATGGGTTGTCGCTGTATCTTTCAATGCATTCATCTAAAGTTTGAACAGCTTCCTTATGCTTTTGAAGCTTGATTAAACAGCTTCCTTTTAAAAATAGAATATTGGAATTGTTTTTGTCAGATTTGAGAGCCTTATTATAGGTTTTTAAAGCGTCATCAAATCTTTGATGGTTTTCAAGGACATATCCCTTACTCATTAAGTCATAAATGTCAGTCGCTTCAACTTCCATCACGATATCATAAACCTTGGAAGCCTCTTCGTAATTTTCCATAAGTTCGTAAGTGTTTCCTTTTGAAATCAATGCAGAAAGGTTATTGGGATCTAATTCCAATGCATTATTGAAACAGTCTAAAGCATCTTCAAATTGTTCGGTAATTGTCAAGACAGTTCCTTTTTGAATGAATTCCTGAGCAGTGGTAGGTTCAATATCCAACATTGCATTCATGTCATCAATGACTCTTTGCTCATCGATTTCCATGCTGTTTCCAGGCTTGATGATATCTTCATCACTTAATGCACGAGATTCGTTTTCAGCCATTTCCTCATTTTCAGCCATCAATGTTTGGAATTCTATAGAATTCATTAGGATATTTGCCACTTCAGGATACTCTTCAATGATAATATCCATGTATCTTGCTGCCTCTTCCCTATTGTTTTCTTGGAGTGCAATTGTAATTTTATTTACTAAGTGTTCTAATGCAGGGTCATTAAATTCCATGTTTTCACCCTTTCCCTAAATACTATAATTAAATTGTTTTATGATAATTTTTTTAAATGATTTTGGAGTCGTCAAATTGTCTAAATAAGTAAAATTTTTTATCTTCAAATAGATTGATTATTGATTTTGCAATTCTTTCAAGAAGTAGTACAATACTCCTTTTTGAGCATGCATTCTGTTTTCCGCTTGGTCATAAACTACAGAATGAGGTCCATCAATCACTTCTGCACTAACTTCTTCTCCTCTGATTGCAGGCAAGCAGTGCATGAAGATCACGTCATCATCTGCCAAATCGATAAGGTCCTGATTAACTTGATATTCCTTAAAGTCAGCTCTTCTTTTTTCAGCTTCAGCTTCATCACCCATACTTACCCAAACGTCAGTATAGATGACATCCGCTCCACTTACAGCAGACTTTACATCACTTGTGATTGTGATTGTGGAATTGTTTTTTGCAGCATATTCTTCTGCTTTTGCTACAATTTCAGCATTTGGCTTGTATTCGTCTGGACAAGCGACAGCCATATCCATTCCTAAACATCCGCAGATTAATAAAAGTGAGTTGCATACATTGTTTCCATCACCTACATAAACGAATTTTCCATCAAATCCTCCCTTATGCTCCTTGACAGTCAACATGTCTGCCAATGCTTGGCAAGGGTGTTCAAGATTGGTCAACCCATTTATGATAGGAACATCTGCCTCATCCCTAAGTTCGATGACATCATCGTGTTCAATAGCCCTAATCATGATTGCATCAACGAATCTGGACAATACCTTTGCAGTGTCCTTAATAGGTTCCCCTCTTCCCAATTGGATATCGTTGGTGGATAGGAACAATGCGGTTCCCCCTAATTCATACATTCCAACTTCAAAGGAAACTCTTGTTCTTGTAGATGATTTTTGGAAAATCATTGCTAACTTTTGATCTTTTAGAGGTTTTTCCTCCATTTTTCCTGCTTTGAAGTCACTTGCAATATCTAAGATTCTAGTGACTTCATCTTCAATATCACTTACTGATAATAGACTTCTCATTTAGACTCCTTCATAAAATTCATTTAAATCTTAAAAATAATTTATATGCTTTATATATAAATTTCAGTATAATAAAAATAAATATTTATTTTTAATAATATTAAAACTTATCACTTTAAAGAACAGGTTTTTCATAAAAAAGCTAAAAAAATTTAAAAATAGGGTTAGAAATTAAATGATACATTCATTAAAAAATAGATAAAAGAATTTCCAACTTTGATCTTAAAAGTCAGAAAGTGTTCTTTGCTTTAAGTCGGTTTCACGATGAGGTTTTATGTTTTCCTCTCTTGCCAATTTAACAAGTCTTCTTTGATAAATCAATGCCTTCTTAAACTGGTTCTTATCATTCAAATATGAAATTATATCTTTAAGGCCTTGGATTTCCTCTTCAATGCTGTATTCTTTCGCAAATTCAGTCCTATCCTCTGATTCTAGGATGTCCTCATCATCATTTTCTATAGGATTTATTATTTCTCCTAAAGTAACTACACTTTTTTCTTCAAATTCAGACATTTCATCTTCAACTACTTTCTCTTCTTCCTCTTCAATTTCCACAATTGAATCATCAAG
Source organism: Methanobrevibacter sp. (assembly GCA_017646885.1). Next base: position 3,550 of record JAGCLR010000272.1, on the reverse strand, counting down.
GTTTTCTTCAGTTGATTCTATTGGTTTGGAATCCTCTTTTTTAGGTTCAAGGAATTTTCTTAACTTTTCTCTAATTGCATCAAGATTGAAATTGGAACTTGCTATTTGCTCTTTAGGATTTTCTAGAATGAGTTCAAGATATTGATAGGTTGTTTTTGAAACATTTTCCACAAAGTTCTTAAGCTCTTGAGGAACCTTGTTTTCAATGAAATCATCATCATTCTTTATGCTTTCATAATTGTCCTTAACCATTTCATTCAGGACCAAAATTGTTTCCAGATTATCAATCAGCAATCCTCCAGCAAGATAAGACCTGACGATACCATCATTTGCCAGGTTTTGGGTTTTGAGTTCAAGGTAATTGTCAAGTGTATTGTAGATTTTCAAAAGCTCTATCTCTTGACCTTCCTCTAAAAAATTAGTTAATTTTATTTTATATTCATTTATCAATCCTATAAAATAATCGTTATTGTAATATTCAACAAGGAGATCTATTTTCAATAAAATAAGGTTTTCTTCAGCGACAGTACTGTCTAAATATTCATCACAAAGCTTCAATGCCTTTTGGTATTTTCCTTGTCTTTCTAATTTCTTCACCTTTTTCAAGGTTGTGTTTTTAGACTTTGCTGATTTAGACATAAAATCACCGAAATATTTTTTAATCTAATAAAGTATTAGTTGTTAATTAGTTAATGAATAACTAATTAACCTTTAACCATTCATTTAAATTTAAATAAACAGCTTATTCGTTTCTGATTTCTTCCATATGATCGATACGTTTTTGGATTAAAGCTGCAGTTCCAACGTCTCTTCTATGGTAGACATTTCCTCCAATCAATTGACAAGCCTCTTCAGCTATTTTTTCAGCTTCAGCAATGGTTTCTCCTTGAGCAACGATTCCTAAAGCTCTTGAACCTGAGAGATGGATTCCATCTTCCTCTTGGCTTACAGCTGCATAGAAGACTTTAGCGCCAAGAGCTTCAATAGCTTCCTCATCCACTTCGATGAGCTCTCCTGCATGAGGAGTGTCTGGGTATCCGTCTGGCACGATGTATTTGCATACTGAAGCCAAGTCTTCAAATTCAACATCGGATAGGTTTCCATCAACAATAGCTTGACAGACATCTAACATTGGGGTCTTTAAAAGTGGAAGCACATTCATTGCTTCAGGGTCACCGAATCTTGCGTTGTATTCAATGAGTTTAGGGCCTTCATTGGATAACATGAATTGGCCGTAGAGAATTCCTTTGTAAGGAGTGGTTTCCTTAGCTATTGCCTTTAAGGTTTCTTTCATGATGTCAACAGCTTCATCGTAGTCCTCTTGAGTGAGGAATGGCAATAATCCACCAACATCAGAGTAGGAACCCATACCACCAGTGATCAATCCTTGGTCGTTTTCAAAAGCATGAGGATGGTCTTGAGCTGCAGGCATTGGAGCTAAGTTTTCTCCATCACAGAATGCTTGGATGGTGAATTCCTCTCCAACAACTTTCTCTTCAATGATTACTTGTGCAAATCCGCCCATTGCATTGTCCATAACTTCCTTAGCATAAGCTTTTGCATCTTGGTTATCCTTAAGGTGGTCTCCTACGATCTTTACACCTTTACCACCAGTCAATCCTACAGGTTTTACTACAACATCCTTTTCATATTCATCGAGGAAAGCGCTGATGTCTTCGTAGTTGTCAAATACCTTGTAGGTCAAGGATCCCTTGATTTGGTATTTTTCAAATAGGTTTCTCATGAATGACTTGTCAGTTTCAATCCTTGCAGATTCCTGTGCCGGTCCGACACAAGGGACTCCAGCTGCTTCAAGAGCATTTACAATTCCTTTTCCAAGAGGAGCTTCAGGTCCGATTACAGCCAATTCGATTCCATTTTCCTTAGCGAATTTAGCCACTTCATCAACTTCCCCCTCATCTCCTTTCTTGAAGGTTGAAATCTTGCTTATTCCAGGATTGTTCTTGCTCATGTAAGCATATAATTCTACATCATCTTTTATCAATGCATCACAGATTGCATGTTCTCTTGCACCGGTTCCAACAACTAATACTTTCATTTTTAATTCTCCATTTTAGAGTTTTAATGTTTAGGATTTTTATAAATATTATATCATAAAAAAACTATATGTTATGATTTATGTTTTTATTAGTATATATTTTTTAAAAATCATATGTCAATATTTATATCTATCTTAGGATATATATTATTATATTACAAATAAAAAAATTAAATTTTAATGAAAATCTGATTGTGGATTTTCAAATCAAAATTATGCGTAATGAATTTATTGAATAAAAGGAAGGTTGAAAATGAGAGGCGGAGACGCTATTATACAAGCTTTAAAGGATAACGGTGTTGATACCATATTCGGTTACCCTGGAGGTACCGTTATTCCATTTTATGACATGTTATATGACTCAGACTTAAAGCATATACTTGTTAGACATGAACAATGTGCAGCACATGCTGCTGAAGGTTATGCAAGAGCTTCTGGTAAAGTTGGTGTCTGTTTAGCTACTTCTGGCCCTGGTGCAACCAATTTAGTCACCGGTATTGCAAATGCATATATGGATTCATCTCCACTTGTTGCGATTACCGGACAGGTAGTAAGTAACTTAATCGGTAATGATGCATTCCAGGAAGTAGACATTATGGGTATTACAATGCCTATTACCAAACATTCCTACCAGCCAAAAGATGCAAATGATATTCCAAGCATCATCAATACCAGTTTTGAAATCGCTTCAACTGGTAGATGCGGACCTGTATTGATTGATGTTCCTAAAGAAGTGCAAGAACAGGAATTGGATGATTATGTATTGGGAACAATTCCTACTCCAGGTTACAAACCTACTGTAAAAGGAAACAGCAAGCAAATTGCAAAAGCTGCAAAAATGCTTCTTGATGCTGACAAACCATTCATTTTAGCTGGTGGAGGAACCATATTATCTGGAGCTCATGATGAAGTTAAGAAACTTGCAGAATTGATCAATGCTCCTGTAGCTACCACATTGATGGGTAAAGGAATCATAGATGAAAAGGATGATTCCGCTATTGGTATGCTTGGTATGCATGGAAAACAAGTAGCTAATCAAAACGTTAACAAGACTGACTGTTTACTTGCAATCGGTTGCAGATTCTCTGACAGAACCACAGGTAAGCTTGAAGAGTTCTTGCCTAATGCTAAAGTCATTCACATAGATATCGATCCTGCTGAAATCGGTAAGAATGTAGCTGTAGACTTGCCTATTGTAGGTGATGCAAAGATTGTATTAAATCAATTGATTGAAGAGTTAGAAAGCTCTCCAAGCGATAAGACTGCGTGGATAAAATCTATTGTAGACTTTAAGAAATCTACTATACCAAGAGTCAGCTACAATGACATTCCTTTAAAGCCTCAACAGGTAATCAAGGAAATTGCAAATTCAATCACTGAAGATACTATTGTTACAACTGATGTAGGTCTTCACCAAATGTGGGCTGCTCATTTCTTGGACATTTCAAAACCTCGCAAGTTCATATCCTCTGGAGGTCTTGGAACTATGGG
>JAGCLR010000028.1 GCA_017646885.1 Methanobrevibacter sp. | reverse complement strand
TTTACTGCAAAGTCCATAAATTTTCTATCAGCATGCCTTTTTCCCTTCTCTTGAGACCCAAAAGGTGGGTTTTGAATCAACGTGTCAAATCTATTTAATGAACTTTCATTATTATTGACTTTGTTGAAATTACTTTCATTTAATAAATCACTTATTGAATTAAATGAATTAATGTCTCCAACTATGAAATTTGTATTAGCTATATCTATATCATGTTCCTCAGATATACTATTTTGAGTGATTTTTGCTAAAGCTATAGATTCATCATCAATGTCAACACCTAATGAATGACTTGCACCCATAAGTGAAGATGCAATTGCAAATATTCCAGTACCACATCCAAGGTCTAAAATTTTCATGCCATCAATATCTCCAAAACCATATGCATTCCATATCAAATCTGCAGCTATTGTTGCAGGAGTGGAATACTGTTCAAGATCAACTTTTGGATTTGGATGTCCCGGAACATTTTCAAAAATCATTTCAAGATGTTTCTTTTTTGAAATTTTCATAAAATCACGAGAAGTAAAAATTATAATTATAATATATTATTATTAATATTTTATATTTATTTTTTTATTAGCCAAATATTTAGCCAAATATTATCTATCCCAAAAATTTTTGCCAATCCAAAATGATTGAGAAATAATGACAAAATTTAATATTAATATTAATCATATATAATAATATAATGTTTGATAAATAATATGATACAATTATAATCATATATTTTTTATCATAGTTTTTAAGATAATTCAAATTGAAAAAAGAGGTATAACATGTTTGAAAAAGTACTTATTGCAAATAGGGGAGAAATTGCTATACGTGTTATGAGAGCATGTCGTGAACTGGACATGAAAAGTGTAGCAGTATACTCAGATGCTGATAAAACTTCTCTTTATACTAATTATGCAGATGAAAGCGTTCCTTTAGGAAACCCTTCTCCAAGCCAGTCTTATTTGAACATTGAAAAGATCATTAACGCTGCACTTGATACTGGTGCAGATGCAATCCACCCAGGATATGGATTCTTAGCTGAAAATCCGGAACTTGGAAGACAATGTGAAAAGAATGGAATCAAATTGATTGGTCCTAAAGGAGAGCATATTGAAAAAATGGGAGATAAGATCACTTCCAAACAAATCATGAAAGATGCAGGTGTTCCTGTTATTGAAGGTACTCCTGATGGAATTACCGATGTTGAAGAGGCAAAGGAAATTGCTGAAGCAATCGGATATCCTGTAATCATCAAAGCGTCTGCAGGTGGTGGAGGAATCGGTATGCGTGCAGTTTATGAAGAGGATGAACTTGTACGTGCACTTGAAGCAACACAATCTGTAGCATTGAAAAACTTTGGTGATGCAACCGTATTCATTGAAAAATACTTGGAAAAACCAAGACATATCGAATTCCAGGTTTTAGCTGATGAGCATGGAAATACAATCCATGTAGGTGACAGGGAATGTTCCATCCAAAGAAGACATCAAAAGCTATTGGAAGAATCTCCTTCACCAATCATGACTGAAGAATTGAGAGAAAGAATGGGTGAAAGTGCAGTTAAGGCTGCAGAATCCATTGGATATAACAGTGCAGGAACTGTAGAATTCCTGTATGAGAATGGAGAATATTACTTCCTTGAAATGAACACACGTATTCAAGTGGAACACCCAATCACAGAAATTGTAACTAATACTGATTTAATCAAAGAGCAAATTAAAATCGCTTACGGTGAAGAATTGGAATACAGCCAAAAGGACATTCAGATATCCGGTCATGCTATTGAATGTCGTATCAATGCTGAAAACCCACTTGCTGACTTTGCACCAAACCCTGGTAAGATTACAGGTTACAGATCCCCTGGTGGACCTGGTGTACGTTTAGACAGTGGAGTTTACATGAATTATACTATTCCAACATTCTATGACTCAATGATTTCCAAATTGATTACCAGCGGCCGTACAAGAAACGATGCAGTCAACAGAATGAAAAGAGCATTAAGCGAATACATTATTTTAGGTGTAAAAACAACAATTCCTTTCCATAAGGCAATCCTCAGAAACGAATCTTTCCTTGCTGGTGACTTGCACACCCACTTTGTGGATGAACATAAGAAATGGATTGATGCAGAAATGGAAAAAGTGACTGAAGAAGATTTAGAAATGGTAAATCGTATGAAATCCACTTTTATGCCTGGAAAGAAAATTGCTGCAATCTCTGCAAGCGTTGGAACCTATTTCAATGCTGCTCAAGCACAGCAACTTAAAAAACAAAAATAAACTAAAAAAAAAATAAAAAATCATACTTAAGTGGTTATTATGAAGAAAGAAATGATAAAACTCTTGCTTAGTCATAACGTAATTTCTGAAGAGGAAGCTGAACGTTTAGACTTGATCAATGATGAAAGCATCGAAGAATCCATTAAGGAATTGGGATTTGGAAAAACTGAACACATCACAAAGGAGAAGATTTGTGAAAATCTAGAAACTGAAGAAATAGCTAAGGAAATTCTTTGTTTCAGAAAAGTGTTTTCCACCAATTCAATAGCTAAATTCTTAGCTAACCACAGTGCTGAAGAAGGTACTGTATTGATTTCTGAAATCCAAACAAATGCAAGGGGCAGATTAGGTAAAAAATGGGAAGCTCCTGATGGCGGAATATGGATGTCTCTTATCTTAAGACCAAATGTTCCTCCTGCAAGAATCGGTTTAATTACTTTAGCAACAGGGGTGGCAATAGCTAAATCCATTAGGTCTTTAGGTGTAGATGCAAAAATCAAATGGCCGAATGACGTTTTAATCCATGGAAACAAGATTTCAGGAGTTTTAACTGAAGTCAATGCTACTTTCAATGAAATTGACTGGATTGTTGTAGGTATAGGAATTGACAGCAATCTTAAATTGGAAGATTTCTCAGAAGACATTAGAATAGGAACAACTACCCTTACAGAGGAATTGCCTACTAAAACTGATGAGAATGAGCTTATTGCAATTTTCCTAAATGAATTTGAAAAGGTCTATCAATTGTATAAGAATGGTGAAATTGAAACCATCCTTAAAGATTGGAGAGATCTTTCTGATACCATTGGAAAATATGTAAACATTACCCAAACCGGTGGTAAAATTACCCAAGGATATGTTGTTGGAATCAATAACGAAGGTAGTTTAATCATTGAAAGACAAGACGGTACACTCGAGAAAATCATCTCTGGTGAACTTAGAACAGTTGAATAATTTAAAAACAAAAACAGTACTTTAAAAATAAATAAAAAACAAATAAAATGAAAATTAATTTTCATTTTATTACCTCTTTTTTTAAAATTAGAATTTAAAATAAAAATAGCAAAAAACTCTTTTTTTAGTTTTTTAATAGAAAATCAATTCTTTTGATTTTTCCACATCTTGAGACAATTCTAAAAATTCTTCAAAAGAATCATCTATTTTTTCATACAATGAATTTAAATCCATATCTATTACATCCTGTGTAGACAAGTCAATACGGATTGTAGCAGATGCACCAGGCATTCCTACAGCAGGTATTGTAATGATTCCAAAATCCTTTAATAAAACCATAGCCCAGAGGAAACAGCAATCCTTTTTTGAAAGCTCTGTTTCAACATTTAGCTTTTCTATTTGGTTTTTTAAGGAATCTTCACTTACCATGACTCCAGTAGGTGTCTTCTCAAACATTTCATACTTTTCACTTAATAATTCATAGAACTCTTCTTTTCTTGAAATAGCTTTTACCAAGTTCTCTTCAGTGTAATTCTTGATTCCATTAACCATAGCTAAAATCAATGGAGGTTGAGCTTCAAGACCGAATTGATTGGCCTTAACCTTTATCTCATCAATTAAGTCTTTTCTTCCAGCCATCAACCCACCTCTTGGCCCAGGCATTAACTTATCTGTACTGGTAACAACCAAATCAGCTCCAAGCTCTGTTGCCTTCGCTTGATTGAAAACAGCAGTTCTTAGCCTTGCACCTGAAGCGTCATCAACAAGCACAGGAATGTCCTTTTCATGAGCCATATCAATGACTTTCTTAAAGAGTTCCTCATCAATGACCTTATGATCCATTGTTGAGCC
>JAGCLR010000271.1 GCA_017646885.1 Methanobrevibacter sp. | reverse complement strand
TGAAATCGAAGGCCCTACCGTAATGCCTAAGGAAGTGTTGAAAGCTTCCGGACACGTTGATAACTTTACAGATCCAATGACCAAATGTCTCTCTTGTGGAGAGGTATTCAGAGCAGACCACATCATTGAAGAGGCAATCGGAGAAGATGTTGAAAGCTTGGAAAACAGCGAAATGGATGAAATCGTAAAGGAAAACAATATCAAATGTCCAAGCTGTGGCGGTGACCTGGCAAACATCTGGAACTACAACTTGATGTTTAAGACTGAAATCGGAGCAAAAGGTGACAAAGTAGGTTACATGAGACCTGAAACCGCTCAAGGAATTTTTATCCTATTCAAACGTTTATCAAGATTCTTTAAAAACAAGCTTCCATTCGGTGCTGTTCAACTTGGAAAAGCATACAGAAATGAGATCTCTCCAAGACAAGGGGTTATTCGTTTAAGAGAATTCACCCAAGCGGAAGCTGAAATATTCTTGGATCCTAAAGATAAAACCCATCCTAAATTCAGCCAAATAGCTGATGAAATATTATACTTATCATCTCAAGATGTTCAAATGAACGATAAGGAAACCTTGGAAATTACAGCTCAGGAAGCTTTAGACCAAGGTGTCGTATCATCTGAAACATTGATTTATCAATTGTATCTTGCAAGAAAATTCCTTAAGGAATTGGGAATTCCTGATGAAGTCTTGAGATTCAGACAACACTTGCCTGGAGAAATGGCTCACTACGCACTTGACTGCTGGGACGTTGAATGCCTAACTGACCAATACGGTTGGGTAGAGATTATCGGTATTGCAGACAGAGGAGATTACGATTTAACTGCACATACTCAGTTCAGTAATGAGGAATTAAGCATTTACATGGAATACGATGAACCTAAGCTTGTATCAAAAACCATCGTAAAGCCTAACTTAAAGCTATTCGGACCTGCATTCAAAGGTGACTCTCCAAAAATAAAAACTTACATTGAAAACCTAAGCGATGATGAAGTTTTAGCACTTAAGGAACAAATCGAAAGTGAAGGAAAATTCATCCTTGAACTTGACAGCACATTTGAAATACTCAAAGAGCACTTGATCTTTGAAGACATTGAAGAGGAAGTCAAAGGGGAAAGAATCATTCCTCACGTTATCGAACCTTCATTTGGTATCGACCGTATCCTTTACTGCACATTATTGCATTCATTCAAGACCGAAGAAGAAGGATTCGATAAGGAATACTTCAAGTTTGCAAAGGAAATAGCACCGATTCAAGTAAGTGTCTTCCCATTGATGAACAAGGAAGGGCTCGGTGAAATAGCAATTGACATCACTCACAAATTACGTGAAGCTGGTTTCACTGTAGACAATGACACTTCAGGAACCATCGGTAAAAGATATGCTCGTGCTGATGAAGTAGGTGTTCCAATAGCTATTACAGTAGACTTCGACACCAAAGATGATAATACTGTAACAATAAGAGACAGAGACACTGAAGAACAGGAAAGAGTAAAAATAGAAGATTTAAAAGAAGTTATTGAAGCAAAACTTCAATAAACTTTTTTAAATTTTTTAAATTGAATAGTTTCCAAAACTACTTTTTTTAACTTTTAAAATTAATAATTGAATTAAATTACTGAACTGCTTTTTTTAAACCTTAAATCACCCTAACTGACTTTTCAAAAAACTTTTCAAACAAGATCTTAGCCCACTTTATCCCATCAGAATGCTCATTGAGAATAAAGCAGGAATTGTCAAAAAGCCCATCCTTAAAGAAAAGACTCAAGGACATGAACTCATCACAGATTGTCAAGAACACCTTCAAGTCATAATCAACCTTTCTAATGATTACCTGTCCCTTTTTTGAAAAATCAGCCAAAACATCATAATATTTGGAGTTCCTTAATGAAGAGAGTACCTCATCATTTGTAATCAAAAGCAAATTGTCTCCATTTTCCAGATTTTCCAATATTATCTCCAGATGTTCCTCTAAAAATATTGGGAGAATTATTTCCATATTGCCACAATTGCTCAATAGCTCAAGGTATTTTGTGAATGACTTTGACAGGTTATGCTCATCTGATTCCACAAAAACAGAATCCTTAAGCAAATAGGTGTTTCTAAAAGAATCCCTTGGAATTGATTCAATCGAATGATTAAGCCAGAAATCCCTATTGATTTCAAAAATGTACAAATCCTTAAAAAGCTTTTTCAAGCTTGCAGAACATAAGACCCCTTTAGATGATAGGGAATACCTTTTAAAATTCTTTTTGATTAGATTAATTCGTTCCAATTCCTTTAATCCATGCAAAATTGAAGCTGAAGGCTTATCTAATTCCTCCCTAAATGCATTTAGATCATACTCCATATCCGATAACAATAACAAAAGCAAAGGCCTCATTTTTGAAGCCAATAAAAAACGAACAGTTATGAAATCATTATATCTATTTAGTGAATCCTCTTCATTAAACATCAAATCACCTAAAAAATCAATCCAAAATCAAAGGCAGTGCATTATCATCATATGAATCAAAAATAGTCAATCCCCAACTAATTGCCTTTTTCTTATTTGAGAGCAATAGTCTGTTTTGGTCATAAGTTCCATCCAGCTTAAACAATCCAACTGTAATGAATTCATTGGAAATTGCAAGAGCGATTTTAATATCATGACTTAAGTATTTTATGGAAAAATTGCCGTCATAAATCCCTTTTTTAACAACATCCTTTCCAATATCCCTAATAAAGCCATCCAGTATGTCCCTTGAAACTATCAAATCCACCTTGATTCCCTTTAAGATCAATCTACGAATCAATTTTGGATATTCAGGGTGAAGGTAAGGAAAAATGACTTTCAAGTTTCTTGAGTTTTTAAATAGTCGCTTGAATTCTTTATGTGTCTTGTAGATATCCATTGAATTGCATCTAATCAATTCAGAGCCTTCCAAAGAGGATAGCTTGTTTAAATCGTCAATGGATAAAGATGAGATATCATGGTCTAGCCAAAAATCTGAATTATCGGTTATTGTTGAGATCACATCCCTAAAATCCAGCAAAATTGTGATGTAAATCAATCCTAAATTTGTCAATTGAAAGCTGTTATGGATTTTCTCAACGTAACCCTCATCGCACAACTTATGGACATTGCTTGAAATTGAGCTGTAGCTCAATAGAGACTTCTTATTTATATCCCTTATTTTCAAAGGGCCATTCAATAAATCCACCAAGACTCTTATTCTAATATCCGAATTATTTAAAAATTTCAACTCATCTCCAACAACTGAGAAATAATACATATTACCACCATTTATAGATTATCAAACCAATTGATAAACTAAACAAAAATCATTTATTGCCCAATAAAACTAACCAAACAAAAGAAGAACAAAACAAACAAAAATTAAAAGCCCATAACTCAAAACACCCCTAAATTAAATAAATAACCTAAATTAAAGGTTAAAAATTCAATCATATAATCTGTTAACGAATAGTTAACTCAATTAATAATTTTAATGTACACATATATAAACATGCTAGAAAAACATGAACAACAATAACAAGATGACATCAATATTGATGTCAAACTGTTAAATTTTTTAAAAAAGACTGAATTTTATTGAATTTTAGAAAAAAATAATATATAAAACAAATCAAATAATAATTAGAAAGTGATTTTTTAATATGCCTATAAAAAATATTCCAATTGAAAAATTCCAAATTAAGAAAAAATTATGGTGAAAATATGATTGATACACATATGCATGCTGATTCAAGAAGCAGTGAAGACTTTGAAAAGATGTTTATTAGCGGAATAGATACTGCAATCACCTGCTCTTTCTATCCTTATAAAATTGATAACAACCCTGAAATACTTTTAAACCACTTGAATAGAATCCTAAACTTTGAACCAAGAAGGGCAGGAGAATATGGTCTTGACTTAAGGGTTGCATTGGGAATTCACCCAGCAAATGCATTAAAGAATAATGAAATAATCTTTGAACAATTGGAAAAATGGATAGAAAACAAGGACATAATAGCTATTGGAGAAATAGGATTGGATGAAAACACTGATTTGGAAAAGGAAGTCTTTAAAAAGCAATTGGAATTGGCAGATGCAACTGAATCAAAAGTCATCATTCACACTCCAAGAAAGAATAAGCTTGAAGTCCTAAAGGACATTAAGGAAATCGTGCTTGAAAACATAAATCCTAAGCTTGTTGTAGTGGATCACATAAATCTCAATACCGTAGAAGAGGTGATAGATGAGGAATTCACCTTAGGATTGACTGTACAGCCTCAAAAGATGGAAGTTGAAGAGGCAATTGAAATATTGGATAAATACGGTTTTGATAAATTCCTATTGAATAGTGATATAAGCAATAAGCCATCTAATCCTCTTTCTGTTCCAAAAACAGTAAGAACATTAAAACGATTAGGATATGATAAAAAAGAGATAGATAAGGTAGCATTTGAAAATGCTAAAAACTTTTTCAATATTTGATTAAATAAAAAATAGCTAATTTTTCAATTTTGATAAAGGGAATAATTAAAAAATTATTCCTTAATTAATTTTTCTGCAATCAATGTAGCGGATTCAACCATTTTAGGACAAATTTTAGTGAAAAGATTGTTTTCAACTGCATATTCCACTCCTTCTTTAGTCCTTATGTCACAGCCTAATAATTCATTGCAGATATAAGATCCATTTACTGATTCGAATTCCTCTAAGAACTTTACGCAAACATCATCGGACTTTAGTTTACTATCGACATCACCGACTTCACTTTGACCATACTTTAATCCCAAAGCCATTAATGCACCAGTGCATGCTCCACAAACCTCACCTTTACGCATGCCACTGCCAAAGCATCCTCCAATTTTAAGTGCTTGCTTTTCATCAATGCCTAATTCCTTAGAAAAGCTTGCAAAAACAGCTTGTGCACAATTGAACTTTAATCCAAATAATTCCACAGATCTTTCTACATGACTCATAATACCACTTTAAGTAAATAAAATTAATATAAAAAATTGATAAAAAAATTTTAAAATAATTCTAAAATAATTCTAAAATAATTCTAAAAAAATTTTAAAAAAAGAAATACGTAAAATACTTTAAAAAATAAAAACATAGAAAAAGATAAGAATAGGAAAAACACTATGAGCATTGTTTAATTAATCTTTTCTAACTACGT
>JAGCLR010000270.1 GCA_017646885.1 Methanobrevibacter sp. | reverse complement strand
TTTTCTGAAACACTCCCAAATCAGCGGCATATTCATCGTTTCCTTGTAATAAGCAGAGAAATCCCTCATTACATTTAAAAGATTGCCATATTGTTTGATGGTTCCTTGAGAATAACGATTGCCCTTGTAGAGCCTTCTGCCTAGCCTCATCTCTTCTATCAGCCATTTGATGTACTGTTGAATGTCTGCAGGAACTTCGGAGACTTCTGACTCCATATTTTCGATGTAGCTGCGGATTATACTACGTGCGATGTCGGCAGAGAATGTTTCGTGCTCAGTGATGCCGTCCTTGAGGAGCTCGACGATGCTGTCGAGGCGGGCGTTGATCTTCTTGCCTCTGTCGTTCTCTTCCTTGGTGTATCCTCCGACCCTTACGCGCCCGGTAATCTCGTCCCACCTTTCAATGGGAACCTTGATGTCGGTGTTGACTTGGAATTGGATTCTCCTGCCTTTTTCGCTCTTGGAGATGAAGACGTTTGCCCAGACAGAGACATCCCTTTCCACTGTCTTTCCGGCTCGGATAAAAAATCTGATTGTAGCCATAAATACAGTAGCTTTTAAGCCTCCTGTCAGTTTGTGCTGTCAGGAGGGTGGTTATACAAATGCATTGCTAAGGTAGGGAATTAATAGGAGATTTGCAAGGGGAAATTGAGGGGTAAGTGGTTGAATCTTAGGAGGTATAATATGAATCTTTGAGGATTTTATTTTAATTTGTGCATCTCGTGGCTATAAAATACAATGATATCAAATTATTTATAGCAAATTTTATTAACTTTATGCAGATTTCCAAGTGACTATGAATAATGTTATCTATGCGCGTGTTAATTCACATCCTTAGTCGAGACTGTTCTGATTAAGGTGAGACATTGTTTATCGCTGCAATTGATTGTTGCGTTCGTACTATTTAACTATTAGTTAAATATGTGATTTTGGGACAAAATTATATGTCTTATATTAAAATTTCTTTGCTAAGGTATATAATTATACTACAGATGATCATAATAGTATATAGATAAATTGATTGCTATTATTAAATTATAGAGTCATGACTAAATTAAAGTTTGATTCAACCTCATCTATTAAGGGAGTCTTATACCAGTTCTTTGTTGCATTAGAACAATGTTTCAAAATGCGAGAAGGGCAGGCGGTTTATATAGAAACTTATGGGGACGTTTCCGTATTGGGAAATTTATTTGATTCTAAACAGATAGAATCAAAACTTTATAAAAAAGCATTAACAGACTCTGACAAGAATGTTTGGAAGAGTCTTTATAATTGGATGAGAGAGGACTTTCCTATTGATCAGTTTGGTTATCTTGTATTGCTTACCACTCAAAAAGTTCCTATGGGTTCTGCCTGGTTGAATTGGAATGATAAAACTCCTTCAGAAAGAATGGCGGTTCTTAGAAATATTAAAAAGAGTTTTGACTCACGAAAAAGAAAAGATAAGGATTTAGCAGCATACATGACTGCCATTTTTGATGCTAAAAATGCGACGAGACTATCACAGGTAGCGAAGATGTTATATATTGATAGTATTAGCATGGATGGAAATCAATATCATAAATATCTTCAAGAAAAATATGGAAAGAATATCCCTAATATACAAAAAGGGAAATATATAAATCATATGTTTGGTTATATACTTAACCCTGACATTGTTAGCCATAACTGGACGATTACATATGAGGTATTCATTAGAGAAGTAGAAGAGATAACAAAAACATTGGTGGAAAATACTGCGGTATTCCCCATGAAATTAAAGTTGACCGATATACAGAAAAATGATTATGATGGTTATGCTTTTGTGGAGAAAATCAAAGATATAAAATATGGTGATGATATTATTTTAGAGGCGATAGATGATTATGTGCATACAGCAAGTATTATTGAACAAGAGTTAGGAAAGTCTGAAACAAAGAAGAATTCGCTATTGCAATATGAAGAGAACTTGAAGGGAAGTTTCGCTACAAAATATAGGAAAGCATCTAGGACCTGCAATGATAGTGAGCGAATAACAAAATCACAAGACTTTTATGATGATATGACGGGAAGTAGTGATATAACTTTCCACACCTATAATAATGTAGATTTATATTTTCATAATGGCATGCTGCATATGATAGCTGATGAAAATGACGAATTAGTATGGTTGTTAAAAGTCAAAGCAAATGAGTAAGTTTATAGAAAATATATCAACACTGCAAAACAATACATTTATTCTTACTCCGTTGCTAGTATCTTTTTATAAAAACCTAAAACCAACGGACAAGAATATCCTATTGGCTTATTTTGTATTCCCTCTAGTTCTAAATAATGAGTTCTTGGAAAGGATTCAGAAAATCACGGTTGCATCAAATTTGAGTAGAATAACAAAAGACAAAGATATTATGGCAGGATTTGAAGATCGTTTCTATTACTATAAAGAGCTTACAAATAGATGTTTACAATATGCTATTGATTGTAAATATATTCAAGTAGATAATAATCTTGCTATAACTGTTATAAATGATGTCAATATATTGACAGACCCACGTTTAAAGAAAAGCGTTAACCTATCTTCACAATTACATAATATTTTCACAAAGAATGTGATTAATACTTACTATGCATTTGGAATTAAAGCACTA
>JAGCLR010000269.1 GCA_017646885.1 Methanobrevibacter sp. | reverse complement strand
TTTTTAAAAATTTTCAATTAAATATTAATTTCTAATTACTTAATAAAATAATTTGCCTTAACTGTTTAAAAATATCCTTAAAATATCTTAAATTTTAAATATAAGATTAAATATAAAGATTAATATTAGTATATATTATAAATAAATTTTATAATAATTTTTGATGTAATTATTGAAAGTAGGAGGTTAAAATTTGGTAAAATATTGTCAAGAGTGTGGAAATGCAAGTTATGACAGTGCACCAGTTTGTGGTAACTGTGGTGCTAAACTTCCTCCAAAATCTGAAGCAAATGCTAGACCTCCTAAGTTAGAGGATAAATTCAAGCCAGGAGTAATCACTAGCACTAATGATTCAATATTCTCCGGCAATTCATCTAGCTTTGGAAAAGGATTATCTAGCAAGATAAGCGGCTTCGATTTAAGCAAATTTAGTAGTGTTTCTAGAGAGAAAGAACAAAGTCACGCTCAAGCTCAAAAAAGTACTAAACCTTCATTCAGCAAAACTGCAACTGAAGGATTCAAGCAAAAAGATAAGGGAATAAAAGACCCTGCTAAAAAATTCAGTTCTGCAAAAACTGAAACAATCACTAGGGAAATTAAAAAGGAAAGCCCTAAGAAAGATAAAGTTAAAAAATCAATTCCTAAAAAAGAGAAAAAGGCTGAACCTACAGTCACTAAAAAATCAGACGGCGGTTCTGGCATAAACATTAGAAAAATTGCAATTGTTGCAATACTTGCAATAATCATTCTCTTGATTGCAGGAATCGGACTTAATGGACTACAAAACCAAACCACTGATGAAGTGAAAAACTATTCCGACGGAATAATCAGTTTTGATTACTCAGGAAACTGGTCCATGTACAACAATACCGATGGAAACAGCAATTCCAGCGATATTGCATTTAAAACTAAAGATAACACATTGATTGGATTCACTACAATTCAAAGTGATGACATTACTTATGAAAAGATCATTAGCGACATTAATGCAACATCACAATCCTTAAATGGAGAGGTCTTAGAAGCTGAAACTGTTGATGTTGGTGGCATTCCATCCTTGGAAATGACAATCAGCACTGCAGATCAAGGATATTCAAGATACTTCTGTACCTTACGTGATGGAGTATACTACAGCTTTGTCATAAATAATGGAAAATCAAGTAATCAAGACATAAGCGCTTTGAATACAACTGAAATCCAAAACATGATTAATAGTATTAGTTTTCAAACAACCGAATATGATGCAGAAGACGGTGCAGAAATAGCTTAAAACTAATCTATTAATTTTTTTATTTTTAACTTCCACTTAAAAATAATTATTTTTTCTTTTTTATTTTTTCATATTTTTAATTTTTTAATTTCAAATATTATTCTATTTTTAATTTTTTATCAAAATCAACTCATCGAGGAAAAAACATGAATTCAATTAAAATAGCCCTTTGTCAAATGAATGTGGTGGACAATAAGGAAAAGAATATAGAAAAGGCCATTCAAATGATTAAGGAATCTAAAAAGCAAGGAGCGGATTTGGCTGTACTTCCTGAAATGTTCAACTGCCCATATGAAAATGAGAAATTCATAGAATATGCTGAAATATTGGAAGGCAGCAAAACTTTAAAGGAAATAGCCAATATTGCAAAAGAGGAGAATATTCATGTTTTAGCAGGATCTGTACCTGAACTTGAAAGAGATGATGATGAAGAGAGTGAATCAATATACAACACTGCAGTTTTCTTTGACAATGATGGAAAGCAATTAGGAAAACATAGAAAAATGCATCTTTTTGACATTGACGTTAAAGGAAAGATCTATTTCAAGGAATCAGATACATTAAGTGCAGGAAATGAGTTCACAATAATAAAAACCGATTTGGCGACAATTGGAATTGGAATCTGCTATGACATAAGATTTGTGGAACTTTCAAGAATAATGGCAATGAATGGTGCGGAGATATTGATTTTCCCAGGAGCATTCAATTTGACAACAGGCCCTGCACATTGGGAAATTCTCTTTAGATCAAGGGCATTGGACAATCAAACTTTTGCAATTGGAGTTGCACCAGCACTTGATGAGGATGCAAGCTATAATTCATATGGTCATTCAATAGCTGTCAATCCATGGGGAGAAGTGATTGAAGAATTGGATTACAGTGAAGAATTAAAAATCGTTGAAATAGATTTAGATGAAATAAAAAGAGTAAGAGAAGAGATTCCTGTTTTAAAGAACAGAAGAAGTGATTTATACGAAATAAATGAAAAATAAATAAGATAAGATTTGTTCATGAAATAAACATGAAATTTCATGAAAAATTAAAACTAATAAAAAAATAGTAAAAATATTGAAAATAAATTAAATAAAAATAATAAAAAAATAGTAAAAAAAGAGAAAATAAATTAAAATCTTATTTTAATTTAGCTAATCTCTTTTCAAAGTAAGCTAATTTTTTCTCATTATCAGCAAACACTTCACATGCGGTTTCCAAGACTCTCACTTCATTGTCATAATCATTTTCCTTTCTATAGAGAACGCATAATCTTTTATATGGAGCATCTTTTGGCTGTTTTGATTCAACATACCTTTCATATTCCTTGATTGCCTTTTTAAGATTAGCTTCTTCCATTTCCTTAATGGTGCTCATAGGAATGACTTTTACAATAGCTTTACCTGAAGCCTTTGCCTTTTTTCTTTTTTCAGCTTTTTTGATTGCCTTATTACATGATTTCTTAAAGTCCTTGTCATCCTCATTCTTTCTTGCTTGCTTGATTAGCTTTATGGATTCATCACTTCCTAAATCGCCTAAAGCTTGAACTGCAGCTAACTTTACACCCCAGTCCTCATCTTCAAGACATTTTGCAATGCTGTCCAATTCATCTTCAGCTTGAAGTTCTCCTAAAGCCCTTACAGCAACCTTTCTAACACCGAAATCATCATCGTCAATGGATTCAACGAAATAAGGGATAACCTTTGGATCTTCAGTTTCCTTAAGAGCAAATGCTAAAAACCTTTTGTCCTTTCCTTCCGCATTTTCAAACTCTTCAATCAATTTATCTACAGCCACATCACCCATATTTCCCAAGATTTCTGCAGCTTTAAAACGTACCTGTGCATTTTCATCTGTGGTAGCTGCAATCAATGGATCGATAATAGATTCATCATTCACCTTTTCCAAGCTTGCAATAGCTGATTTTCTAGTAGCTACATCTTCATCCTTCAATGCTTCAATAGCTTCTTCAATTGATAAATTTCCTACCATATTAAATCCTCAGTTAACTAAAATAATTAAAGTAAATTAAAATTTTTAAAAACATTGAATTAATTTTAAACAAATTTTCAATTTAATAATATTTAAGTTAAAACTAATATTTAAATTAATTTGAATAAATAAAAACTAAACTATAAAATAAATAAATTACATAAATAAAGGGTAACTATTTTAAAATAAACATGAGCCACCAATGATTTAAAAATAAAAGAATGATAATATGATAAGAAAACAGACTAAAAGCTATTCCAAAAAGGAAATCTATAAGAATCTCCACCCTTATGTGAAGCAGTGGTTTGAGAATAGCTTTGATGACTTTACACCTGCACAAAAGCAAGCGATTCCTGAAATCCATAAGGGAAATAACATACTTGTTTCATCACCAACAGGATCTGGAAAGACATTGACTGCATTCTTATCAGTGATAAATGAACTGACTGCACTTGCAGATAAGGGGGAACTTGAAGACAAGGTTTACTGCATTTACATATCTCCCCTAAAGGCATTGGACAATGACATTGAAAGAAACCTGGACCAGCCTCTTATGGAAATAGAGAAAATAGCTAAAAAGCCATTAGGAATAAGAAAGGCAGTTAGAACTGGAGACACCACACAATATCAAAGGACAAAGATGTTAAAGTCTCCTCCACATATACTGATTACAACACCTGAAACATTGTCAATCCTCCTTGTTGCCCCTAAATTCAGGGAAAAGCTCTCTCATGTAAAGTATGTGATTGTTGATGAGATCCATTCATTGGCTGAAAACAAGAGAGGTGTTCACTTAAGCTTATCACTCGAGAGGCTGCAGCATCTTATCGGAGGCTTTACAAGGATTGGACTCTCTGCTACAGTAAGCCCTCTTGAAGAAGTTGCAAAATTCCTTGTAGGATATGAGTATGGGGTTGAAAGGGACTGTATCCTTGTAGATATCAATTATCTGAAGGAGTTGGATATAGAGGTTATCTCTCCAGTAGACGATATTGTCATAGCAGACGATGAGGATACAAGAATGGCAACTTATGCCCTGATTGATGACTTGGTGATGGAGCATAAGACAA
>JAGCLR010000268.1 GCA_017646885.1 Methanobrevibacter sp. | reverse complement strand
TTTAACTCTTGACGAAGAGTTTCATTTAATGCATCATAGCTGAAGTTTTCGCCATTGAAACTGTAAGATACAGGAGCGTTAGGATCAGCTTTTGCTACAGTTTTCATTAACTGTACTAGGTTATTTCTATCTAAAGCCATTATTCTCTTACTCCTTTCCTTACGCGATTCTCATTACTTTAACAGCTTTCTGTCTGTCAGGTAATGTATAAACTTTAACAACTTGCCATTTCATAGTAGCATCATCGCCAGCTTCTGAAAGAATACCTGTTTCGTTTGGAGCAAGGATTTTGCCCATAAGTTCTTCTTTAGTAGCTTCAAGGCTAAGATTTACCATGTTTGTAGTATAGTGGTCACCAATGTTAGTTTTGAAAACTCTTGGAACCATCTTTGTGCCTTCTGGCATCATTTTGTGAGCATATTTTCCTTCGAAGTGGAATGGATCTTCATTGTAGTGAAGTTCATACATATCAGGAGCTGCTGTAACTTTTTCAATATCATTACCTTCAGCATCTTTTCCACCATAGTATCTTGACTGCTTATCAAAGTTCATTGAGTCATGATCTAATGGGCTATATACTCTAGCATCATAATTATCTTTAATCATTGCGAATTCGCAATCTAACTGGTGTTCTCTATATAATTTAATTTCGTTGAAAACCAGCATCCATTCGCCAGCGCCTTCAAAATCTACAACGCCTTCAGCGTAGTTGTATTTTACAAACTGACCCTGTTCAAGCATGTCGATATCAGACTTAGCTGGTAACTGTGCGTAAATCTGAGCTGTTCTCTGAGCTGATAAGTGGTTTGGTTCTACCTGACCATATCCATACTCAACGAAAGATGCAGCTGACTTAATGCCGTGCAGTTTTAATACATCTTGAATCATTGTATATTGTCCTCCTTAAGATTTTCTTATTTCATGTTTTTCGCAACAGAACGAAGAGATTTTACCCAAGCAGGAGTTGATTCATCGTTGATATCTGCTCCATGTAAATTATATGTCACTGGGTCTGTTTGATTGTTTTTATCTTCATCAAGGTTGAAACTTACCTTGTTGCGAACGCAAATAATTGAAAGTTTAGCTTCAATATCATCTAAAGAATATGTATCAATGTTTTCGATACAATCTTTCTTATCTTCATCAGAAAGCATATAGAAGTTATTAATCATAGCTTCTTTATCTTTTCTTTCAATCTGATTTTTAAATTCTGTTAAAGAAGAAATCTGTTCTTTTAATGAATTGTGCTCAGCAACTAAATTATTATAATTAGTTTCTAATTCTGAGTATCTAGACTGAAGCTCTGTATATTCTTGAATTTCATCAAGATTGTATTTAGCTTTTTTGTCCTTTTCTTCATCATCTTTTTTATCTTCGCATTCACATTCAGAAACAGGCTTGCCGCATTTAGGACAAATTTTTTCTTCTTTTTCTTCATCATCTTTTGCGAAGTTAGTTTTCTTCTTCTTTTTCTTTTCTTCTTCATCTTCGTTGTCTTCAGGATCTTCTTCAGAACCTTCTTCTTTTTTATCTTCAGGTTCTTTACCTTCTTCTCCCTCAGACTTTTCTTTGTCTCCTGGTTCTTTTCCAGCGTCTTTCTTATCTTCCTTTTCTTTTTCTTCATCTTCTTTTTTCTTTTTAGCATATTCTGTTTCAAATTCTTCAACAGCTTCTAAAGAAAATTGAGGCTGATTTAAAGGAACATAAGTTTTAGTAACTTCTAGTAATTCACCAGAAGCATTAAAACCGGTTGACTCATCTAAAGCAAAATTCATACGGAAATATTTACTATTTGCACGATTCTGAAGAATAGCGAATTTCTGGCTTCCTTCTTCATAAACACCTTCAATTCTGTAAGTAGAACCGCAAACATATCCATCTTCTAAAGTGTTAGGGAAATGTGCTTCTAAATAAGAATAAAGTGAATTCCAAAGAGAATCGCCAATTTCTACTGCATATGTATTAAACACAGGTGCTCCTCCTTCATTTAGAATTTCTTTGATTTGATTCATCATTGAGAATAGCTGTTCTTTAAAGCCATCGTCAAATGAGAATGTAATCTGCGGTGATGTGATATTAGAACCCTCAAAGCAAGGTTCGCAATCTTCACCTAAAACACAAAGTTTTGAGATTATTGCCTCATTGATAATGAAAAACTGAGGCTTTCCTTTATTATCTTTTGTCCAATACGCATCAAGAAATTTATCATCTAATTCCATAGATTGATTATTTCCTTCATCAATGATACGTTGGGCTTCTGGATACTGACCAGTCCACAAGTAACCTTCAGTCATAAGGTATTCTCTCTCAACTTCTCCATCATCTAAGAATTTCTGAAACCAAACTTTGGCACCTAAGTCAACAAAGCCATAAGGTCTAGTAGAATCCTTAATTGTGAACTGTCCATTAGAAATATCAATTGTTCGATTGTGTTCTTCAAAGTCACCTTTGGTTTCGTTATAGTAGCCTACAATCGGGCTTCCTGGTAACGAGTTAGCCATGCCTCGCGCAACATCCTTAGTAATAACTGACTTATTTCTATTCGGTTCATCGCTTACATAACAAACTTTAATTTGACACTTGGAAATTAATGGATTAAGAGGAGTGACGTTAATAAACTCGCAAGGAGTTTCTAATTTAATTGAAGTATGCATCTATACCCTCCTTAACTCATAGATTCCTTATTTTGAATTGTTTTCTCGCTCTTCTGTCCGTCCTCTTTTTCTGGACGACCAGCCTTCTTATCAGAAGTTGCTCCTTCTACTGGTTTTTGAGTTTTACTATTACCAGATTCATTATTTTTGCCCTGTTCTCCATTGCCTTTTAAATCTTGAAGATTCATAGTTGAAGACATTAATGGTGGAATCATAACTTCACTTAAATGTAAAACTTCATTTTCAAAGTAAGCAGTATTGATAATTGAACTTTGTGAGTGACCAAGAGCAATTTGAGGAAGCATCTTGGAATAACCCATCTGAACTTGCTCTTTATATAATTTAGATAAATCTTTATAATTATATTGAGTAGTTTCTAACATATACAATCTAAAATTGTATTTCTTTTTATTTGTGCTTTTTGCTTGCGTAATCGCATCAAAAAACATATTGAATTGAAGTAACAGTGAGCGCACTGAACCTTCATCATTTAAAATAGATTTTTCCAGAGATAAGTTACCATCTGTATTAAATAAATTCTGGGATACACCAAGAGAATTAAATACAGTACGTTCTACTTTCTCCAAATCATCTGAAGTAGTTGTCGTATTTTTGTCTGACATATCAATTGAATCAATATCAGCAAATGTTGTTAACACGTCAACACCAATAGCACGTTTTAGCATTTCTACAGCATTATTGTGAATGTCTCTTGCTTCATCAACGTCAAAGATTAAATCTCCATTTTTATCCATTGGAAGCTTTTGAATAACAATCTTTAATAATTTCTGCATTTGCTTACGGCGATCCAAATCCTGGGCCGCATCTAAATCTAAAATAGATGGAATAGCATTTACAAAAAGAGGAATATCCCCATTATCAAAACTAAACTTAATTGTGCTATTTGGATCCAATAAATACCAACTTGCTTCACTATCTCCACGATAGTCTGGTTTTAATTTACCTTGTTTCCATAATACATACCCTTTGGCAAATTCATCAGGAAACATTTTAAGAACTCTCATACGATAATTGATATCTGTAAAAGCCTGGTCGAAAAACTTCATGTTAAATTCAACCGCAGGTCTTCCACCAACAGAGTATCTTGAACGACAGTAATTGATTGGTAGCTCCTGAATAACAATTCCTTTTGAACTTGGAACTATATATCCGTAGTAAGCTCCATCCTTAATTACATTCAAAGCGATGTCGCCGCAAATTTTCTTGATATAAGAATTGTCAAGATAGTTCAAGATTTTATTAAAATCTTTTACAATCTTATCTTCTTTAATTTTTTCATCATACACTTCTGGAACAACGTACCAGTCATATCTATACATGGTGGCGAAATAATTGCAGACCCTTGAATAGATACCACTAGTTTTGTAGAAATAGTTTGAAATTTCTCTTAACTTTTCAATATCGTTGTCTTTTAAAGCACAGAAAATTGCTCCCTTATTTGCTAACACTTTATCATTCTTAGCCAAAGAACCAAGATTGATAACAGCATCATCTAAGGTTTTTACACCAACTTTAATCTTACCATATTGAGTTCCCATATTGAAGCCTTTGGTATGAATAGCATCTTGTCTACTGATTGGCTCATCAGTAACTTGAGTATTAATAGTATTCTCCAAAATTTGACCTCCTTAATATCCTGCTTTTTCCATAATATAATCATATGAAATGAGGTTTTCTTCTGTATATGGAATCTCTATTAACTTGAAGTCATGCAGGGCGCAAAATCTTCTCTTCTGATTATCATTGTATTGCTGTTGGTAAAAACCTCTTTTACCACCAAACTTTTGGCTTGGCTCATAATGCTGCTTACCTTGATACTCGATAATAAAGTCGATTTTGCCATCATCATCAAATATAACGAAATCAAAACGAAGAGGTCTTCCATTTGGGCTTTTTAAATCAGTAAAACTGTATTCCATTCTAAATGATAGACCGGCTTCCTTTAAAATTTCTTCAATTTTAATTTCACCTCTTGAAGCTCGCATCGGACCTCCTCCTTTCTTAATTCATAAAACACCAATCTTTAGCATTAAATTTCTTACGCTTTTTCTTACTCTCTTCTTCTTGTTTAATATAATATAATCCATATTCAAACGCAGAGAATTTATCCTTTCGGATTCCTTTGTTAGCTTGTTTTAAAATGATGTTAACGCCTTCATTTTCTTCTCGTAAATTCATCATTTCCTCTTTCAATATGGAAGTTAAAGTGAATGGTTTTAAATATTCTGCCCTTTCTTCAGGCTTCATATTTTGACCAACCTTAGTTCCCATTAATTTTGTTTTCGCAACTCTTTCATCAATAAGGAATTTTACCTTACCAGATTGTAATTGAGTCTGCGCATTTGCGTGTGCTTCTGTATTAATTGGCGCATTAGCCTTGATTAAATACATAGCATCTTGCTCTGTATTGGGAGTTTTATATTTTTTATAGTATAAATCATCATCATTGTAAACTCCAAAGTCTGGATATACATCTCCGGTCACGCTATCAACCTGTGTCTTAATCATATAATCCACAAGCCCAATACCAAGACCGTTAGCATCTATTACAACTCTGCGGGCTTTATACTTATAATATAATTGCTTAATTTTAATAGCTTGGTCTTCAAAGTGTTCATCAGAGAATGTATAAATATTAACTAATGATTTATAAGCCGCACCCATAGATTGCGGAGTTACTTTGAAAACACATACAACAGAGTCGCATCCTTTTCTACCAACGTCGACAGATAGTACATAAAAACTGTGTGCGCTGGAACGTCCAGAATGTTCATACTCTGGCTTTTGTAAGTTTCTATTTCTATCAAATATATCACCACGGAAGAACGCATCTTCAACAGTTCCTGTCCATTTAGATTCATACTCTCTATCAAATGAAGCTTCATTGAATGTACCATCTCGTTTTAAGTCCTGTAAGAAGTTCTTATCTAACAGTTTCATTAAAACTGGAATTCTCCAAGTTCCACCCATTACCATAGCCTTTTCAGGATCAGTAATCATCCAAACAAGCAACTGAATAAGTTTGTCATACGCAAACGTATTCTTCCAACCTGCGGTTGTTACATAAATCTGCGATTTATTCAACGTTTCTTGTGGTTGAGTTGAACCATCCATACATAAACGAGATACGTTCATTGTAGGAATGATAACCTGTGATAAGATGTCTCCATCTACACCTACACACTCTTCCACCAATCCGCCATGGCGACGCTTACCTCTGGATTTTTCAGATGCCGCAATGTTATCAAAATAAGAACCATTCTTAAATACATAACATACGTAGTCTTTACCTTCTCTGGTTTTACCAGGTCTACGATCGAGTTCTCGGTCAAAGGCAGGGACTAAGGTACAAATTTCTTGAACCTTTTCTTTTACGATACCAGCGGCCTGCTCTTTACCTCCGGAAGTAACGAACAACTTACTTCGTGGATATAGAATACATCTACACATTAAAACCATAACTGATAAGAATGATTTTGAATACGCACGAGGGAAAACCATGTATACGTACTTATAGCGCATAGCTGCGCGCAAAAACACTCTTTGATAAAAATAAAATTTTAATTTTTTCTCTCTTGTTGGATCTCCTCCATCTTGAAGGAAATCAATAAACATATCTGGATACTCTCTCCAGTATGCTATATAATCTCTTAAATAAGGTTTGATAGCTTCAATACGCTCTTCAGATAACCCAATCTTCTTTCGCTTATTCGAAAGATCTAATAAATCTTGTAGAGCCATTATTTATTTTCCTCCAGTAACTTTGAAATGATATCTTCTTCATCTTCAATATCTTCTTCAAATTCTCTGAATGCTTCAAAGTCTTCATCTGTAAGCACTTTCTTAGCATCGTCCGCAAACAATTCCATTTCAAGTAAATCTTCATCTGAAGCTGCTTCCGCATCAGTTTCGGCTTCTTTAATCTTATCTTCTTCAATTTGTTTAATCGCAGATTCAATTAAATTACCCAAATTCATTTCTTCGGTTACCAAAGTGTGTGTGTAGGATTGTAAATCCTGTAATGTTCTATCTACCTTATCCTGTGGGCCATCTGTATAAAATCTTGGAATAAATCCATCTGTTTCACAAATTGCCACTAATTCTGAAATAGAGTCTACATATTCTCCAGATTCAGCTTTATTCTGAGCCGCAGTAAATTTCCCAGATTTCATTAAACCATCATACATTTTAATCATCTTCTGGGCGCCATCTACATCACCAATATCTAATAACTGATTTGCTTTAAGAGATGTTTTACAAACCAATTTTAAGGTATCAATATGTCCTGCGGATTGGATATCATAAGAACCCATCATTTCTTCATATAATTGTTCTAACTTAATCCATTCTTCTGGCTTATATGTTTTTCCCCATTTCAAAAGAAGATATTTTCTATCTTCTTCTGTTAAGTCATCATCAAAAACTGTTTCTTCATATTGCTGTGCGAAATAATCTTCTGGAGGTGCCATTTCAGCGTCCGTATATTCGGGTTCGCGCAAAGGTTCAGTTGGCATAGGTACAGTCGCTTTATCGATCGCCATAGCAATCTCAGCCGCATCATATCCCTGTCTTTTCATAGCATCTTCAATTTTCTTATTCGCTAATTCTTGAAGAAAATCATTATGTTCCCAACGATATTCTTTAAATTGTTTTAATTTCATTTTAGATAAATATCTACCAAGAATAGTCATTCCAGTAACTTTTGACTTATCCATAGCGTATTTAGCTAATAACTTATTCCATTCATCTGGAACATAAGGAACATCACATTCCTGTAAAATCCAAAGATAAGTATCAGGATTCCAGTTATCAACGTGCATTGAAATACATTTCTTACATTGCTTCAACTTACCATCTGGATACTTCTCTAAGTTATTGGAACCATAGAACTGGTCAATATTCATCGTCCTATTACATTTTTCGCAATAATAAGTATCTGCCATTCTAATTCCTCCTTATTTATAAGACAACGCAATCAAGTCGGAATTAGGCTTTTTTGGCCTTTTTAGAATTTCTACATGATTTACAAATACTGTAATATCCATCCTTAGAAGTTTTATTCTTACTAAAATATTTATTATGCGCCAGTTTAATCTCGCCGCAACGACTACATCTCTTATATTTTCCTTTTTCTTCATTTAAGAAGTAACCATTTAAATAATCATCTTCAGCTTGAGATGCGATTAAACCAGGAATTTTCTTTCTCCATAAAGAACTAATATATTCTACACTGTGTTTAATTCCAAATTCTTCTTCTATCTTCTGTTGGATATCAATGTTTTGTAATCCATCAATTTTATATTGTACAATCTTCTCATACAAAGGGTAATCTTTTAAAGCTCTATCACTTACGTCGTCAAAATCTAGCATTAAATAATATGTATTCGAGTCAAATACCCCATAACTATCTTGTTTTAATCGAGAATAATTACATAAAATTGCTGAACAAACTTTTGGATCAACAAGAGTAACTCCCTCTGAAACGCAGTAGTTATTTTCATCAAGACTAATTTCTCCATCTAACATGATTGGATTTTTAGAACGTGTAATGCTCTTAAACACTACAGGCTGTCTAAATGAGTCTTTGATTAAATATTGGTCTTTGCGCAAATCAATAATAGCTTTCTTAATAACGAAAGCATCACGCCCAGACGCAGTTTTGAGACGATTTTCCCACTCTTGAATAGCTTCTCTTACTTGTCGCAATTCTGGTATTTCTTCTAAATCTTTTTTTGTTATTGATACTTTGGGTCTAAATATTTGATTTTTGTCTTCTGATATTAATCCATAAATTCCATCTTCACCATTCTCGAACTGGGAAACAAGACCTTCAAAAGAGGTTTCTCGCTTATTAACTGTTGCCATTCTATTTTCAGTTAAAAGCTTGTGCTTCTTTTTCTCTTGTTTCTCCATACAAAGAACTAAATAGTCCGCTAAAATTTCTAAATATTTTGGATTCGGATCTGGATTCTCTTCCAAAATTTGTTGAACTAACTTATTTCTTTCTTCTGGAGTATTTAAAGTGTAATCAAGTTTGATCAATTTATTATACCTCCAGTCTTCTCAATTACATTATACCAGAATTTTTTCTCAAAGTCAAACGCTTTTTTGACAAAAATAAAAAAATTTGATATAATATAAATATGTAAAGGAGATTTATCGCTATGGAAATGAAAAACATTAAAGAATTTACAAAAAATTGGAAGGCCCAGATCAAAGATCGGACAAACGGCACAGCCGCAAAGTTAGCCATTATTCAGATCGGAGACAATGAGGCATCCAACAGATACGTTAAACATAAATTAGCAGATTGCCAGGAGTGTGGAATTCAAGCCGAACATTGGAAATTCCCAGAAGCAATCACGCAAGAAAAATTAGAAGGAGAGCTGAGAGATATTATTCTTGGCAATCCAGATGGCATTATTATTCAATTGCCATTACCGGCGCATTTAGATAAGGAAAGACTGATTTGGCTAATTCCAGACAGAATGGACGTAGATGGATTTAAAACCAACAGTCAGTATGATCCATGCACACCACTTGGAATCAAGATTTATTTGGAAGCTTGCGGGTTCCCGTTTGAAGGATCGAATGTTCTGGTTATTGGGAGAAGTGATATCGTCGGCAAACCGATGGCAAGAATGTGTACGGATTTAACTGCGACAGTGACTTTGGCGCACAGTAAAACAAAGAGATTATCAGACCACATTCAGAATGCGGATTTGATTATTTGTGCTGTTGGTAGGGCAGGATTTTTAAACTGTTATCCAATTCATGTGCCAGTTGTGGACGTGGGTATTAATTTTAAAGATGGTAAGCTGGTTGGAGATTGTATTAATACGGACAATAGAATGGTAACTCCTGTTCCTGGTGGAGTAGGATTGCTTACAAGATGCGCGTTGATGGAAAACACAATTCGTGCGGCTGAGG
>JAGCLR010000267.1 GCA_017646885.1 Methanobrevibacter sp. | reverse complement strand
GACTTAAGCGCATTATGCACCACTTTGTCAAAAATCTGTGAAGAGCTTGTTCTTTGGAGCACTTATGAGTTTGGAATCGTCTCAATGGCAGATGAATACTCATCAACATCCTCAATCATGCCACAGAAGAAAAACCCTGATGTAGCTGAAGTGGCAAGGTCTAAATGCGCTATTGTAAATGGGGAATTGATCACTATTCTTACTATCCTTAAAGCAATTCCATACACTTATAACAGGGACTTGCAGGAAATAACCCCTCATTTATGGAATGCTTGCGATGTGGCTTATGACACTTTAAAGATAGTCAATCATATGCTTTTGACAGTTACATTCAATACAGAAAGATGCCTTGAATTGGCAGGAGCTAACTTTGCAACTGCAACTGACTTGGCAGACATCATGGTAAGGGAAAGGAAGATACCATTCAGAACAGCTCATAAGATTGTAGGAAGAATCGTAAATGAGGCAGTTGCTGAAGGTGTAAACCCAAGTGAAATTGATGGTGCTTATGTTGACAATGTGGCAGAAGAGCTTGGATTCGATAAATTGAATCTTGATGATGAATTGATTCATAATGCTCTAAATCCAATTGAAAACGTAAAGATAAGAAATGTCCCTGGAGGACCTTCTCCTGAAATGGTGCAATTGGCTATTGACAATATGAACATATTTTTAGATGTGGAATTTGAAAAACAAGGAATCTGATTGTTTTTCATTTTCAATTATTTTTTTTAAATTATTTTATAACTATTGTTAAACTTATATGGTGGAACTATGGTGTATGATGCAAATGCTCTTCTAAATCATATAAACAGGATTAGAAAAGAAATAGGTCATGAAAAAGTCAGTATAGACATCAAGGAAGTTCTATATGACAAGGATACTAATGAGATGTGGATAATTACCAATGACCGTCCAGACAAATCAGCTATCATTGGAAAAGGGGGATGGGTTGTTGGCAGACTCAGAGAAGAGCTTGAAATAGGCAGCATCCATGTTGAAAGCTATTCTGATTTCCTTCAGAAGGAGTACAGGATGAATCTTTCTTTGAATAAGTTAAATTCCTTTGTAAACACAAATAAGGAAAATAATAATTTGGATTATGATTCATTTATAGCTTTGAACAATTTAATAGACATTCTAAAGATCAAATTGGATAATTTATATTCATTTAATTTCTACAAGTATTTCAAGGATTTGGATGAAGGCCCATATGGCTATTTTGAAGCGGAAAAGCCAACTGCAATTGTAGCATTATCTGGAGGAACTGACAGTGCATTTTCACTTATATTGGCTAAGAAATTAGGTTTCAATCCGATTGCAGTTACAGTTGACCCAGGAACAATTGTCCTTCCAAAGCAATTCAAGCAAAATGTAGAAAACTTAACAAAGGAATTGGATGTTAAGCATGTATATATTGAAGTGGAGTATGGTGAAATAATTGAAGAGGCTTTCACTGGCAGATTCCATCCTTGCGGCAGATGTTCAAAAGTCATTGAGGATACTCTTTATGATTATGCTATAGAACATGATATTCCAATTGTAATCTTTGGTGACATGCTTGCAACAGGCAGTCAATGCATAAATTGGCAAGAACATGTAGATGATGGAGGCCAAATTCATAAAGTTATTAGACTCAACTTACCTGCTTCATTATCCGTTGCAAAATTAGAGAATAAATCTTTAACAAGCCATTATAATTTAAAGAAGATTAAAGGATTCGGATGTCCATTGTTGTATGAGGTTCATAAGAAATTCCCATACATGAAAAGGTATTCAATACAAAGAATTTTAAGGGAAACAAGATCAGGTGCATTGGAACCTGGTGAAGCATTGGATTTGATTTGGAGTTTTTATAAAACTGACTGAAAATAAAATTATTTATTAAGGTGATGATATGAAAAAGACTATTTGTCCACGTTGCGGTTCAAGCAATATAGATTGGATCATTCCACAGGTTTGGTCAAAATGGGAATGTAAGGATTGTTCCTATACTGGACCTGCTATTGAAGCTGATGATGACTTGATTGCAGAAATCAAGGCTGATTGGGAAGAGAACAAGGAAAAATATCTTGAAGAGGAAGACATTAGAGCTCAACAGATCAGATCCGGTGAAGATGAAATCTTGGATGAGGAAATGGAAATTGAAGAGGAAGATGAGCTTAGCGAAGAGGAAATGGATAGGAAGCTAAGGGAATTGAACCTATAAGAGTTTTTTAAAAATAATTCAATTTAAATCATATATTTTATATACTTTATTAAACATACTATAAATTGAATATATTAGCATTCTAAAATTTTTAAGTTCATTGAACTTTTTAAAAGAGGTGATATTATGCCTAGTTTTTTAAATTTACGTGGAAACAATAATGACTCTAAAGACCCTAGATTAATAAGGGAAGGAATCAAATTAGGAGTTAATTATAAAAGATTTAGTAAAGAGCCTGTATTAGGCAAAAACATTTTGCTAAGATCAAATACTGTTATCTATAATGATGTAATCATTGGAGATGACTTTAAAACTGGACATAATGTTGTTGTAAGAGATCATACTAAAATTGGTAATGATGTATTGATAGGTACAAACACTGTCATTGAAGGTGGATGTGAAATCGGAAACAATGTAAGCATCCAATCAAATGTATACATTCCAAGAAACAGTGTAATTGAGGACAATGTATTCATTGGTCCATGTGCCTGCTTTACCAATGACAGATATCCTGTTAGAGTTGAATATGAATTGAAAGGACCTCAACTTAGAAAAGGATGTTCCGTTGGTGGAAATACAACATTCTTATCAAACATTGAAGTTGGTGAAGGAGCTATTGTAGCTGCAGGAGCAGTTGTAACCCGTAGTGTACCTCCTTATTACTTGGCTATTGGTACTCCTGCAAAGATCAAGCCATTGCCTACTTCACTTAGAGTTCCAAACATGATTTAGTTT
>JAGCLR010000266.1 GCA_017646885.1 Methanobrevibacter sp. | reverse complement strand
TGAAATCCTCTTTAAGATACTCACTTAAGCCTATATTCACAAAGCCAGTATTATTAGTTATTCCAGGAATAGGGCTAATTGAATCACACAGATTGAACAAATACAAAAATGGAGAAATCTCAAGAAGCCAAATGAGATTCAGATTCCTGGTTCTAACCCTAATCGGAATGATAACTGTTCTTACACTTGAATACAGAACACCAATCATTGCAATACTTCTTATGATGATCATCATTGCCTACTATGGAGAGATATTATCTGTTTGGGAAGTGATTTTAGGTGCCTTGATTGGAGTTTGTGCAATTATGGGAATTGGCTACCTAAGGTCATTGAATGAGCTTGCAATCAGTTCAAACACCAGCATGTTCTCTACCTTGGAACATAGGGCTAACTTCACTATGCATGTATTGAACCTACTAAATCAGATTTCAGGCAACTTTGGAATATTGCATGGGAAAATGATAGCAAGTTCCATGCCTGGAAGCGATCTTGGACCAAGAATGTTGGTTGGAAAGCTAATAGCTTGGAGAACTGAAGTCACTGTAACCCCTACATTATTAGGCCAAATGATAGTTGATTTCGGTAAAATTGGAGTTGCTCTTGAGATGTGCCTTCTTGGATTCATATTGGGAACAGGATATAAGATAATCAAAATCACTAAAGACACATTTTATATCGCAATATACAGCTTAATATTGACTTATTCAATATTAGGAGTGGAAACAGGAATATTAGATATACAAATCCTATTCTACTTCTTCATAATATCCTTTATCTATTTAGCAGTTATTTTAAAAGGTAAAGGAATTAAAATCTATTAAATGCTATTTTTTCAAAACATGAAAAATAATAAAACCTTATTAAAAGCACTGTTTTTTATTGGAATAAGATAAAATTTTAAAAAAATAAAAAAAGAAAAATAATTCATAGCAAAGCTATGAACTCTTTTTGGAGGTTGAGTTAAAATAATTCCTTGAAATTATTTTCTTTTGGAGATTGAATAATCTTGTAGTGACCTTGAATTTTACATTTTTAAAGAGCGATTATATGCAGAAGAAAATGATGTGTGTTTATGTAAAACTCATTAACTACTTTTAATAATAAATTCTAAATTCAAGAGATTTGGATTGTTATGATTAACTTACTTGTACAATTTCTTGAATTTAGACATCTATCATTAAATAAGATTATTACAGATTTTTATTCAATAACACAATAATTTAGGTATGCCTAAACTTATTGTTAATTATAGATTAGACTTCATAGTATATAAACCTTTCTAAATTTTTAGGTTTACCTAAATTTCTTGAACAATAAAAAGAGAAAAATAAATAATCATAGACTAAAAGCTATAATGATAATGAAACACCTAAATAAGCCAAATTAGGGGAATAAAACACTACAAGCAATTGCAAGACAATTATAATTCCGATGATTATAGCCAAATAAACATATTCAGATCTTCCAATGATTGTCTTTGCATGATATAAATTGGAATTGTCTGAAAAGCATCTGCTTGCCATACTTAAATAAATGGTTTCTCCCTTTTCATAGGCCTTTAAGAACATCATTGCTATGCTGTATCCAACTTGTTTCACTCTCCATTTATAAGAGATGTCATCATTGAATGGATCAAAGTTTCTTGAAGTCATGGATTGTCTAATGTCCCTTAATTCATCCACAAAGATAAACAAGAACCTTACCATAATAGTTAGAATCATAGCAAGATCTCTTGGCATTCCAAGCTTTCTAAATGATTGCACAACTTCCTGCATAGGAGAGGTGGATGAAAGGATGACAATAGCTGTCAAACAAACAAGCAATCTAGCAAATAAGAGAACTGTCCAATTTAAACCAGTATCAGTGATGAACAACCATGTATAAGGACCCTGCCAAATGATATTTCCAGGGTGTATGAATGGTTGGAATGCTATGACAAAACCACCGAATGGCAAAAGAAGAAGTATTCTCTTAAAGCTTTCCTTAAATGACAATTCAGCTAAAAACATGACACTGAGCAAAAAGCATTCCAATACTATGGGAACGATTAGCCTATCTGAAAAAACAGTAAAAAGAATAATTAGCAAAATGGCAATGAGCTTAACCCTACCTTCCAGAT
>JAGCLR010000265.1 GCA_017646885.1 Methanobrevibacter sp. | reverse complement strand
CAAGCAAATGTTTTCCCTGAAGACATAGAAACCTTAAAGGATATTGAAAAGTTGCCATTCCTTACTAAAGATGATTTAAGAGCATGTTATCCATTTGGAATGTTTGCAGTTGATAAAAAGGAAATCATAGAGGTACACTCCTCATCCGGAACTACTGGAAAGCCTGTAGTAAGCGGATACACCCAAAAAGACATCAATAACTGGGGAGAAATCGTAGCAAGAGGACTTACCATGATGGGCCTTGACAGCGATGACATTATCCAAAACACTCACGGTTACGGATTGTTTACTGGTGGATTCGGAGTTCACTATGGTGCTCACAGATTAGGAGCTACAATCATCCCTATTTCAACTGGACAGACAAGAAGACAAGTTGAAATCATGGCAGACTTTGGAAGTACCTGCCTTATCTTTACCCCATCATACGGTATCTATCTTGGAGAAGTGGCTAAAGAGGAAGGAATTGACTTCGATAAGATAGGACTTAAGGCAATCGGTTTTGGAGCTGAAATGTGGACTGCTGAAATGAGAGACAGAATCGAGGAAACATTCAAGACCAAAGCTTACAACATCTATGGACTTACTGAACTTATGGGTCCTGGAATAGGTATGGAATGCTGTGCACAGAACGGTTTGCACATTGCTGAAGATTTCTTCTATCCTGAAATCATTGACCCAAACACTGGAAAGAGATTGGCAGAAGGCCAGCACGGTGAATTGGTATTGACTAACCTTGAAAGGGAAGGAATGCCTATTATCAGATTTAGGACAAAAGACCTTACCGCACTCCACTATGACACCTGTGAATGTGGAAGAACCTTAGCAAGAATGGAAAGAATCACAGGAAGGTCCGATGACATGATCAAGGTAAAAGGAGTGGCTGTATTCCCATCACAAATCGAAAAGGCGCTTCTTAAGGTCAGTGACATTGAACCACACTACCAAATCATTGTTACAAGACCAGACATAATGGATGAAATTGAAATCAAGGTTGAAGCTTCCGAGTCCCTTTTCTCAGATAACATCAAGGAAATGATTGGTGTTAAAAGGAAAATCGGGGAATACATTCAAAATGAGATTGGAATTGCAGTTGATGTCAGCTTAGTTGCACCAAAAAGCATTCCAAGAAGCACAAAAGGTAAAATCCAAAGAGTGATTGACAAACGTAATTTACACTAATGAAATTTAATAAACACAAAACATGAGAAAAAAGGAGTTAAAATATGTATAAATTCATACAACTATCCATATTTTTAGAAAATCAAAAAGGAAACCTATACGTAGTTACAGATTTGCTTGCTCAAAATGACATTAACATTAAAGCGCTCTTTTTAGCAGACACTTCTGAATTCGGTATCTTAAGATTGGTTGTACCGGACTATAAGAAAGCAAAAAGAGTATTGGAAGAGAAACATTACATTGTTAAAGAGACTCCAGTTATTTGCGCAGTAATGGATGATGTGCCTGGTGGACTTTCTTCCATTTTAAAAATCTTAAGGGATGAAGACATCGACCTTGAATATCTCTATGCTATAGCACATGGAGAAATCGAAAAAGCAGGTCTCTTATTGCATACTAAAGATTTGGATCAATTGGAAGAGGTTTTGCTTAAGAACGATATACCTTTAGTACCTTCAGAACTAATCTATAACGCAGAATAAACATTTTTGAAATTTATAATTAAAGACAATGAATTTTGATTTAATTATAAATTTTCTCTTTTCTTTTTTTATTTTTTTAAAAACTAATTAATTTCAAACTAAACTTATTTTACTTATTTTTTTTAAAACTAATTATTTTCTAAATTAAACTTATTTTACACCAATTATATCCTTCAAATAAGGAACCTTGCTGAAGATGTATAATAGTCCCATTGGAACAAATAAAGTAACCAATACCAATGTGATGGTCCAAAGGTTATATGGAAGTGTCTTTTCAAAGATTTCGATTGTCACTGACAATACTGCAACATGAGCCAGATAGATTCCATAGCTGTATTGGGCTATTCTTGTAATGAAATCCCTAAGGATTCCCTTTGGATTGAAATTGAAGTTCTTGAACAATAGGAATACACCTGCAGCATTCAATGCCATGAAAATTGCATACCTGTCAAATCTGTATATCAAAGTATCATTAGAAAACATGTATGAGCAAATCATCATGGAAGCTATTGAAAATAGAATCAATAGAACCGCAAAATACTTCTTATTGAAGAGTTCCCTTTCAGTGTACCTAAGGTAGTATCCAAGGACTACAAGACCGATTGGGCTTGTGAAATAGCTTAATTTTATTGGAAACTGCATCTTTAAAGTGAAGTCGAATATGCATGTTATAAGCCATATAGAGAGGAAATACTCCAATTCCTTCATGTCTGAGTGCTGTATCCATTTATTGAATATCGGCATGATCAGGTATGTTCCAAGAATCATCCAGAAGAACCAATATGGTCCGAATCCAAATGATTTTGCATTCCATGCACCAATTATAAATGATACAATGCTTTCAATGCTGAATGAATGGACTGCCGTATAAATT
>JAGCLR010000264.1 GCA_017646885.1 Methanobrevibacter sp. | reverse complement strand
GGAAAAGGAATTTTCCAATTCAATGCAACTGAGGCATACAAGATTGAAAATGGTGAACTCAAAGATCACTTCCGTGATGTTTCATTATCTGGAAACATTCTTGAAACACTTAAAGGTGTTGATGGAATAGGTTCAGATTTCAAGCTTAGTGTAGGTTACTGTGGTAAAGGTGGACAAACTGCACCTGTTGGTGATGGTGGACCACACACCAGAATCTTGAATGCAATGGTGGGCGGAAGTAGCTAAATCAAATACCTATTGTTTATTCAAAATTAAATAAATTAATTTTTTATTAAATTTCTTTACTATCAATTTAATTGAAGCTAGAATTAAAATAAACGATTTATAATAAATACTAAACTAATTGATTAAAAGATATGTAGGTGAACTTTGTCTAAAAATGATATTTTAGATAAATTTTAAAAAAATATACTTAAAATTTTAAAAAAAAATTAAAAAAAATTTGAAGGTGAAAATATGTTAAGTGAAGATGATGGAAAATATTTGTTAAGTGTAGCAAAAGATGCTATTGAAACATATGTTAAGGAAAATAGAAAAATTGACACACCTTCAGATTGTCCTGACTATATGCATGAGGAACTTGGAGTGTTTGTCACATTGAACAAACACAATAATCTAAGGGGATGCATAGGATACCCTGAACCTGTTTACCCATTGATTGATGCAGTTATTGATTCAGCAATTTCTGCAGCAATGAGAGATCCACGTTTCCCAAGTGTTGATGAAAGCGAATTGGATTCACTTGAATATGAGATAACCGTTTTAACCAAGCCACAAATCATTGAAGTTGAAAAGCCAATCGATTATTTAGATAATATCATCATTGGAGAAGATGGATTGATTGTTGAACGTGGATTCTATAGAGGATTGCTCTTGCCACAAGTTGCACCAGAGCACAATATGGATAAGGAGGAGTTCTTATCCCACACCTGCATGAAGGCAGGCTTAAGACCGGATGCATGGTTGGATGAAAATACAAAAGTATACAAATTCCAAGGGCAAATATTTAAATAAAGCTTAAAATAAAAGTATTAACTTAAAACATTGACTATTGCAATTATTAAGATTATTAATTTCTATTAAAACTATTAAATTTCTATTAAAATTACTAAATTACAAAAATTAAATTATTATGATTACATGGTGATAAAAAATGATGTTACCAACTATTCCAACTCCAGATGAATTATTAGATAAAGGTTTCAGAAGAGGTAAGAAGGCAGCTGATTTAAGAAGAGGAGAAAAGATGCCTAAACACTTAAAAGGCAAACGTATTGAAGAAACCAGAGTAATCACTGCTTGCCAAGTCATAAAAGATAGACTTAAAATGATCTTGGACCGTACCCCTGAAATCGAAGAGTTACCTGAATTTTATCAAGATTATATCGATATCACTGTAGGTGTAGATGATTTCAAGCAAGCATTAGGTGCACTTAATTGGGCTTATGGTATCATTACCCAGCTTGAAAAAGAATACGGTGCAAAAATAAGAAAATCATCTTCCGAAAGGGCAACTGGTCTTAGAAAACAAGCTTATGGAAGAATCTCTTCAGTAGTGCATAAGATTGAAAAGGACCTTGATTTTCTTGACTTTGCAAAACAATCCTTAAGGAATATGCCTACTGTTGACTTTGATGCAATAAGCATTGTAATTGCAGGTTTC
>JAGCLR010000263.1 GCA_017646885.1 Methanobrevibacter sp. | reverse complement strand
TGTTCAAGAGCAGGTTTCATATGTCCGACACCAGCACTGTTTACCAAAATGTCAATTCTTCCGAATTTGTCTATAACCTTTTGTACGGATTCCTCAACATTTTCGTAGTCAGTTACATCAGTTACTGCATACATGACTTCTACACCGAATTCATCAGCAATCTCTTCTGCAACTGCTTTCAATTTCTCTTCACGTCTTGCAAACAATGCAAGTTTAACCCCTTGGCTTGCAAATGCTTTTGCAATTTGCACACCTAAACCTGAAGATCCACCAGTAATTACTGCTATTCTATCCTTTATATCGAAATAGTTTTTCATGTTTTCACCTTCCAACTATTTAAATAGTATGTAATGAAAAGTATATTGAACATTCCATATAAAATTATACTTAAAATTGTTAAGTATTCAAAAAAAGAATTTATTACTGAAAATTATTTAATAATATATACATATAATTGAATAATATTCAATCAATTAACAAATTTTATATATTCCATAAAATATATCATTAATCACAATTTAATAAAATGAATTTTAAAAAGGAAGTGTTATTATGAAAGGATTTGGTATGATAAAAGTTGATGAATCCGGTTGGTTAGAAGTTGATGAACCTGTAGCAGGACCTTTAGACGCTATTTGTAAACCTATTGCAGTAGCTCCTTGTTCTTCTGACACTCACTTCTTACATGGAGGATCAGGACCAGCAGAAAACAGAATCTTAGGGCATGAAGCAGTTGCTGAAGTTGTTGAAGTTGGAGAATTGGTGAAAAAATTCAAACCTGGTGACAAGGTTATTGTTCCATGTACCACTCCTGATTGGTCTGAAAAAGGAGTGCAAGTAAAAGGAGGAAATAACGCTCACGATATAGACACAATGGCCAGTTTTAAATTCTTATCAATTAAGGACGGAGTATTTGCAGAAAAGTTCTCTGTCAACTATGCTGATGCAAACTTAGTATTGCTTCCAGACGATGTTGATGTTGCAGATGCATTAATGATTACCGACATGATGTCCACCGGTTTCTACGGAGTTGAAATGGCAAACGTTAACTTTGGTGATACTGTAGTTGTATTCGGTATTGGACCTGTAGGATTAATGGCAGTTGCTGGTGCAAAATTAAGAGGTGCAGGTAAGATATATGCAACTGGAAGCCGTCCAAACTGTGCTGAACTTGCATTGGAATATGGAGCAAGTGAAATCATCAGCTATAAAAATGGAAACACTGTAGAACAGATTCTAGAAAAGAATGGTGAAAAAGTAGACTGTGTAATCATTGCAGGTGGTAATTCAAGCACTTTCAATGAAGCGCTTCAATTGGTAAAAAGTAATGGATACATTGGAACTATTAATTTCTATGATATTACAGACACATTTACAGTGCCAACATTCTTAACTGGTCTCGGAATGGCAGATATCAATATCAGAGGAGGTTTCTGTCCTGGTGGAGCTGTAAGAGCTGAAAAACTATTGAAATTGATTCAAAACGATAGGATCCACCCAGGAAAAACATTCAATTATGAATTCCATGGATTTGAAAAAATAGAAGAAGCATTTAAACTCATGGATGAAAAGCCAAAAGACTTGATTAAACCTATCATCTACACAGATGATATATAGATTAATCTTTAATCTTTTCTTTTTTTTATTTTTTTATAATTTTTTCCTATTTTTTATTAAAATTACTATTTTCTTATTTTAAATTAAAATTCTATTTTCTTAAAAATCCAATTGTTCTGCAATGCACATTTTACAGACTGCATTAGGAGAATCAGAATTTGCATCCTTTACAGGGCAATAATACTTTCCATCTATTTCCTCTACATACAATGAACCTGGAAATGGAGTCCCAACAGGATGAATAGGCTCTTCAAGAATAAAAGTAGTGTATAGTG
>JAGCLR010000262.1 GCA_017646885.1 Methanobrevibacter sp. | reverse complement strand
TCATCAAGGATTTGGCTGCAGAGCATATGACAATGGTAAGTGTCACTCACGAGATGAACTTTGCACGTAATGTATCTGATGAAATCATCTTTATGGATGGGGGAGTGATTGTAGAACAAGGAACTCATGAAGAGGTATTCTCATCAGACAATCAAAGAATGAAAGATTTCTTAGG
Organism: Methanobrevibacter sp.; assembly: GCA_017646885.1. The sequence goes on along the minus strand of JAGCLR010000262.1, from coordinate 6,207 downwards.
TAAATTCTATGAATAACTAGAATTTACTGATTTTCTATTTTTTTTTCATTATTGTTTTTTTCATTTTTATTTTTTATTCATTTTATTTTTTATTCATCTTCTATTTTATTCCCACCAAATATATGAGTAATTTTTATTATTTCTAACTCTTTTTTTATTATCTTAAATTATTTTAAAAACTATTTTATATTATTAAAAATATAAATATATTCAATTTATAAAATAGGGTATTTTTTTAATATTTTTTCGATTCAAATTTACTCTTGTTTTATAATTTGATGATTATTATTTTATTGAAAAAAGAGGCAAGCCTATGCTAATTAAAATTAATGGAGAAGATGTGGATATTCCTGAAGGTTCTACCATAAAGGATGCAATTGAAATTTCAAATGCTCCTTACAAGAAAGGAAGTATCGTTTGTCTTATCAAGGGAGAAAGCGAAATACAAAGCAATATCCTCAAGTATAAGATCAAAACACCTAAAGGAAGTATTCTCATCGAATTGGAAGTTTCTGAAAAATCACAACCTTTAACTGATTTCTTCAAGGAAAACTATTCTCAGTTTATCTCTAATAATGTCCGTTGGGAAACATCTAATGAAGTTGCTATAGGTCCTGTAAGTTCTAATTTTGAACCTTCACATGATGAATTTGCATATTTCGACAATGAGGTCTTGATTAGCTTATCCGGATTTTCAGCTGAGGCTACTCACATAATCTTTGTTAAGGATGACCACAAGAATGTTTATGGTGTTCCAAAATACAGCGACCGTGGAGTCTTTGCAAGGGTTATAGGTGGAAGGAAAACATTATTCTCCTTAACTGATGATGATGAGATCCTAGCGATTGAACCTGTAATTGAGCGCAGTACCGTTAAGGACAGTACTGGAGGTTCCAATTTGGATGAGGTTTTAGAGGAAGGAAATCAATTGTTCACCTATGTTCTTTTTGAACCTAACTTCAATTCACCTAAATCTGTTGAACACTTGTTTTCACTCATTAGAAATAACAAGATAGAAGTCAGCTTTGAATCCAACTCATTTGTAGGGTTCTATGAATTGACTGGTTTAACTAAGGAGAAAGAAGAGATAACAGAACGTAAAAGAGGAACAGTTACCTTGAGAAATGATGGATTCGGTAAAGGTAGAGTTTACATTTATAGAGAAGACAGAGTAAGAGCTGAAACCCACACCAATTTAGCTACTGTCAAGCAAGGTATGGAATTGTTTGACATAGCAAAAGAAGGGGATGTCATTACAGTTAGAAGCAGTCCTGACAGAATCATGCTTATGATGATGACTCAAAAAGAGGCAGAGGAAAAACTTAAAGCCTTAGGCATCAATCATGCAAGAACAGGTAATGATGATGACGATGCAATTATCGTAACTCAAGAGCCTGAAAGCACTGTCGGTATCATTGAATCCGGTGAAGTAACTACCTTTGGTATTGCAAGCGATGAGCTCCTTAATGTCAAATTGACTGATAAGGCTCCAAGAACCAGATGGTATCTTGAGAAAATCACTGGTCTTGCAGAAAAGCCAGTAGGAACTTTGAAGGTTTACTTTGCAGTGCCTGACATGAACATGTTCATGTTCAATGGTGATAACGATGAATCCAAGGGACTTATTCCTGAAAACAATCCAGAGGATCTTATGAAGGCTGGAGAGATAGGGGTAACCAACATGTCCAAGAAGAATGTAGGTCTTATCGGTATAAGGACTGTCGACACAACTGACTTTGGACCTACTGGTGAACCGTTCTCAGCTACAAATGTTGTCGGTGAAGTTGTTGGAAACATTGAAGGCTTGAACAAGCTTAAAGACGGAAGCACTCTTTATATTCATGAAGTATACGAGGATGATGATTAGGAGGAATGATTATGCCTGCAAATTTATGTATAACTCCAGATTTAGGTAAAGAGGATATGGATCCAGAAGTTTCAACAAGGATGATCATTTTAAGTTCAAAAGCAAATGTAAGTGAAAGTGAGGTTGTAAACTTCCTTCATATGTTGAATTTGCCTATTACAATCAAATGGACTTGTTATGGGGCTATGATTAGTGGAAAGGATGAATATGTGAGAGAAGCTATTCGTGAACTCCGTAAATTAGACCCTTATGGAATTTTTACAAAGGAAAGAGGTTTTGCTCCAGGTGACCCAAGAAGATGCAGAGGTCACAGATACGGACCAAGAGAAGGTTTCCACCAAATGGAAAAGGAATTCAGAATTCTTGATTATGTTGGAGAAGCTTTAAAGAATCCAAGAGAAGTGGAAATAGAAAAGAAAGAACCTGTTTCTGTTGATTACTTCAAAGAGATTTTAGAAGAAGAAGAAAATAAAAAAGAGGATGATAAATAATAGAGGGTAAATTTGGATTAGATATTTACTTTCTAATTATAATTATGAGGATGATATTATGGTAAAAGTAGCTATTTATCCACCAAATTCACTGGTTTTAGCTGACTTGATTGAGAGAAAAGGTCACACTCCTTTAGCTCTTCAAAAACAAATAAGACAAAAGATCAAAGATCCGGAGATTGATTCTCCTCCAATGAACATTACAGAAGAAGATCCAATTAACGGATTAAAATACGCAGCTATTGAAGTGCCTTCAGGAGTTCGTGGAAGAATGTCCATTATTGGGCCTCTTATAGATGCAGCAGAAGCAGCAATTATTGTTGATGGTGCTCCATTTGGCTTTGGTTGTGTAGGTTGTGCAAGAACAAATGAACTATCTATTTTCTGTTTACGTAAAAAAGACATACCTGTCTTGGAAGTGGTTTACCCTGATGATGAAGACGGAACAAGACTTATGGTAAATCAAATCATGGAATTCCTTGATTCCTTGCCTGGTGGCGGAGGAGACTTGGAAGGAGACAGTGATGTTTTAGGAGAACCAATTGGAAATAAAGGAGGAAAATAAAATGGTACAAATTGCATTGGTTTCTTGCGGTACCGAATATAGTGGTATTCAAAAGGAAATTGAAAAGGCAGCTTTAAAATTTGGAGCAGAAATTATTCTTCCTGAAATTGATTTGGATTACATTAATGAAGCTTATGAGAAATTCGGTTTCTCTGCTCAAAGTTCAAGCTTAAAGCTTATGATTGCAAGGGCAATGTCCATTGTAGAAGGAAAATGCAAACCTGATGCAGTATTCATTGCTACCTGTTTCAGATGTGCGGAAGGAGCACTTGTAAGAAATGAAGTAAGACGTTTCATTCAAAACAATACACGTATTCCAGTAGTAACATATTCCTTCACTGAAAGGACAAAAGCTGATGAGCTCTTTATCCGTATGGAAGCATTGGCTACCACTGTTACACGTAGAAGCATTCTTGCTCGTGAAAAGCAAGAAGGACTTACCCTTGGACTTGACTCAGGTTCAACAACCACAAAGGCAGTTCTTATGGAAAACAACAAGGTTATCGGAACCGGTTGGACTTCCACCAAAGACATCATTGCATCTGCTCAAACTGCAGCTGCAGAAGCATTTGAAGGTACTGGCTACAAATGGGATGATGTTGACGGCATAGGAACTACCGGTTACGGTAGGTTTACCATGGGTCAGGAATTTGGAGCAGAACTTATCCAAGAGGAATTGTCTGTAAACGCAAAAGGTGCAGTATACTTAGCAGATTGCCAAAAAGGAGAAGCTACTGTACTTGATATAGGTGGTATGGATAACAAGGTAATTACCGTAAACAATGGTATTCCTGACAACTTCACTATGGGTGGTATCTGTGCAGGTGCATCTGGAAGATTCCTGGATATGACTTCCCGTAGATTGGATGTGGATATCACAGAACTTGGACCTCTTGCTGTGCAAGGTGACTGGAGAAAGGCTATGCTTAACTCCTACTGTATTGTATTCGGTATTCAAGACTTGGTAACCACTCTTGCTGCTGGAGGGTCTAAGGCAGATGTAGCAGCTGCTGCATGTCACTCTGTATCAGAACAAGTTTATGAACAGCAATTGCAGGAAATTGACATTCGTGAACCTTTAATCCAAGTAGGTGGTACCAGTTTAATTTCCGGACTTGTTGAAGCAGTAAGTGAAACCTTAGGTGGAATTGAAGTTATCGTACCTGAATACTCACAGCATATTGGTGCAGTAGGTGCAGCATTGCTTGTATCTGGTATGGGAAATAGACATGGATAGATTTAAGCTTAAATCAAGCTTTTTTCTATTACCTTTAAAGAAGTGATTATATGTATATTGAATCAAATGACCCTGAAGGAGCAAAAGTCTACGATATGATCATTAGGCAAATCTTCCAGGATTTGGTCTTGCCGCCTTCAATTGATGACATGCGCGCTTATGTTAATCCAGATGAAGTATGCTTCATTATAGCTATAAAGATGAGAAAGACTTCAAAGCACATTACATTAAAGGAAGTTGCTAAAGTTAATTATGAAGCGGATGATGATACCACTGTTGTTTTAATAGATGATGAGAACTATCTTCCAAATATTCTAAGAACCCTTTGGAAAACCAACGGTAGGGAAAACGTTCATCAGCCAAGCAGATATGTCATTCACATGAAAGGGGAACATGAAGTGTCTGATTTGGTTGTAGATGACCCTCATGAAAACCTTAAGAGAAGGATTTATGATGCAATATTCAGAATAGTTCCTGAAGGATTCAAGATAATGAAAGACATTTCCCGTGATGATATTGTATCTGTCATAGCTACTGATGAATTGATTAAGGATGAATGGGTTGAAAAGGCTGAAGAGTATATTGTAGAATTGAATACTCCAAAAACTTGGGATTAAATTTATGGATTGATTATAATATTTTGATTTATAATTGATCTAATTTCTTTATTTTTTAAGTTTGTTTTAGTTTTTTGCATTGATTTCAACAATTTATCAAAAACAGTTCGTTTATTTCAGATTTTTGTTCGTATAGTTTAAAAATAAATAGAAATCTTTAAATACTATATATTCAATAACAATAGTTATAACCATAAGAATAGAATTAAAGAAAATGTATGAAAATTTATAAGATTTTATTGAATTAAAATATTTATAAAGTTTTATCGATTGTTGATTATAAAATAAATTTAATATGTATAAATGTTTAAAATATTGTGTTGAGGTAATACTATGACTAAAAAAGATATTAGCTGTGGGGGAAGTCATAAAGGTGCAAAATTTGCACACATTACAAAAGTGCATCCATGCTACAATGAAAAATTGCATGATAAGGTAGGTAGAGTTCATGTGCCTATTGCTCCAAAATGTAATATTGGATGTAATTTCTGTATAAGATCAATTAATACTGAAGAAGACAGGCCTGGTGTTGCAGGTTCCATTATGGATGCTGATGCAGCTGTAGAGCATGTATTGAAAGTAACTGAAGACAGTGCAATCACTGTTGTAGGTGTTGCAGGGCCTGGTGATTCACTTGCAAATGAAGCTACATTTGAATTCTTTGAAAAGATCAATGAAGTGAAGCCGGATTTAATCAAATGTATGAGTACAAATGGTCTCTTGCTTCCAAAATATGCTGAAAGAATTGCAGAGCTCGGTGTCAATACTGTAACTGTAACTGTCAATGCTGTTGATCCTGAAATCCTAAAGGAAATCAACGGATTCATTGTTTATGAAGGAAAAGCTTACAAAGGACTTGAAGCTGCTGAAATCCTTTCCAGAAACCAATTGGAAGGAATCAAGAAAATCACTGATCTCGGTGTAGTTGTAAAAGTCAATATAGTTCTTATTCCTGGATTGAATGATGATCATATCGTTGAAATCGCCAAGACTGTTAAAGAATGCGGTGCAGATTTGATAAATGTCTTGCCACTCATTCCATTAAACAAGATGGCGGATTATCCAAGACCTGGATGTGGAGAGATTGAAAAGGCACGTAGTGATGTAGAAGAGTATCTTCCAGTATTCAGAGCATGTACTCAATGCAGAGCAGATGCTTATGGAATTCCGGGAAAGAAACACAAAGACCATCACTTAGGAAATGCTCCTCAGTCTCACTTTTAAGTGAAAAATTTTTATTTTTAAATAGGGTATTTCTTCCCTATACTACTTTTTTTTTAACTATTTTTACTTTTTTTTAAACTTTCATTTTTTTCATTGTCTATTTTGTTCAGTTTTCAATTATATCATAATTTTTTTTAAATACTAATAAATTTCAATTCTCTATCCTAATTGATTATTCAATATTTTATAAAAATAATGAACATAAT
>JAGCLR010000261.1 GCA_017646885.1 Methanobrevibacter sp. | reverse complement strand
TCTTTTAGGGCCTTCCGGTTGTGGAAAAACAACCCTTTTAAGAATGGTTGCAGGTTTGGAAACACCTGACTGTGGTGAAATTTACGATAGAGGGGAACTTGTAGAAGGTCCTTCAAAGGAAAGAGGGTTTATTTTCCAACAATATTCTTTATTCCCTTGGTTAAATGTTTTAGATAATGTAATGTTTGGATTAAATTTATCTGGAGAAAACAGTAAGGAAGAGAATCTTGCTGCTGCTGAAAGGTATTTGGAAAGAGTTGGATTAGCTGATTTTAAATACAGTTATCCTCATGAGCTTTCAGGTGGTATGAAACAAAGGGTAGCTATTATTCGTTCCTTGTTGAATCACACTCCTGTCTTGCTTATGGATGAACCGTTTTCAGCAGTTGATATGTTGAATAGGCATACCTTGCAGGAACAGTTGATTGGAGTTTGGAAAAGGTTTGAAACTACAATTCTTTTCGTCACTCACGATGTTGATGAAGCTGTCTATTTGGCGGATAAGATTGTGATTATGGATAAAAGGCCAGGTAGAATAAAAGACGTAGTAGAGGTTCCTATTGAAAGACCAAGACAAAGAGAATCCCAAGAGTTCTTAGACTTCCAGGACGAAGTTGAAAAGCTTTTAGGAGTTTGGGAACCCTAGAACTAACAATTTTATCACTTTTATAGTGATAATTCTTTTTTTATTTTTCTTTAATTCTTTAAAAAGAGTTAGCTATTTTTTTTATTTATTATTTTTAAAAAGAGATTACTATTTTTTTACAATACTTTAGAATTAAAATTAGGATTTAAAGTACCGTATCTACCGTTTTTAACGGCTTCGAAAATAAATTTGGTAGATTTTTCAATAGCTATTTTTAAATTATCTTCATCTAAGCTATTTTTATCATTATTGTTTAATAAAACAAGATTTGCACAAATTGCAGCAGATAAGCTACATCCAGTTCCATGCAAATTGTCTGTTTTGATAAGATCCTGATGCAATGTTGTTAATTCATCCTTTTCCTTATTGTAAATGATGTTTGTTCCATTAAGGTGTCCACCAGTAATCATTACATTGCAGTATTCACCAATCTTATATGCTGCTTCTTTTGCATCATCAACACTTTCAATTTTCATGTCTGATAGTTTTTCTGCTTCAGATACATTTGGAGTTACAAGAAGTGTTTTTTCAAGAAGATACTTTTTCAAAGCATCAGCTATTTCTGACTTTCCAAGTGCATCTCCTGCACTTGCTACCATCACTGGATCAACAACTATGCTTAAATCGTATTCATCGACCTTTTTACTTACAAGTTGGATGATTTCCTTTGAGTATAATAAGCCTGTCTTTGAGTATTTGATAGCATACTCATCAAAAATAGAATCTATCTGCTGTGAGATATATGTAGTGCTAACAGGTTCAACAGAAAACACTTTTTTTGGATTCTGTGCAGTAAGTGCAGTGACTACAGCACAGCCATGAACACCATGTGCACCCATGGTTTTTATGTCAGTGCTTATGCCTGCTCCTCCTGAAGGATCGAATCCTGCAATTGTTAGTCCTATCATAATATCACATAAGTATTATTCATTATCTCTAGTTACTTTAAGTCTTTCATGGCCATGACAGGATTCCACTTTGATTCCAAGTGATTCCAAGTATTTCTTGGTTTCTGTTCCATTTCCATGAAGCATAATCTCTCCAAGGTCTTCAGTGGTGTTTACATCAAGTGCCATATAGAATGAGTCATGAACCAATGGAGCCATTTTTTTCTTTTCAGCTTCTTCAATATGCTTTTTAAAGCTGAATCCACCGAATTTCATGTCAATGGACAATGGCTTGATGATCAATGCATTTGTTCCTCCACCTTTTGAAGGAACGATGATGAAATCAAGATTCTTTGCTTGATCAATTAGAAGCTTTACATTGGTTTTTCCAATTAGAGGAATATCGGATGGCAAGATAATAACCTTTCTGGTTTTCTTTCTGCACCATTTCATAGCTTGCTTCAACGCTTTGTTTAAAGGAAATTCATCACCATTTTTTGAAGCTTTAGATGGCTTGTGGTCCTCTTCAACAAGTGCAGTAAGTTCCAATTCCTCTGCATAAGCTAAAACCTCTTCGTCTTT
>JAGCLR010000260.1 GCA_017646885.1 Methanobrevibacter sp. | reverse complement strand
ATTATATATTATATTATTATAATTAATTATAATAATATTTATATATATTATTAGAAGTTTTTTTGTTTTTTAGATTAGTATTTTTCTTGTAAACATTTTAGATCAGCTTTTATAAGTTGAATTAGCTTAATACATGGTTTAGAATCATATGTAGTAAAATAATTATGTAGTACTTTAGAAATTTCATTAGCTCTTGAATGTCTTAAAAACATTTCTCTATCTTCAACATTTTTAGCAAAAATCAATATCTGTGTTTCTAATGCTGATAATGTTATTAGTACTTTATTTACATCTTCTATTTCTTTCACAATATTGATATAAAGATTTGAATGTTTTTGATTATAGCTTTTTCTAATTTTTTCATAAAACCTATACAAGTCTAATTGTCTGTTTGAATTTATGAATTGAATGGTTGAAATAGAAACACCGTTTCGTATAGCATCATTCAGTTGTTTAGAAACATCAATACCTTGTTCTTGTAAATCTGTTAAAAGAACTATCACATCTTGTTTTGTTATCATAAATTTTCTCCTTTGATATAATCAACTGGTTTGACCCAGAATTGATTTTTTATCTCAGTATATGAATTATCATCTTAGGTATGAAAGTTCACCAGAACTAATTCTGGTGGCTCTCAGATATGTTCTGAGATGTTTTAATCAAATTCTGGGTTATTATTGTTTGTCATGTCCATTCCAAGTTCTTCTGGGGAAGGAAGCTCACCTTCTGAACTTTCTGGTTCTTCTTGTTCTTGGTTATTTGTTTCTCTTGAAGATGTGCCCCCACTTGGAACATCTACATCAATCCCACCTAAATCAAAATTTATATTTTCAGAATCAATATCATCTTTAGTAGGAGTATCTTCAATAAATTCTTCATCATTTTCGAGTCTATCTATCTCTTCTTGTATAATATCTGTTACTTCTGGGTCTGTAAGAACATTTGATAACAGTGATTTTAAAATCTTTAATTTTGCTGTTGTGTCTTCAACATCACCAAGTAAATTCATAATGTCACTTACAACACCAATTTTATTGGATAAATTCTCTCTTCTATCTTTTTCTTCTGCTGTGGATGGCGGTTGCATTTTAATTGTAAATTCATTGACATAGCTATTAAATCCCTTATCAATTAACATTAAGTTAATAACATCTGTAATAGCTTGAATAATAGTATTTTGAATTCTCTTTATCATCTTAGCATATCTTGAAGATATAAGTGATAAAGATTCACCACCACTAAATCCAGCAGCGTCATCAGTATCTCCAAAATACATCTTGGGAATACGAACACTGCCCCAGAATTTATTTTTGAAATAGTCAACATCTGCTAATGATTTAACATCAACATCTCCACCTACTTGTTGAGTACTTAAAGCACCTATTCCATTATGTGTTGGAACATAAATATTGTTTTCAATAGGTCCTGGATTTGTATAATCTGTCATAGATTTTCCGACATTTATAGCAGATTTTTGTTCAATTAAATTTTTAATTCCTTGAAGATGTGGGCCTACTTGTTCTTTTGGCATATCGCCAACTTCAACACCAATCACTCTTGTTATAGAGGATTTAGTTAATCTGTTAAGCAGAATTGAGTTTTCCAAAAGCATTAATTCACGCCAAATTTTAAAAACATTATAAAATAATGACTGTCCTCTTCTAACTGTGTAATTAATAGATGATTCTGAACTATTTGAATTTAGTTTATCTTCATCTAAGAAAATATCCACTTCTTCAGGTATTCTGCTGGAATTATCTTCTAAACAAGCATGCACAAATGTTTTTGCATCAAATATTTCAATATCTTTTTGCTTAAATTTATACTGATAAATAGGTATTTGTATGTTATCAGTTTTAGCTTTTGTCATAGACTCAGCTTTTATAAATCCATGCGTTTTACCAAATTTTGTTAATTCAAATAATTCAGCAGGATTGGGACACATTTCTATGTAATGAACATATTTATCATTTTTAGAATATGCAATAACTTTAATATCTTCATTTAGTGCTTTTTTATCATCTTTCTTACTATAAATAGATTTCTCGTAATCTTCATCATTATAGTCTTTAAATATTGGGTCATCTTTATAATCTGACTTTCTATACAATCTTAAATAAAGATCACCATATTTACAAAGACTATGAACCCATTTATAAATGTTCTTATCAACATTCATAGTTTCCAGAAGATAAGAAACATAATTTGCTATTTCTGAATTAGATGATTCACACCAAACAATTTGTCCATTATCATTATATTCTGTTGCATCTTCTGCATATGTTTCAAGCACAGCAGAAATTGTAGGGTCTTCACACATAGAATCAAGTAAATCATAAATTAGATTTCTGTTTTGAGAAGCTTGTGTAAAAGACTCTATTTCTGAAATATCAATTTTTGAATTTAATCCAGCATTTATAATGTTGTCAAAAAAAGTGTTTTTAGTATCAATACCGATTTCCTGCTCCTGTCTAGGCATAGACTTTATTTTCTTGCCATATTGGTCTTCAGCATCCACAAAAGCAGAAACTTCTTCTTGATTTATACCATTTTCTAAAATTTTATTGCTCATTTAAAACCTCTCTATCTATTAGAAGTTTATTTAAAACACAATAATTCCTTGAGAAGCATACAGTGCTGAGTAATTATCTGTTGCTTTACCCATACCAAAGTTTATGAAATTATTGTTATTATTTATATTTACATTTTTATTTGTATTATTTATAGGATCAAATATCCTATTTAACTCATTCTGAAAATCTACTGAAATTTGTTCTCTTTCAGAGGCAATATTTTTTTCAGAGCTTACTTCTTTTATAGTATCTAATGTTTCTCCATAGTCAAAAGCAAATTCATCAGCATGCTTAGAAGCATTAAAGATACTTCCGCATACAGCGTCCACTAAGTCTTTTGAACCAGATTTTCCTTCATTTGGGTGGTCGATTCTACCACTATTTGTATTTCTTTCTAGCCCTACAATTTCTTCTTGAAGCAATCTACAAGCAAATGTTATTATTCTTTTTTCATATATTACTGTTTTAAAATATGCATAAGGTTCACATATTTTCATATCTCCATTTACTCTATCAACAGAAAGTACAGAATAGTTGAATCCCTTTGATACTAAATCTTGTCCTAAAGAAACATTTTGGAATGTATCAGAAGTAATTCCACGAATATTAAATCCTTGTTCTTTTAACCAATAAATAAATAATCTATTTTTCTCAAAAGATATTTGTCTTCCTTTTGGAGCTTTTATTGCAACACCAAAAGCAGACTGGAAATATACCTCTTTATTAGAAGATTCATTATTTGATGAATGCCTTTTACCAGCAATCCAAGTACCAGCTATACCTGTTTTGTCACCGCTTACTGACATATCTAAATGAATATAAAGTGGTTTTGACAACATTTCTTTTGGGACTCTTTCCATATCAAAGAAATCATAATATTGTAAATTATCATCAGTACCAATTTCTAATATTTCTTTTGTAAATGGATTTTTAATTTTCTCATCAACTGTTTCAATAAATTTAGCACCACTTATATATTTAGTAATATCACTTGAAGATACACCAGCAAAATCACACAATGCTCTATCAATATCATCTTTAAAATCAGTTCTAAATTCTATTGGTACATTTAAAATAGAATAGCCTTTACTTATATAAATATTTTCATCTTCGCCATCTGGTATAATTTCAGATGCTAAAAATCTATTTCCTTTAGCTACTTTAAATGTTTTCCCACTATATGTGCTCTTTGGCTTCACATTCCAAACCGGCTCATCAACTATTAAAGCACTCGCATCTTCATCTGCTAATTTCTTCTTCATATGCTCTTCGAGAAATGATTTTTCTGATCTTTTAGAAGAAGCAAGAACAAGAAGTGTGGGGTTTTTACCATTATGTAAAAATCTTGTTTTCATACCACCTATAGCAGTGTCTATCATATCAATAGCTATCGCTTTTTGACGGTCTATATCTTGGTTTCGGATAAATGAAATTTCATCAAAAAACGCAAAATATATACTCTGACCCACCACATGCGAAGACTGTGAACCAATAATCATCTTTATTGGATTAGGAGGAATCCAGTATGGCTCATTGTTTCTTTTTGTTAATGTGCCGTGTTGCATAAACCAAGGAGATTCTTTTACAGTTGCTTGAAACTTAGTAATACCTATATCTTCACTCAATGTGAGAGTGATATTCATAAAAGCAAAAGCTATGTTCTCAGTTGGTTTAAGATTAAAAAACATTTTTGGGTCTTTTAAGCACATTATTCTATGCATTAAATATAAACCTACAGTTATTGCTATTTCTGATTTACCAAGACCACGAGCACCAGATTCTATAAAATTGTTATATCTTGTAGTGTAAGGGTCTGGGAAAAGTTCTTTTAACTTATTTTCCCAATATTCATATAGTTTACAAGAGCCATCTGGAGAGTGCCAAGCATTCCCTAAGTATTTTTTATCTTTTATGAATGTTATAATATCAACAGGTGGCTCTTTATAGTCAGAATTTACTAAATTAGAAAATTTTTCAGAGATTCCGCTTTTAGAAAACTCTTTTAATATTTCCAAAGCATATTTTCGTTCTTCTTCTGAAAGGTTTTCTAACTCTTTTAAATCTATTAAATCGTTGGGCATAGCTCATTCGACCTTTCTCTTTTCTCTATATACAACCAAATGAGCTGATATATCCATATGTACTATCAGTAATGTTTGTACTTGAAGATGATCTGATACCGGCTGATGACCACGATATAGCAGCAAAAGCACTTGAAACATTATAATACGGGCTTCTTGTAAAAGTATATCTATTACTGTCTGAGAAGTCATCACAAACACCATAGACATATGTTATTCTATGAGACCCTGCTACATTTTTATAGAAATCTACCTGTGTTCCTTCTCCTGGATATGTGTAATTATTTGTTCCACTACTAACACCTGCTTCTCCAAGAACTTCAACAGCAGACCTTAATGCTAATTTATTGTTACTAACTGTAACTATTTCAGATGACCCGGCCCCAGCGGATACAAGTACATCAAATGTCTTTAATCTATCTTTTAACCAGATAGGTAATGCATCAACCAATGCTGGGAGTGTTGTAGTATATATCTCAGCAGAACTATAACCACCTACGTTTGTTCTTGTTGCATTTATTCTTTGACCTTCTCTTATAGTACAAGTAAAATCAAATTGGAATAAACAACCACAATTATTATAATCACCAAATTGTGTTATAGTTATAACCCTACTTTGCGCTTGATGATCAACACTACCACCGCCAGTAAATTGGCTCAATTCAACCCTTCTTGAATCCCCAACTTTCCACAAACCATCTTCTTGTAAATCAATAAGCCCAATTCTTGCAGCATCAATCATAGCTGCTACATCTTCATCGGAACCATAGGTAAATGATACTAAATTAACACCATTTTTAGTTCTTTGCGGTGTTGTCACACAAAGTGTGTACTCAATGACACCAGCATCTCCAGATTGAATTGTTATTGGTGTCTCAAAAACAGTCCTGTCAAATAAACAAATAGCAGCTGGGGGCGATGATGAGTAAACAGCGGTTGGGCCAGAGCCAACATAAATTAATTGCTGATAACCAATCTCTGATATAGTAATTTCTTCATTGCTAGTGTTTGTTACGGTTAAATTAAATTCAATTTGTGGATAACCAGGTGTTACAGTTTTACTATCTACTAATGTGACAGTAACAGTAACACCACTTGTTATAATATCTTCTAAAGCTATATCATCTTTTGTTGGTGGTGTAGTGCCTTTTCCTATAACGATCCCACCGTTTCCATTAGAAAATGATGGCTCTGCATTAACTTTACCTGGGAACCATAATACTCCAGAACCAGCAGGTATGTATTGATATTGATATACAAATCTTGGCATTCCATAAGTTGTAAAAACCTGTAATCCACAACTAGCATTACTTATGTTATTAGCAAATGATAGTATAGATGCTAAATAGTTTTCAAAGTTTTTAGTAATCATTCACATGAACCTCATTCTATAATTTCTATAGCAGAACTGCTCAAAATAAAATCTTCAAAAAATGAATCTATCATGAAATTTGAAGTAGACTCTGTTCTTGGACAGTAATTAATATAATATAATTCAATATCATATTCACATCCATGTCCTGCTGTTTTCATTATAAGAGAGCCTAAATTATTAAGCTCTCCTATAATCTCGTTGTTATATTTAATTGTTATATTTGCCATTGCAGTTTCTCCTTATTGGAGGAATTTTTATTTTTTAGAATAGTTATCTTCAAGATATTTATTCATGCTATAAAGCATTTGAACTACTTCAGCCCTTGTGCAATCTTTATTTGGAGAAAAATGTATACTATCTGTTCCGGCTGTAATTTTATTATCATATGCCCAATTAACAGCATCATAGTACCAAGCATTTTTCTTAACATCTACAAATGGAAGATCATCAGGTCTTTTGTCACCGTCATATTTTGGTCTACCATATCCAAGAATAGAAGTATCTTTTAAAGAATAACTTCTTCTTCTAACTTGATTTTCTGAGTTACCTTCAATAGTATAAACTTTACTATCATCAACCTTTTCAACTAAGCCAGTATGTCTGTAGCTATCGCCACTACCAAAGAAAATTTGATCACCTGGTCTTGGGTCTTTATACCAAGCACCAGCAGCTTTATAATAACCAGCTGCAAATGAGCATCCAGCACCATAAGGTCCCGTATAATATTTTATACTTTGTGAATATTTAGAATCTTTCCCAGAGGCTTGATATAAGCACCAATCATAGAATACTGTACACCAATCATAGCCTTGTTTAGGGCCTTGATAAAAATGTGGGTCAGCATCCCACAAATCTCTTGAATATTTAGTATAATTATTGCTACCAGAATTTCCAGTTTTGCTATCTAAATCATAGTTAGATGCTTTTTCATGGTAGCCAATTTCATCAGTAGCAATTTTAATTACATCTTCAATATAAATTCCCATAATTATTTTATCTCCTATTAATTATTCTCTTTGTGTTCTAAAAAATCTGGAAGAGCCATTATGCTTTCATAGTACATAGTTCCTCTTCCATTTCCTTTAAGACCTTTATTATAAATTTTATATGTATTTTCTATATCGGCTTTATCTTCTATTGGACAATACCCAAGTCGCTTAAAATAGTCTAAGTCTTCTTTTAAAGACTTGCGAAGCATTTCTTTACAAGCTTCTTTCATTGCTTGAAATTCAATTTCTTTTGCCTCTTTTTCTTCCTTGGACTCTTGAACCTTACCTTCTGCTTTTTTCTGTAAAGTAACCATCCCCCAACTCACTAAAAAGCCGACAATTCCACCAACAATTGTTGTAATTATTAGTGGAACTAAACTATTCCAATCCATATCTTTCTAAACTCCCCACAACATTTTTTTTTATTTTTTTCTTTATGCTATTCTGGCTTTTTTGGAAATTCTACATTATAAGGAAAACCTTCTTGATTAGGTAAATCTCTTAAAGCTTGTCTATATTTAGCCCAATCACCTGTCAAGGCATCACCAAGAGATTTTAAAAATGGCTTCCAAATAGCGAATGTGTTGCCATCTGGAACTTCTAAATTTAATCTATCTAATGCCATGTGGCAGTCACTTTCTGCCAGAAGTTTGTTCCTTTTTTCTCTTAACTCTTTAGATAATGCTATTCTATCTTCTTCTTTTGCTCTTTCTAAAAGCATATTGTAATTGTCCTCAATATACTTTTTATAGTCTGGCCTATACCTAATGCTTGTCTCATATCTATCATACTCATAAGATACTACTTGCTCACCATTTACTTTCTTTTTCTTTTCTTTAATATTCTCTGCAAAATAAACAGTAACATCAAGTTTAGTATGACCACAGCTATATCTATTTGGTTTTATTTTTCCAGTTACTAACATCTAAACCTCTCTTATCTCAAAATCCAAAACTCTGTTTCTTGCATTAAAGTATATACATCAAACGATTCATCTTGATTGTCATGCTTTAATTTAATGGAATAGAAATACTTGCCTGGAAGTAGATCAACTGTATCAGAAGGGTTTATTTTTATAGTAATATTCCCACCCGTATCAACATCAGCAATTGTATAAACTTTCTTTAATATTGCATCCTCAAATCTTTGATTGCACTCCATTAAACCAAAGTAAATCGTATCATTTGCTGTAATTTCATACTTATCATCTATCATTTCTGTGGAATTATTTATAAAGGGGACTGTACTAAATGAGTCCCCTCTAAACATTTTTATAATACCCATATTATTTATATACATTTATTATCACCCAAAATATCATTTGTTTTATCCTTCACAGTAAATGTATATTTTTTATCAACGATTTCTTTTTCACTATTAGATAATATTATATAGCAATAATAAATTCCTTGTATAAGTTTTTCTGATAACTCTTTATCAATATCTATTGTCATATATCCTTTTGAGACACTTCCAGAGGTAGAATAAATCTCTTCATGCCTAAAATTTTCTATAATAACTTTTGCTGTCATGTCACTATAGTCAAAATCTGGCTCAACATAAACTTTATTTGTCCCATTAGCTGGAAAAGTAAAAGGAATTAACTCTACCCAATTATAGGAAGAACTGTCTAAAGACATACAAACCCATGATTGTCTTGTTTTGAGATTATATGCCTTTTGTCCATAAATTCCAACGGTAGAGGAACCTGGATGTTCATCATTGTAATATATAATTGCATTCTCTTCAACATAAACTGATCTTGCAACTGTATATTTTATAGAAAATGTATCACCATAACTCCAAGAATAACCAACTATTTGTTTAAATTTATCATACTTTACTTTAGGAATTTCATCATCTAACATCAATTGTTTTTCTATCTTTTTGTTTATGTTATTTGGAACATATGAACTGTCCAAATTTTCATAATTAGTAAACATATTTGACATTTAATATGCTCCTTTATTTATTCAATTATTCTTCGGATTCTTTTCTAAACTCATAGTTTGGGTGGTTTACAAAATCTTTTTTGAATCCTTTGTGTGTACCCCTTAAAAAATCTGACATAGACTTTCCAATGGATTCAACATAATCTTTAACTGGCATTTCCTGTATTGCCTCTGGAACTTTAATTATTGCAACATAGTCAAAAGCATTTCCAGGTCTTGTCTTTTTCATGCTAAATTCAAGACCAAGTTCTTCAGCTGCTTTTCTTGCAAGCTCTGCTTCTTCCTCATCATAAACAAACACTCCAACTCCATCCATTGTAAATGAGCGTCTATCTGTTTTCATTCCATGGATTATATTTTCCTTGTCTGCCGTTGGATAAAAATATCCTCTTTTTATTTTTCCCTGCTCGTTTTTAATAAGAGGGTCAACATCGGCAAACTTCCACTTTAATCTAAAGTTGTTTTTGTTTATACCATAACCAAAAAGTCTGTCATTTAATAAATCCATAACAGTGTACTCGTCATCCACTACTTCATTTTCGTCTACATACTCATTTAATGATAATGACTCTTCCATGTCCTCTTTAGGAATTAAATTACGAATTCGCATAAATTCTTCCATATCGTCTTCTGTAACCCAGTAAATTAAATCACGAAGAATTTCCCCTGCATCAACATCTCCATTTTCAACCATATCATACATCATATCCCTGTACTCAATCCCGCTATCTGATTCATGGAGTTTTTTTGACTCAAACATCTTTGTTTTGATAAAATCCCTTATATAATACTGACTATCTCCCACATTGAAATATGGAGAACAGTCACCATCTTCATCTTCACAATCCCATTTTAATTCAACTGTTTCTTTTTCTGAAATATTATTACCATCATTTATTGCATAAGTTACTTCTTCATCATTTATATCATAAATTTCAATTCCACCAAAATTATTCAAAGAAAGAACCGCTATTGGCTCATCAACAGATTCACATAAATGCTTTTTCTTTTTAGAAGATTTTTTTTCTTTTAAAGATTCACCATACTCTTCATCTTCATATCCCAAATCAAGCTCATCATCCTCATCTTCTTCCATTGTAAAGATAATCGGGCAATCAGAACCAGGAATTCTTTCTCCATTTAATCCATAAAGAGCATCTTTGATGTCAGGTCCTTCCCAACCTTCAAAGTATTCTCCATACCAGTTCATAAGTTCTTCAGCAACATCAGAAATATCTTCTTCTTCATAATTAACTTTCTTAACTGTTTGATTTCTCCAGCTACCACCAAAAGAAGTCCATGATTCTTTAAACAAATTTTCATCAAGAGTTAATTTTTCTGTATAAGGCTTTATTGTAATTTTCTTTCCAGTATCAGGGTCTTTAGGAGTAATACCATCTAATTCTTTTGAAAGCTTTTTAAATGTATCGCCTGTCATTTTATCTGATTTTTCATTTTCTCTAACTACTTCACCCATAACAGGATCGATATTAACCTGAGTTGCTACATTTCTTAATCTGTCAATGTTGCTATTATTACCTTCCATAGCAACTTTCCAATCTACTTTTTCATTTAACTTTTCAATTTTCATTTATTTAACCTCTTTATACTAAATAAATATCAAATCCACTGTGTGGCCCAAAATCATCATCAGCACAATCTAAGCAATTATCATCTGCATATAAATTATCATTCGCATCTAACTGTCCAATAGCCTCTGTTTCACCAGAATCAATCTCAGATACATTTGGAGAAATCAATTGTAAGCACTTTTGAAGCTGCCCAATGTGTTTATTTTCCTCATCTATGATGTCTGAGATAACATTCACCATGTCATCTCTACCCTCTGTTCTCATAATAGAAATCAAGTCATTATAATGTTGGATAGTTTCCCATTCACCATTTATTTCTTGAATAATTGCATTAGAAAGACCAACTGTTTCTTCTGTCTGTGGAACTTTTTCATCAGCCTCTAACACTTTCTCTGGGCTTTCCATATCTTCATTTAATGATTCATCAAGTGGGTTTTCCCCATAAGTATCTTTATATTCTTTAACAAGGTCTTTATATTCCCCACCAAGATTTTTTAACATTCTAATTGCTCTCTTTGTCATTTCTTTAGGGTCTTGCTTTGACTTAATCTTATCAGCTATCTTATCTTCTTCAAGATTTTCTTTTACTGGTTGCTTAGAAGTAAAAATAATATTTTTACCATCATATTGTTTTCTGATAAGCTCTTCTGCTTTCATAACATTAGCAGCAGAAACATCTTGTTCTGACTTAACACCGTCTACAGTGTATACCATGTGGAATTTATTCATTCCAGCATCTTCTTCTCTGAGTCTATGTCTCTTTATTCTCAGAGCCTCTAATTTTGTATCATCAACTTGTTTAAATTTCATTCTTTAAAACACCTCATATAATTTAGCTGTAAACAATATTTGAAATTATATGTAAACCAAATTTTTTAATTTGAAAAAATTTTAATTAATTGGCTCAGCATAAGAAATAACCCAAGACATTTCTTCGTCATTTGAGCCTCTTCCATCAGAAACTTCCACAACTTTATAATGCTTTTTTAATATATCTGTTGCATTATCTTTTTCCTTTTTATAATAAGTTCTTGAAGTTCCACTTTCCTTTTTCCAGTCATTTGTATAATCTTTTAATACTTTTTCTGATTCTTCATAGGTATAAGCATCATCAGTATTAATAGATTCTTTCAGAGATTCATCTTTTGAATAATATTTATCAAGTCTATTTAATAACTTTTTTAATGAATTATAAACATCATCAAAATCAGACATCTCTTTAGCAACTTCTCCACTATAATTAAGATTATCTATAAGATGTATGAGTTCAAAAAACAATTTATCTTCATCTACAGACTCATTAAGAGATTCACCTAATGCTTGAGAAGCAATAAAGGATATGTATGACACAATAGTATCATACCCCATAGAACTTGAAGCAACCTTTGGGTCAACTCCTAATTCCTTAAATAAATCTAACAATAATGAATTGACTAATTCTGGTCTATTAGTATTAGTTGTACCAAAATCGTTATCTTCAAACAATCTCTCATTTAATATCATTTATTTAATACTCTCCTATTATAAATTTATGATGAGCCTATTATTAAGGCTCATCATATCTATGGCCATACTCATATTGAGACGCTTCTGATTCGAAATAATTTAAAACATTTAATTCATATTTATCAGAAAGTTCATCAAAATTATCCATTACCCATTCAAGATATTCATCTTCATTTAAATCTTCTGGGCCATCTCCATTCGCCCAAGCAACCTCCTTTAAATAACTTACTACTTCATCATAACCTAATGTATAGTCATATTCTTTCCCATTGCCAATATCATCATAATGAAGGGTAACTTCATAATCTCCGTCATTTTTAATAGCTCTTGATTCAGTTAAAGATTCTTCTTCAATTTCTATTTCTTCATATTCTTCGTCATTTTCATAATCTTCAACTTTGCCATTTAAGAAATCTTGTGCCTCAGTAGAAGTTTCAACAGGACCCCAATCAATAAATCCAGTATCTTCATCAACTACAAAATAGGCAACTTCTGCTTCATCATAAATCTTAGTAAGAACCTCAACATTGAACTCTTCTTTATTTATGAGAAGAGGCTTTACTTTCTCTTCAATATAATCCCAATCTCTTGCTGACCAAACAGACCAGTTATCAAAATCTAAGTGAATAGGCCCTGCAATTCTTTCAATCCAAGACCACTCTCTTCCATCTTCAATAAAGGTATCTCCCTCCTCTACGCTACCATCACCAAAATCAGTCTCAATATCAAGGTCAATATCACCATCAACATCTTCTTTTAAGGATTCCCAAAACTCCTTATCCTTAAACATAGACACCATTGTATCCCAAGCCGATTTTACATAAAGCGGTTTTGCATAGAAATGTTCTTCACCATATTGATTGTTATATTCTTCTAATGCATCGTCAAAAGAAACACCCGTATTAAGTTTATCCCAGTTACTTCTTGCAAAGGAAAAATCATCTGATATTTCAGCATATCCTTCTTTTAAGTTTTCTCTCTTAGGAAGGAGCATCTTGCCAAGATGTTTAGAAAGTTTTTTAATTCCGTCTTCGAAAGGATAATTAATCTCTTCTAATCTTTTTTCCATATAAATACCGGTTTCTAAAAACTTTCTTTCTTCGTTTCTAAATTTATCATCCAGTTTTCCTGTTTTTCTTGCTTTTTCTTCTGCAAAATTTAGGATAAGGGCTTTTAACCAACTGTTAGTACTCTTTAACTTATCAACTGTTTGAGAAGTGTAATCATTCAAAAGTTTATCTACACTTTTTCCATATTTTGTTCTTAATTCCTCAGCACTCACATCAACTTGTGCTATTTTTTTAGGATTTATTAACTCTAATGTATAGTCATCAACAGGACCAGCATAGAAACCAACCACAAAATCAGGTTTAGACATATCCTCATCTAATCCCTCAGAAGTGAAAACATTCATATGTCCATCTGGGCGTTTTCCATTTTCTGTAACTTTTACAGCAGTAAATCTTTCATCTTCTTTTGCTTGTCTTACACTATCGTTGACATCCTCTTTTGAACTTACGGCATCATAAAGTTTCCACTTATCATTTTTATCTTTTACCCAAATCCAATGGGATGCAAACTCTACTGACTTTTCTTCATCATAATCTTCTTTAATCCACTCATCAGAGAAAACATTAAATGATTTCTCGTACACAACATTTCCTTCAGTATCAAACATAGAACAATGAATAGTTGAAGTTTCTATTGTTCCCTCATCACCATCAGATTCAATAGAGAACATTATATCTCCGTCAGACACTTCTTTTATCCATGAAGTACAACCTGGGTCTGCACAAATGTAACCCATCTTATTCAATGCTTCATCCCATGCTTCGCCTTTATTTACTAATGAAGTAAATCTAACAACATCTTTCTTTACATCAGCATCGGCTTGTTTAATATAGTCATCTTCAACAGACTTTTTCAATGATTCATCCTTTGCACCACTGAAATCTGCTTCGTTAAGACACTCTTGTATAACTTTTAAGTCATCAAATACTCTATAAGCATCATCAGACTCAAAATCATAATTTTCTGTATTTATATTTACTTGATTTCCATTTTCACGGTCAACAACATTTATATATAAACCTTTTTGGCACTTTTCCCAAACCCAGTCTTTTACTTCTTCAAAGTCATCTGTGTAGAAATCATCTTCAAGACCTGCATAATTTCCTCTTCTTGGACTTCCATAATATGCATTTACTTCATATCTTGCATCATACTTAGGGTCAAAATCATCAATATCTTCACTCAATGATTCATCAAAATCATAATACTGATATTCTTCTTCAAATTTCTTAACAAATTGAGAAACAACAGTATCAAGATATTTCATCAAATCTCTTGGAGCACGAATTCTGCTCATCTTAATTCTAAATGAAACATCGGCCTCAATGTCGTGTGTAGTATCCATGATAGTAATATACATATCATTATTATTCTCAGCACCAACATCGGCTATATCATACTGATAGCCAAACTTGTCTGTAAGTTTTTCACACACAGCATCAGAGAACTCAATTAAATCATCTTTAGTCCAGAACATATCATCTTCAATATCATATGCTCCACCATAAGAGGCTTCTGTTAAAGATTCATTCATGGTAGATTTAATAACTTCAATCATTCTATTTTGAATCCACTCAAACGATTTATCCTTTGGAAAATGTCTCAGCATAGCAAATAATCCTTTGTCATGCCAATATAAGTCATGGGCAATATCTTTCAGGTCATCAATATCTTCTGCTTCTTCAATAATATTTATGTAAACTTTCTTTCCCTCATCATCAAGAAAATCTGTTTCTTCCCATTCGTCTGGCTCCCAATCCTCATCTAATAAAGAATCATATACCTTTTGCAGTACGGCATACTCTTTTTCATGCTTTGTCCCTTTATGATTTGTTAGATATTTTTTAGCTGTCTTTTTAAGATTTAAAAGCTTACGTTCATCTGCACCTTTTGAAGCTTCCTTTACAGCTTTAGCAAGTCTAAGAATGTGCTCACGTTCATATTCATCTGAATCAAAAGCAGACTCTTTTAGTGATTCTTCTATTTTCCAATCTTGGTTACTTAACTCTTTTATAATATCTTCAACTGACTTGTCTTTCCAGTAATTAACAAACTTTATCTTTTCTTTTCTTCCAACTATTTTACTTAAAGTCATGCCAACTGTTCCAAAGGTCACATATAAATTGTTAGACAATCCTTTATCAAAATAGCTTTTTGTACTTTTCTTTGCATCTTCTATAACTTTGACAAGCTCATCCTTGTCCTGTTTTGAAAGACCAAGAGATTCTTCTAAAGACTCGCCTTTATATCCATTAGCAAACATTGCCTTTCTTTGGGCATCTGCCGCTTTCTTTGTTTTAAACTTTCCGTGGGTTCCCTCTTTACCTTTATTTACCCATTTACCATTTTGCTTAACTGTATCTTCTGTTAAAGATTCGTCATATTCTTCTTCGTATGACGGACTATCTGCAAGATAGCACTCGTCCCATTCATCTGCTATAAATTTAGCAACTTCCTTTGAAGAATATCCGTTTCCATATTCAGAAGAAACCGCACTTACTTCTGTTCCTTCATATGCTAACATTCCTTGAACAACTGGTTCTCTGTTGTAATAAACTTCAAATGCTAAGTCATATCCACCACGACCAACAGACCATCTTCCACTTTTTCCAGACTTTCCATTTCCGCTATAAGTATTAAGAGCTTTCAACAAGTTTGACTTTTCTGGAATTTTTGAGGCACTTTCATTTAATGACTCATCTATCTTTTCGATTTCAGTATCTCTAACTCCGTTTTTATAAACAACCTTAATTCTTTCAAAAGGTTTTTGTCCATCAAAATATTCGTGAGATGGATAATCTCTATGAAAATAGTATTCTCCATCAGTATCAATTGCTACAATCTGGTCATATCCGTCTTTTAGTGCAACATCTTTCGCAGATTTTTCTATTGTTTTTAACAAGCTTTCCGGGGAATCATAATACCCTTCGTTCAAAATACTATATAACTGTTTTGCGC
Source organism: Methanobrevibacter sp. (assembly GCA_017646885.1). The sequence continues at coordinate 3,866 of JAGCLR010000260.1, read as the reverse complement.
TTGCATTATTATTAAGCGACTCAGCAAGTTTCTTTTTCTTATCATTAGAAATATTACTGCTATCATAAGTATTTCTTAAATCATACTTATTATCAGTCAATAGGTCTAAGCGACCTAAACTTTCTCTAATATTTATCTTTGCCATTTTTGCATTATCTCCTATAAATTACTTTCTGATTGACAATCCATGAGCTATAGATTTGTTTTAAACTATCTACCAGTTTTTGTAGATTATCTGCATAGTAAGAAACATCATTATATGTTATAAGTTTATTGTCGTTATCAATCTCACGATTAACAAAAGCGACTTCTTCCTCTATTTTACCAAACATACCTATAAATTTCATAAAGTCATCATTTGACAATTCAGCAAGAAAATGATCTTCTGAAGCTTCATTTAATTTTATAACTTTCATTTATTTCTCCTAGTTATAGATATTCATGTAAAGTTTCCAATATATTCTTTAATTTATTGTAATAGTGTAGAACATCTTTGTCACTAATATTTGCCCTATACTTCATATCTACATATATATTTTCTAACTTTTTTACTATATCTGAAAATCTATTATCTAATGCTTCATCTAATTCTTTCTTATCTCTTTTTCTATCATAAGCCTTTTTATTTGGCTGAACTTTAGTTACAGGATTTGTATTGCCCCAAGTTCCTCTCTTCTTGTCATTTAATTCTTTTTGAGCTTTCTTTGACATTTTATCTTTAGGAACAAATTTACTTTCTCTAAGTGGCACTACCTTGTATTTATCCACATTATTTTTACATTCTGAATTTATAAATTTATTTGCCTTTTCTTCACTATCAAATTGGATAGCATTGCCGTTACCATCCCTAAGCCAATCACCAGTTTTTTTATTCAATATTAACAGTCTTTTTGCTTTATCTTCTTTAAGAGACTCTTCTTTTTCATACTTGAAATCAACATACATTGCACCGTTCTTTTCATCAAACTCTACAAAAACTGTTGCATCGTCAATATCCTTATAGAATCTGTTTTTATCACCAGCATTTATAAAATTATTGTCTTTTGCATTTTTTATAAAATCTCCAAGCAACATCTTAACAGGTATTTTATAATAACCTAACTTTGTTGAAACAATCTTAGGATTAACACCAAACTGCTTTGCTATATCTTTGGCTGTTTCCTTTGAATTAGATTTACTTTCTTTAAGGGATTCATATTGCTTATCTCCCTCTTCTCTACTTAAATAAGTTTTACTTGTTTCAAGAACAGCATATTGAGAATCTCCAATATATTTTGATAAGTTTCCATACTCGGTTGATGATAATTTTTCCATTCCCCAAGCTGAAGCAGCATCTTGAAGAGATTTTAAAGCTTCTTCTTTACTATCAAATCCTTCACTTTGCATTGCCTGAACTCCTGCTACATAATATCCACCTTCTTCAGGATGATAGAAAGGAACTTCTTGATAATATGTCACATAAAATGGATAATCTTTTGTCTCAAGACCTTTAAAATTATCTCCAATACTTCTGTCAAATTTAGGTTCTTTCTTAAAGAAAACATCTTTTATAATCTCAACATCTTCTTCAGAAGCATTTGCTGGAATTTTCTTAGCCATCTCTTGATTATGTTTATTAACATAATCTTTCTGCCTATCATAAGATTTATATCTATTTTTAAAATCTTTTTTAATAGGTTTTGCCAAAGTATCTGCTTCTTCTAATTTATTATTTTGATCAAATGATTCTACTAACATACCAAAGTAAGAACCAGGATTATCATCTACATATTCAAATTTTTTATTCATTTATATATTTTCTCCTTATTTATTTTTCTTCTCATATCTATTCTATAGTTATCTGCATAACTGTCTCTTCATATGTATATTCACAGGGGATATAATCCACAGCATCTTCGTAGAGGTTTCCGGTTTCGATTTGACGAATCATAACACCTTGATCGCTGTAATGCCGCAATCGCTTGTCATTCTCAACAAGTTCCTCGATTATCATCCAACCAACACCCCCTTATGATACCAGAACAGAACGACAATAAACTTCTGTACCCTGCATTGTTGTGATCGGACTAACCCCGGAAAAAGCATCATCTATTGTCGCAAACCAAGTGAGGTTGTATGTTATGATGCCGTCTGTGACGGTTGTTGGCAATACCTCGCCATCCGTGCCAGAGTAAAAACCGAGATATAAATACGTATCTTTGTCAGGATAGTTTGTTGCGCTCTTATATGCAATAGTGCCCTCATATGGATAAATAATTTTAAAATCAGAGGAAACGCCCCAAGCATTCATATTCGAACAGACTGGCGGAGTGCTTCTATAAAATTTTACGAATGACAAACTGTAACATGATTGAAATACATAGGTTTCTATAGTACTTACGGTCAGTGGCACTACAATTGAAGCTAATGAGTGACACCCACTAAATAAGTAGCTAGTAAAACTTGTAATACTATCAGGTATTGAAACGCTACTCAATGAATTGCAACCTTGGAAAGCATTACGGGCAACACTGGTAACGCTCGAAGAAAATGCCACGCTTGTGGCTGAATAGCAATTCATCATAATATTTCTGCCAGTACTCGTTATACTATCCGGTAAAGTAAGTCCTCTGAATGAATAGCACGAATGGAATACATATGAACCGATACTGGTGGCACTATGTGGAATTGTAATAGTGATGAGTGAATAGCAGTTTTGGAATGCATAATCTCCGACCTCCATATTGTCCCCAATATTTACACTAATGATAGCACTCTCATATATTTTATCATCATTTCCACTATCACCAACATTGCTCCTTCGCAGTAAATATGACCCATTGGTGGAGCCAACAATGCTAGCATTGCCAGTAACATCAACGGAAATCGTATACTCACCAGCACTTGCATAAGAGTGAGCCACATACACAGCATCAGAAAGTGAGCTGCCAGACAATGTATCGTGTGCAGACCCATCGCCCCAATCGATGTCGGCTGAACCATTAACGGCTAAGCCAAGATAAGGGATAAGTCTACCATCGTTAATCCGAATATGTATCTTTGTCTTCCCATCACTGGAGGTGTACATTTGGCCGATATTCAACTGGCCATAACTTGCAACATAAGTCTGTGCTTGCGCAAGCGTCCAGTTCCAGCCTTGCGCTGTAAGACCTTCATGTGATGGATTGTCAGGCATAGCCGTCAAAGCGGCTAATTCTTCCGGTGTGTAGGAATAGACCAGAAAACCGTCATAGTCGAAAAACTTTACAGGCTTACCATAATCAGCTTCAATTCTACTTGTCGGAATTGAGTCCACAGAATCAGCGAAACCACTGTTACTTTTCCATTCAATTGGAGAACTACTTCCAGTTTTTACTCTAATAGCATCCGCAGTGGCAGTTAATTCAGCATTTGTTACTAAATATTCATTATTAGGCATTTTATTTCACCTACCAACATCTTAAAAAGAGTTTCCAGAAGCTTCTGGCACTGTTACAGCACTCCATGCTCCATTTACAACCCTTGCAAATTTCCCATCATCAACATTTGTTACAGCAGGAATAATCCCATAATCAGTTCCTTCAACAGCTGCACTTACATTACCATTTCCATCACCCTTTAACATTCCGCTTGCTGTAATTTCACTTTGAGCACTTAAATTACTTATAGTCTGAGCTTTTTGAGTATCATCCATCTGACCAATCGCATTAACAATTGCATCTGGTGTTACAGAACCACTACCGCTATCTTCTATAATATTAACTTCATCACTATCATAAACTTTTATCACTTTTCCATCTGGAACAATACTTACAAAATAATATTCTTCTGCATTATCATTATAATATCCTATAATTGTTCCTAATGCACTATCTTCTGTAGATACT
>JAGCLR010000259.1 GCA_017646885.1 Methanobrevibacter sp. | reverse complement strand
GTCCTTTATTCATAGCTACTTCTGCAGTTTTTGTACCGATGGTAGCTATTTTACAATCAGAATTTAAACTTTCAACAAAGTTTGGATAAAATTTAAAGATGGAATCGATTGAACTGACTGATGTGAATATTAACCAGTCCAGTTCACCAAATCTTCTCATCAATTCCTTTAATGAATCGGTATTTTCCAGTTTCAATTCCAATGTTGGCACTATAAGCGCTTCCCCTCCATAGTTTTCTATGAATTCCTTTGCAGCTTTAGATCTTTCTTTTGGTCTTGTAATAGCTATTCTCTTTACCATATTTCCACATCTTGAGATTATAATTAATATTTTGTTTTTGGAATATTTATTGTTTTTTAGATAGTTCTTATTTTTTTTAGTGAATTCACTATGATACTTCTTTTTTAGATATTTATCTTAATTTTGTTTAGTGAATTTCCTTTAATACTTATTTAAATTTATATAATACTTATATCTAAAATTATATATGTAAAAAAATATGTATAAATTTTATCAATTTATTTAAATTATAATTATCCGTGATATTAATGAAAATTTTATTTTTGAACTTACCATATGAATTCAATATAAGCAGGGCAAGCAGATGGCCTGAAAAGACCAAGTCAGGTACCTTGTATTATCCTTACTGGTTAGCATACTGTGTTGGAGTGTGCGAAAGGGAAGGATTTGAGTGCAAGCTTGTTGATTGCATTACAAAGGCATACTCAATTGAGGATACAATCGAGGAAGTAAAGGAATACGAACCTGATTATATAATGGCTGAGATTACAACTCCTACCTGCGCTTATGATTATAAGGTTATCAATTCAATTAAAGAAGCTTATCCTAAAGCTAAAATAATGATTGGAGGAACCCATGCAACCATCTTGCCTGATGCAGTTCTTAATGAATGCTTAGGCATTGACTATATTCTTCGTCAGGAGTATGATTATACCGTTGGTGAACTGATAAATTCTGATGAAGTGTCAAATGTCAAGGGAGTTTCCTATAGGGTGAACTGCGATGGTGAGGATATTGCCACTTTAGATGATGTTAATCTATTGAATAATCCTATTGATTTTAGCATTAATCATACTGAAGACAGAGAGCCTTTAGAGGATTTGGATAGTCTCCCTTATGTTTCCAAGGTTTATGAGAAATACTTGAACTTTGATGATTACGCTTATGCATTTGCCCAAAAGCCAATGATTCAAATAGTCTCATCAAGGGGATGTCCGAACCAATGCAATTTCTGCAGCTATCCATCTACAATGGGCGGAAGGATTTACAGGACAAGATCTGTAAGTGACCTTGCTGATGAGTTTGAATATATTTTGAATGAGCTTCCGGAGATTAAGGAAATCTTCATTGAGGATGACACCTTCACTGTAAACCAGCCAAGGGTAATTGAGTTCTGTGATGAAATCATAAAAAGAGGCTTGAAACCGGTTTGGTCCTGCAACACAAGGGTAGATTTGACCTTTGAAACCATGAAGAAGATGAAGGATGCCGGTTGCAGATTGCTTGTTTGCGGTTATGAATCTGGAAATCAGGATGTTTTAGATGAAATCAAGAAAGGTATCACTCTTGAGCAATCCAAGGCATTTGCAGAAAATGCAAGGAAATTGGACATTAAGGTATTTGGATGCTTTATGATTGGACTTACTGGTGACAGTCTTGAAACAATTGATGAAACCTATAAGTTTGCTCAATCAGTTTATCCTGACATGTGTTTCTTCCAGCAAGCGGTGCCATTCCCCGGAACTGGATTCTATGATTGGGCTAAGGAAAATGGCTATCTGATTACAGAAGATTATTCCAAATGGCTGAATGATGACGGTTACTTGAATTGTCTTGTAGATTATCCTTATGCAGATCATAATGAGATAGAGAAGTTGAGAGACAATTTGATGAGCAAATACTATTTCTCATTTGCCTATATTGTGAAGACTTTCTTGGCAAATCTTGATTGGGTGGAATTCAAACGTGTAATGCGTGGAGGAACCCAATATATTACATTTAGGGTAAAAAAAGCTTTAAACAGATCTAATAATTTGGATTAGTGTTTTTTAGTCTATTTTTTATTCTATTTTTTATTCTATTTTTTACTACTTTTTTTTTTTTAATATTCGCTATATTCTTATT
>JAGCLR010000258.1 GCA_017646885.1 Methanobrevibacter sp. | reverse complement strand
CAAATACCAAATAGGATAGCTCCTAAAATTCCTCCAAAGTTATGGCATAGGCCAAACAATAGAGAAGAAATCAAAATGGCCAATGTTACATTCAATTCCTTATTGAATCTTCTTAAGAACATTCCTCTAAACAATAGCTCCTCTATAATTGGAGAGAGTATGACTACAGTTAAAAAGTAAAGAGCCAGTATTGAAATGCTTATTGTTCTAAAATTTCCAAAAAGAGGGGAATTGAAGTCAATTATTGATAAATAGCTTAAATATCTCAAAATGAAATAAACTGCTGAAACAAATAGGATATTTGCAATTACAATAAATGAGACATGATAAATGTCAGCGACCTTGAACAATGAATCATATTCATTCCTTAATGCTTTTTTAAATGATATTTCATTAAAATCTATTTTATTCAATTGATAAGCAAAAAACAGTAGCATTAATCCATACAATATGAATTTGAAAAATAAACTTCCTAAATGGAACTTGAAGACCATAGGAAGCAAGGAAAGAACTAATATAATTAATAAAAAGAAGGATAAAACCTTAATTATGGATAATCTATCTAAAAAATCATTTAATCTAATCATATTAATCCATCCATTTAACTATCTCAGTAATTTAATTTTTAGTTTTATAATATATAAGTTTAAACGAACATAATTTTAATAAACTATTTTTACAATTTATAGGAAATCAAATCATGACAGAGAGCTGCATTCCAGAAGAATTTGAGATAAATTACAAGCACGATTTAAATGGAACAAAATCCATTAAGTTATTGAACAATACCCTTTTGGTAAAGAATCCGAATCCAGAACTAATTGATATAAACAGAATAAGCAAGGAAAAATGGGTTCAATTTTGGGAAGATGTAGAGAGAATTGGCCTTTGGGATCTTGAAGAGGAATATCAATCATGCACTTTAGAGGGAGGATTCGCTTGGAGCATAAAAATCATTCACAAATCCAAGGAAATCAATAGCTATGGAGCAAATATTGAACCTAAAATAGTCATTGGAGATAAGATTTATTCCGTTTTGGAAGAGCTATACAAGTCAATTGAAGAATTGATTGATTTAGAATAAAAAGAAGAAAATAAATTAAAAGAAAAGTGAGAAAAAAATAAAGAAAAAAATAAAGAGAAAGAGAACTAACAAAAGAAAATAAAAAAATAAAAATTGGAGGAAATAAGAATAAAAAAATAAAAACTAATTAAATTAATGATTTTAATTAGTGAATGAAGCAGTTTCTGCAATTGATTTTAATAATTCCAAATCATTACCAGCAATTACAATTACCTGATTATTATCTGGATTTTCAATGCAAATTGCATAGTCTGCATTATCAACATTTGAAATAAGATCTCCATTAAATGAAGCATTTGCATCCACTGAATCTTCACCGTTTGCATCATTGACATTTACACCATCAGTTGAAATGGAAACATTATCGCCATTTGAATCTGAAACCGCCAATCCTCTAGTGGTTAATGAAACAGAGTTGTTGGTATCACCACTTATTTGAATTCCTTCATCTTTAGAAACCTGCACATCAGCACCTTCAGTTGTGACATTCACATTGGAATCATCTGAAAAGATTCCAGTCGCAAAGTTCCATAAGGCATCAATATCATTTCCAAAGCCAAAATCAAAGAAATTCCAATTATTTGCATCCTTAGTTTCAATAATGAAATACTTGTCATTTTCCTCTACGATAGGAGCATCCTTTTTCAAATCATTTATCACATCTGAAATGATGCTTTGATCTTTAGAATCGTCTTTCAAATACACAATGGCACTTACATCATTTGCATTTTCCCCATGGTTTGCAAAGACTTCCATATTCATAGCTAAATCGCCAACATTCAAATTAGTTGTTGCCTCTTCAGCAAAGTCACTGCCTGATGGAATATCTATTGCAAAATTAGCGCTGTCTATACCATTGCTTACCAAATCAACTGCACCAACACTTGAAATTGCTATTGCAACAACAAGAAGTGCAGATAATCCTGCTAAAATTCTTGAATCGATTTTCACTTTTTCACCCATTTTACAATATTAGTTAAATCACCCATAGTTTCTAATTTTCTTATTTTAGATAGTTTCTAATTCAGTTTTAGTTGCTTCTTTGTAAATTGATCCATAAACCCTGCTGATTGCAATGCTGACATATGGATTGACAAGCAATGAATTAAGAATCATATTAATTAAAGCCAAAACAAATGCAGAACCCACTATCATGCTGATGATTCCAGCAATAGCTCCGAAAATAAAGCCAAAGAATACAGAGATAATCATAGCTGCTATAACAGTGAAGAGTAAAATTCCTATGTATCTTCCCCATCCTAAGTTCTTGATTAATCCTAAGATTTCCTTAAATCTGAATGCAGCAGCAAATTCATCCTTGTCCACCATATTGCATAATGCCATTACATTCACTAAAGAAACGAATATTGCAAATATGATAGCAACTAATAATATGATTCCACCAATTGCATTTACAGAAGCGCCTACAGATTCGTTTACAGTTAACATCACTCCAAGGAAGAAAAGAATCATAGGTAAAATGGAATAAGCTAACCCAACAACGAATGCTTTAAGACCTTTCACTAATAATCCTTTAATGTCACTGAACTCTGGAAGTTCAGATCTTCCTTCTATACCATATTTAATAACATCATAAATGTATCCTGAAGCGAATACCATCAATATAAATGTTACAATCCAGGACAAGACAATCAAAGCCATGCTACTTGGAGGAATAGCAGATAATGCTGCTTGAACTGTTTCAACAGGAGCCATATCAGCTAAAATTCTCATATTGTCAAAGACCAAAAATTCCATTGCCAATGAGACAAGACTTGAAATAAGAAATATAATACCTAAAGTCAAAACCTTTTTTACATCGTTTAAAGGATATTTCAATCCTTCTTTAACTACATCAGTAATACTAGCCATAAAATCACCAATACATAAAATAATAAAATATAAATTAATTTTTAATTTTAAAGATTTTTAATTATCTAATGAAGATTGTATAATAATCCACTTACTCTTGATTGCATTATCATGGTGTAAGGACCTACAATAAACAACATTACAAGGTAAGCTATGAAAAATCCTGCAACAAATATTCCGCCAGCTGCCATAGCAAATCCTAAAGTTCCGGTAAATATTCCGAAGAATCCGAATACGAATAAGATCAAGAAGAAAACAACTGCATAAATTGCTGAGCAAATAATAACTAAACCAATGTAAGCTCCTAAACTTCTTGTAACACCAACAGATTTTATGATTTCAATTATTTCCTTATAATCAAATGCTTTAGATAAAGAATCGCCATTATTTGCCATGTGTGCTACTCCAAACATGCTCATAACATAAGCGAATAAGATTAGCACAACAGTAATGACAGTGCCGATAGCCATTAATGCAGATTCACCATATCCCCCGATTGAGCTGGATATCGCTGCAAACAAGAAGAATATTATGAGTGGAACTAGCGCATAAATCAGATAGACCAAAACAACCTTTATACCATCTACAAACATGTCAATGATGTTGTCAAATTCTGGCAATGGATCATTACCATTTATCATACCTTCTACAGAAATCTTGGTTACTCTGTATGAATAACCGTAAATCAAGAATATTGGAAGCAAAAGGAAACTTAAGAAGTAAGTTACTCCCAATATCAATAAAGTCTTTAAGTCTTTAGCAGAATATTCTAAAGAATCCTTATAAATATCTAATATCATTTTTTTTACCCCTAAACAATATGTAACTAATAAATTTAAATCAAAGCATCAAACTTTGACATATTTAATTTTTAAAGTCGTCATCACTAAATTTAAAAACATCCTCTATGCTTAAATAGGAATCCTTATCTTCTCCATAAGTGGCTTCATTCAAGATTCTTGT
>JAGCLR010000027.1 GCA_017646885.1 Methanobrevibacter sp. | reverse complement strand
TAGCGAACCAGGAAAAGTTTGAAAAAACAATTTTGGACATCGCAAAAGAGAACTTTAATAAAAGGAGAAAAAATGCTAGACGCACTTCAGGCAAAAGAAATCGCAAAAACTAATTTTTCCGCATTGGAAAATGATTTGGAGTTAAACAATGAGTATTTTAAGCGCATATCAAATATGGTTGCTGAGCAAGCTAAAAGAAGCCAAACCTCAGTAGACATTCCATATTGTGAAGACCCAAGATTTACAGACATTATGACAGTTCTCAAGTGGAAGGGTTATAAAATCAAGCATTACAGATGTACGAATTGGTGTACAATGTACTATCAGGACCCTGAATACCAGGAACTTCAATATGAACCATGTGCAGGCGGAATTCAAAGTACTGGTTTAACAATGGGTGGTTATTTTTCATTGGAGTGGTAATGAAACACGATGACTAGAGAAGAATTTAAGAAATTAGAAGCCGCTGAATTAGACAAAATTGCTAAGGCTTGCCCTAATTATCAAGATTCAGAATCCCAAGATGCTTTAAATGCGAATTCAAGGCTTGCTTATTTTTATTCTTGTATTGTAGATAAATTATTAAAAGAAAACGAAGAATTAAGACAGACAGTTGAACTTAAAAATAAATTGGATGGACTATTCAAATGAAAGTAGCACTAATTAGTTACGAACCAGACAATTATAACCCTGATGAACTTGACAATATGCAAGTTGGGGATTTTGACCCGAACGATGTTCATATTTACGATTTGAACAAAGTAGACGAAAAAATGATTGACTATATTGTTTCAATGGCTTGTTCCTGTACAGAACACGGGCTAGGTGTATTAGTAAGGAAAGTATAAGAATGAAGTATATACAAACTGAAAAGAAGTTTTGGAGAGTATGGGAAAAAGACCCTGAATGGATGCTTGTAAATAAGGCTGGCAGAGTAGTAAAAGTTGATACGATTTATAATCGTGAATACTATGAAAAAGAAATAAAAGAACAACTTAAATTATTCCGTTATTTAGCAAAATACAATGAATCAGCTAGATGGTTACAAGTTAATTCACCAGAAGAAATCCAAGATGATTTATTCCAAATAGTTCCTTATGACGAACAGAAATGTATTGCTGATGGAATTATAGAAATTAAGACTGAAGAAGAATACAACAAAATCTTTTATCCAAGTGGAAAGGTAGTTGAATGAAGATACCTAGTACTTTCAAACCTGAGCAACTGATTTTCATTTACATTTGTGCGCTTCTATTTCTCATAGAAGTTGAGTATTTCTTCTGGATAGGACTTATTTACCTTGCTTGTCAGTTAATTGGTTTACAATTTACTTGGGGTGGTGCTACTATCATCGCAATTCTAGGCATTGTCCTTATAAACTTAATGAAAAAGAAATCAAGTGAAGAAGATGAAGAAACTGAAGACACAAATAATGACGAATAAGGAATAAACAATGTTATTTGCAATAGAATGGGCTTTAGTAATGACATCTTTATTATGTTTTATATGGGGCATAGCTGGTTTAGATGGTCAAGGAATGGAAGAAGCAGAAATTTGTATAAAGATAAGTCCTGTCTTTGTTATAATTGCGTTAATTTTAGCAATAATTTTTAAATAAAAAGGATAACAAATGAGATACCACGAATTATTAGGATTACTTGACGATGTGTTCGCCAAGTACAGAAAAGAAGAAAATAGTCCTGATTCCAAATGGACTCCTTATTGCTATTATAAGAATTTGTCCGATACCAAAAATGATTATTCTGTATATGTTGGTTCTAAAGGACTCAGAGAAGAACTAATTGCTATTCTTGAACGCTGTGAAAACGAAGAAAATTTTAAGTTCACAGATAAGCAGTGGCAAGCATTAGCATTAACACTTGAAACAGCTAACACACAAAATAATGATGATGGCGCTTGGACAGATATAATGTTTAGAGCAAAGTATAATTTTATTGAGAGTGTATTTGCTTTTCTAAATACACAGCATGTTACTTTACATTAAAGGAGATATATGCGAAATAAATTTACACCTGAATTTATTGATGAACTAGAAGAAAACGAAGTATTCGTATTTGGTTCAAATAAAGAAGGAAAACATATTGGTGGAGCTGCGGCATTTGCTATGGATAATTTCGGAGCTGTGTGGGGTAAAGGCGAAGGTCTATATGGTCAGAGCTATGCGTTACCAACTATGGATGACGAAGACCCAAGTTGTATAAAACCTTATGCTGATCGTTTCATTCAATTTGCTAAGGACCATAGTGAATTGACATTTTATGTAACTCCAGTTGGTTGTGGAATTGCTGGATTTACTCCAAAAGAAGTAGCACCATATTTTAAGGAAGCATTGGATATGGATAATGTTATTTTACCAGAATCATTTGTGGAGATTTTACAATAATAGTTAAAGGAATATAAAATGAGTAATTACAGAAAGACATTTTGGGTAGCTTGGAGTTATCCTATAAAAGGTTTGGAAAGAACAGCACACGAAATTGCTGATAAGTATCAAGTTGATTGCCGCATTGACACTGATGTGATAAAGACAGGTTGGTTCAGTAAGAAATATGAATACAACATTGTTTACAGTGGCGAAAAAGATAATGTAGAAAAGGCATACAATGCCATTTACAAATGTGCTGAAGATTTTCAAGCAAGACTTAATTCATTGTAGGGTTAACTTATGACTAGCGAAGAATACGAAAAAGAAAAAGCTGCCCTTGACAGAGAGTTTACATTTAGAAAAGGTAAACTAGCTGAAGAATACTTAAAGTATCACGGTGTATTGGACGAAAATGGTTTACCAACAAAAACAAAATTAGAAGATATGAGTGTAGAAGCATTGAAAGCATATAAAGATAGATTGAACGATTTATTGAATGCCATCAATGCTGAAATTTACAAGAAAGACCCTAGAGAAAGATATGGTGGCGGTTTAATGATATGAAGATGAATGAAGAATTTGATGATTACGAAGATATAAAGAAAGCAGTTACAGAAATCCAAAGATTACTTCGTGTAGCTGCTATATTAGGAATAATCGCTATTGCTATCATTGTACTTAAATTTGCGGTATAACTATGAAAGAAAATCAAATCTTAAAACTTATTAAAGAAAAACTAGATTACTATTATCTTAAAGCTGACTATTCACATCCAACAGTCGGTCATGTGTTTATTACTGAAGGCTTACATATAATCGTAAATGACGATAAAGAACAGTGTAAGTGGGTTGAAATAAACTCCTTTGATAAAGGACCAAAAATCCGTAAAGTATGTAAGGACGAAAAAACATTAGCCAAAGAACTAGACAAAACACTGTTGGAATTTTACAAAATCAAGCACGAAAGAATAAATGAAGAAAACAAATCTAGACCTATCCGCAGTTCATTCATAAACAAGCAGTTATACCGATTGTATTTGTTCGCATTTGACAGTTGGGGCAAACGATTGAAGAAAGGTAAACGAGCCGGTATTTGGAAAACGATAATGGATGACGTTTGGGCTGACATTTATGACAGAACTGACATAGATGAACGCTGGAAAATTTACCAAGAATTAACTCCAAAGAAAGGTAAATAAAATTTTACAAAACTTTACTATAAAACCCATTGACAAGCGCAGTGGGTTTTTCTATATTATAATCACAAACAAAAACCACCATTAACAAGGAGATAAAAATGAAGAAGTTTAAGATTACTGTCACTGCCGTTCGTGAATTCACGGTCCCGGATAACGCAACTGACGAGGAATACGATGAACTGAAGGCAGTCGCCATTATGGGGCTGAATGAAGAAAAGATTACCCCGGAAAAGGTCAAGGTTGAACTGATTGATGCTCCTGACGAAATCAAGCAGAAGTACATTATCAACAAGGACTGCCAGGACTAAAATGAAGACTGGAACACGCTTATACATTAACATTACAAATCGTTGTAATACAACTTGCCCGTTTTGTTGTATGTATTCTGGTGAATCCAAATCAACGGAAATGCCATTTGAAACTTACAAGCAAATCATTGACGAGAATGATGGCGAATTTGAATTGCAGCTTGAAGGTGGCGAACCACTCCTGAACAGAAACATTTATTTGTTCATTGAATATGCGATTAGCACACAGCGCTGTAAGAAGGTCATTGTTTTGTCTAACGGAATTGTTCTCAAGGACAACATTAAACGATTGGTAGAACTGCATAAGTGGTATAATGTTCCATTTGAGATTAAGGTTTCTGTAAATTATTGGCTGCTCAAGGTCAATAAGAACCATTTACAGAACATTGCTGACATTGTATTTGCGACAAATTACATTCCTGACTTTAACATTTATTTGAACACTCGCAAGCGTAAAGACGATGCTTGGATTGACGAAGAAATTGCGAAGTACGGACTTGCCGAAATCAACCATTCATTCTTCCTTCAAAGTTATGGAAAGATGACTGGAAACAAGAATTACGATGGTGTAACGATTGTACAGAACATTGAGAACTGGAAGGTTTATTCTGTGGATGGCAAATGTTTCGGTACAGATTTGGTCGCAAGGTCGGAACACGAAAAGGGCATTAAGTAATGAATACAATTAAGTTCGCACCATACAATGATTTTGTGACGGAGCAGCACGATGTAGAAAATGCGTCTGCTTACGAAGCAAATGTGTTTGGTTTCAGCGGAAAGTTTTACAACCCGTGTAATTTAAATGTGTTCATTCAAAACAAGTGCCAAAATGATTGTGAGTTCTGTATTAACAAACGAAATGACAGGACTGACATTGACAATGAATTGTATTTCAAAAATTTAGAAGCGATTTTGGAAGGAATGAAAGCAGTTCATTTGGAAGCCACGATTACAGGTGGTGAACCAACATTAAATCCTGCCCGAATGGTAGAAACGATTAGAATGTTGCGTAAGTTTGGGGTGAAAGAACGCACAGTTTCTACTACGGGTATTGGATTGATGAATTTGTATGAAAACAAGCCTGTTCTTCAGCATTTGATTGACAATGATTATGTTCACAACATTTCTATCAGTAGAATGGATATAACTGATACAGAAAATGCGAATGTTTTGAAGGGTAAGAACATAACAAATGAAGAACTTGCTAGAATTGCGTTTTATGCCAAGGTAAATGGTGTTCAGTTGAGAACTTCCACGAACATTATTGAAAATCATATTGACAGTTTAGAAAAGATTTTGAAATTTGTTGATTTCCAGTACACGAACAACATAGATAGTTGCTTGTTTAGAGAAGTCATCGCAAAGGATTTCATTTCTATTGCTCCTTTCCAGGAACAAATTAGGAATGACAAGAATTTTGTTTTTGATAGAGTAATTCACGGTATGTTTTATGACATTATCGTTTACATTTACAAATCCACAGTAACAAATCAGGAATACATTGTAAAATGTTACCAAACTAATGTGATTGACAAAACTGTGATTGGAACTTTATCGTATAACCAGGGAAAACTTAGAACAGGATTTAACGGAGAGGTACTATATGGCAATTAAAGTCGGTGCTGACAGAGAAATCGGGTGGAATCCGCAGTTGAGATTGGACCGCCAAAAGAACTATGACATTGGCAATTACGAAAGTACGCCTTTCACCTTTGAGGCGGGTAATTACAATGTTTACAAGAACTTCAATTTCAGTATCTTTATGACTGACTATTGTAATGCGGACTGTAAGTTCTGTGTTGCTCAGTTGCGATATGCGAACAAGGGTCTGATGTATAAGAAGGACAAGCTTGACGATAAAGAATGGCTCAAGCGTTGCCGCGAAGTTCTTGAATTTATCCGTCCATTGAATCCGAGCATTTCTATTACCGGTGGTGAACCCACTCTCAGCAAGAACTTAATTCCAGTCCTTGAAATGGTTAAGGAATTGGATTTTAGAAAGCGAACAATTACCACGAACGGTTCGCAACTGTTCAATAAGGTCGGAAACAAGATGATTATAGACCATCTGATTGACAACGGGTGGAATCATTTGAATGTTTCCCGTCCTGCGATTAACAATGAACAGTCCAAACGAATTATGCGTTTCAATAACGAGGAAGGTTTC
>JAGCLR010000257.1 GCA_017646885.1 Methanobrevibacter sp. | reverse complement strand
TATTGGCTGTAACATATAAATTGGATTGGGAACTCACTTCTGATTGCATTTTCACATCCACTGTATTCAGTCTTGTGACAATTCCTGTATTCTTAATGTTTATCCTTTAACGAACATTTAAGGGATTTTTATCAATTTTTTCACTCATTTTTATTGGGCCAATTTTCTGTATTTTTAGTGTTGCATAAAAGGTTACACTTCTTTTATAATTATTTAAATTAGCTTAATTTTAAAAATTAACCAAATTAATTGGTATTTAAGTTTAATAATCATTGATACTTATTATTTTAACTTAAATATAGTAATTTTCTATCTAAATTAGATTTAAACCTATTTGAACAATTATCTTTGTTCAGAAATTTTTCAATTTTTAAAGGCTTTTCCACCTTTCTTTGAAATTTTCATTGTATTTTTTTTAATTTTAGGTGTATCAAAATCTATTTTATTTTTCAATTTAAAGAATTAATTTTCATTTATTTTTAATAATGCTAATAATTTAATCTTCTTTGATAAAAATAATAGAAAATCAGTTTAATTTATTGATTTATCCAATTTAAATTAATTTAAAATTTTCTTATATATATACTTTACTCCTACTTATTTATAGAAACCTTTATATACTCACTTTTTAGAAAAATTAAACTATCTAATATTTTATATATATAATATATTTAAAAAATTAGATCAAATGATTAATCATTTTACTTGTACAAGGTGATTTAATGGCAGAAGAAATTAACAACGAAGAAATTAGAGTGGGAGTATATGTATGCCACTGTGGTGTAAACGTTGGTGGAGTCGTAAACTGTCCTGAAGTAGCAGAATACGCAAAAACTTTACCTAACGTAGTAGTTGCAAAAGATTACAAATACATGTGTTCTGACCCTGGTCAAAGTCTTATCCAAGACGACATCAAAGAACACAACTTAAACAGAATCGTAGTAGCAGCATGTTCTCCTAGACTTCACGAACCTACCTTCAGAAGATGTGTAGAAGAAGCTGGATTAAACAAGTTCTTATTTGAATTTGCTAACTTAAGAGAACAAGACTCTTGGGTACACATGACCCAACCAGAAGAAGCAACTGCAAAAGCAAAAGACTTAACTCGTATGGCTGTTGCAAAAGCAAGATTATTAGAACCTCTTGAAGCTTCTAAAGTAGCAGTAGACAAAAAATGTCTCGTTATTGGTGGTGGAGTAGCAGGTATCCAATCTGCATTAGACTTAGCTGATATGGGATTCAAAACCTACATGGTAGAAAGAAACCCAACTATCGGTGGAAGAATGGGTCAATTAGACAAAACCTTCCCTACCTTAGACTGTTCCATGTGTATTCTCGCACCTAAGATGGTAGACACTTCCAAACACGAAAACATTGAATTAATTACTTACGCAGAAGTAAAAGAAGTAGACGGTTACATCGGTAACTTTACTGTAAAAGTTGAGAAAAAACCTAGATACGTTAAAGAAGAAGACTGTACTGGATGTGGACAATGTCAAGAAGTCTGTCCTATCGAAATACCTAACTACTATGACGAAGGTGTAGGTATGGTAAGAGCAGCTTACATCCCATTCCCTCAAGCAGTACCTCTCTGTGCAACTATCGACAAAAACTACTGTATCGACTGTGGTCTTTGTGAAACCGTATGTGGTCCTGAAGCAATCGACCGTAACATGGAACCAGAAGAAATCGAACTCCATGTTGGTACCATCATTGCAGCAACCGGTTACGACCCATACGACCCAACCGAAAAATACGAATACGGTTACGGTAGATACACTAACGTAATTACCGCAATGGAAATTGAAAGAATGATCAACGCATCCGGTCCTACTGGTGGTCACGTACAAAAACCATCTGACGGTAAAGAACCTAAACGTGTTGCATTCATCCACTGTGTCGGTTCAAGAGATGAACAAATCGGTAAATCCTACTGTTCCAGAGTATGTTGTATGTACTCCATGAAAAACGCTCAATTATGTATTGACCACGAACCTGACACTGAAGTAACTTGTTACTACATGGATATCCGTTCATTCGGTAAAGGATTCGAAGAGTTCTACAAAACTTCCCAAGAAAAATACGGTATTGAATTCATCAGAGGACGTCCTGCAGAAATCCTCGAAAACGATGACTTAACCTTAACCGTAAGAGCAGAAGACACCTTACTCGGAAAAGTAACTGAATACACCTACGACTTAGTTGTATTATCTGTAGGATTAGAACCTCCTAAAGGATCTAACGAACTCAGACAAACCTTAGGTTTATCCAGAACTTCCGACGGATTCTACATGGAAGCTCACCCAAAACTCAGACCTGTTGACACTTTAACTGACGGTGTTTACATTGCTGGTGTAGCACAAGGTCCTAAAGATATTCCTGACGCAGTAGCACAAGGATCTGCTGCAGCATCAAGAGCATCTATCCCAATGGCTAAAGGTGAAGTAGAAATCGAACCTATTACTGCTGACACTGATACTACCGTTTGTGGTGCATGTGAAGTATGTGTAGAATTATGTCCATTCGGTGCTGTAAGTATTGAAGGTGAAGGCGCAGACAAACACGCAGCTATTAACGTTGCATTATGTAAAGGATGTGGTACCTGTGTAGGTGCATGTCCATCTGGTGCTATGAACCAAAACCACTTCAAAACCGAACAAATTATGGCACAAATTGCAGCAGCTCTCGAAGATGTTGCAAAATAGATTAAGAGATTTATTCTCTTTTTCTTTTTCTTTTTTTTTAATCAATTTTTAATTGTTCGTATATTAATCAACGTTTTTCAAAATCATTTTTCTCAAATTCAAGATCTTTTTTTCTAAAAAAATGAAATCAGTTTTTCAAATACTAAAAAAATAATATAAAATATTATATATTTAATAAAAAGTTTTATTTAATTAAAAAATTATATTATATATTAATAAGAATTTTATTAGATTATATTTTTTAGATTTTTAGATTTTTTTAATTATTTTTTTCTGATTTTTATAAACTTTTAAAATTTTTAATTATTTTATCAAAAGATTAATTTATAATTATATTTATAAGATTACAATTTTAGAAAATATTAGGTGTTTTGATATGTATCAATATGAAGAAGACATGAATAAGATCAATGAATTGATGAGAGTTCATAATGATTGGATGAGAGATAGTGTAAACCTTATTGCAAGTGAAAACACTACAAGTAATGCTGTAACAACTGCAATGGCTTCAGACTTAGCTCACAGATATGCTGAAGGACAAGCTTATGAAAGATTATACCAAGGATGTACTTACATTGACCAAATTGAAGACATTACAAAACAATTGTCATGTAAAGTCTATGACTGTACCTATGCAAACGTTCAGCCAGTATCCGGTGTAACTGCAAACCTCGCTGCTTTCTTCGGTTTCGCTAAAGCTGGAGACAAAATGATTGCTATGAACATTCCTTTCGGAGGACACATTAGCCACGCAAATGTAAGTGCAGCAGGTATTAGAGGATTGAAAACTTTAGAACATCCTTTCAACCCAGAAGTAATGAACATTGATGTTGATGCATTGAACAAAATGATCTTAGAGGAAAAACCAAAAATCATCCTCTTTGGAGGAAGCTTATTCCTCTTCCCACACCCTGTATCTGAAGTTGTAGATGCTGCAAATGAAGTTGGAGCAACCATTATGTATGACGGTGCTCACGTGCTCGGTTTGATTGCAGGTAAACAGTTCCAAGATCCTTTAAAAGAAGGGGCTGAAGTATTGATGGGAAGTACCCACAAGACTTTCCCAGGTCCTCAAGGTGGAATTATCTTATCACAGGAAGAAAACAAGGATTTAATTGATAATGCTGTTTTCCCTGGTGTAGTGAGCAATCACCACTTGCACCACTTAGCAGGTTTAGGTATTGCTACTGCTGAAATGCTCGAGTTTGGTGAAGATTACGCTAAACAAACCATTAAAAACGCTAAAGCATTAGCTGGAGCTCTTGCAGAACAAGGATTCAATGTAATGTGTGAAGATTTAGGATACACTGAATCCCACCAAGTTGCGATGGATGTAAGAGATGTCAAGAGAGCTACCATATTGGCTAAGGAATTAGAGCAAAATAACATTATCCTTAACAAGAACCTCATTCCTGGTGACAATGTAAATGACAGTGATGACCCATCTGGTATCAGAATCGGTACTCAGGAAATCACCAGAAGAGGAATGAAAGAAAAAGAAATGGAAGAAGTTGCTGAATTCATCTGGAGAGTTGCTGAAGGTGACAAAGTAGACATTAAGGACGAAGTTGCTGAATTCATGTCTGGGTACAGAACAATTCACTACGCTT
>JAGCLR010000256.1 GCA_017646885.1 Methanobrevibacter sp. | reverse complement strand
TTGTAGACGAGGTGCAATCCGGTTTTGGAAGATGCGGTGCTTTATTTGCTCATGAACTATATGGAATTGATGCAGACATAATGACTGTAGCTAAAGGTATTGGTGGAGGATTCCCAATGGCAGCATTCTTGGCAAAAGAGGATGTTGCTGGTGGTTTTGTACCTGGTGACCATGGTACAACTTTTGCAGGAAGCCCACTTGCAGGTGCAGCAGCAAATGCTGTATTAGATGTCTTTGAAGAGGAAAAACTTGTAGAGCACAGTAAAGAAATGGGAGAATACTTCTTGGATAAATTAGCACCATTGAAAGAAAAATACGACTTCATTACTGATGTAAGAGGAGCTGGTCTTTTGGTTGGTGTTGAATTGAACTTCGAAGGAGCGGACATAGTCGGCAAAATGCTTGAAGAAGGATTCTTGATCAACTGTACTGCAGGTAATGTATTAAGATTTGCTCCTCCTTTGGTGGTTAAGGAAGAGGAGATTGATGCACTTGTAGAAGCACTTGATAAAGTATTCAGTGCTTTATAATTAAAATTTTATTTTATTTTAAATATTTTATAATCAAGAGTTTTGATATCTCAAAATTCTTGACTATTTGCTTTTTTTAAATTTATAACGGATGCTTTATCCAATATGATCAATTTTAATCAACAATTTTAATTAATATTATCAATATTAATCCAAAATTATATCAGCAATATGTTTAAATGCTTCTTTTGCTTCTGGAACTAATGGATAAAGAGGATAGACATGAGACATTTCCTCACCAACATTCAACTCCACATCAATTCCATTATCTTTTAGCTTATTATAAAATTCAATAATGTCTGGATACAGCACTTCATGTGTACCTACAAATATTGTAGTTTGCGGAAGCTTTTTCACATCTCCATACAATGGGCTTACCTTATAGTCTTTAGGGTCTAAGTTTCCTGCCCATGCTTTACCCATTTCACGTAGTCCATCCACTCCAAGCATTGGATCAACATCCTTATAATCCTCATAATCTCCAGACATTGACACATCAAGCCAAGGGGATATTAGAATTAAATATCTTGGTTGTGCTAGTTCATTCTCTGCTAAATATTCGCAAAATGCTGCAGACAAGCCTCCTCCTGCTGAATCTCCCATAATTGTAATAGGTTTGTTGAATTCCAATATGAACTCATAAAGTTTTTCAACGATTTGATAAGTCTCTTCATAGGTATGGTTAGGTGCAAGGGGATATATTGGGGTATACACTGTTGCATTGACCTTTTTAGCAAGCTTGTCACAAAAAGCTATGTGCAGATTTGTAATTTCATTGACGTAAGCCCCTCCATGAAGATATAGGATTATATTTTCAGTTTCTTCACTTTCATTAAAAATTAGCATTTGGCAACCGAACTTTTGTTCATTTTTAATTTTTGTCCGAGAAATCCTTTTTGGAAGTTCATAGATTTCATCTTCAACAAGAGAACGTTTTTCCAAATGTTCTTCTGTTTTATTTACATCACTGCTTCTTTCCTTATAGTCTTTATGCTTTAATGTAGACTCCATAACCTTTGACATTTTTGACATTAGTTTCACCTTTAAATAAGTTAAAATGAGTTTATTCTTTAATTTATATAATATTTTTCTTAAAAAACTTAAGTTATATACTTAAATGGATTAAGTCCAATTTTAAATCATTCTTAACTCATATAAGTTCTAAATAATTGTATATTTTAAAAAAAAGTTGCTGTGGATACTTTATTTCTGTTTTCCATTTTAAAAATACTTAATTTAGTTATTTTTTAATGAAATTTTAGTTAAGTTTAATTATTAAAAAAGTAAAATAATAATTATTTATAAGGGGATGTTA
>JAGCLR010000255.1 GCA_017646885.1 Methanobrevibacter sp. | reverse complement strand
GTATAAATGAATCTCATGTAGAGGAGATAAGGCAAATCTCCAATGTTTTCTTAGCAAGCCCAATTATTGTAGGAGTCAAATCCAAAAACCATATCCTTGAAGAGGACGTTGTCTATGAAAGGCATGGCCTTCCTGCAATTGGCCTTGAAACATTGAAGAACATGATTGTCTATGACGAATATCCTGAAATCCTTGCAGATCGTGGAGGATATTACGTTCAAATCAATGGAAATGTATTGAAGGAATACAGAGAGGAATATAACTTATCTCTAAAAGACCTTGCTGACTTGGCTCATGTTTCAAGAGCTACAATGTACAAGTATGAGAATGGAATGGTGAGAGCGAACACTGAAACTGCAATGCTTCTTGAGGAGATTCTAAACACTAAGATCACTCTTGACATTGACCTTTTTGAACCTTATCAGGAAGACATTAAGCTAAAGGCAGATACAAGCAACCTAAATCAAACCCAAGGAACAAATGCTCAAAACTTGGCAAAATTAGGTTTTGGTGTGGTCTCAACAAATAAAAGCCCATTTGATGCGCTTGCTAAAGCTGAAATAGCTACAAGGAAGAAAGAGCAAACACCACTAATTGCTAATCTTAATGTTCAGGATGAGCAGAATACAAAAACATTGAAGAAAATGGCAATCAGCTTAAAGGACCTTTCCCTTGTAACCTCTTCAGACCCATTCTTTGTGCTTAAGGATGATAGAATCAAGGATTCAATCGATGGAATTCCAGTAATCAAATCATGGGAAATGAAAGAGGTAGAGAATTCCAAAGAGTTCTTAAGGTTGATAAGAGAAAGAAGAAACAATTAGCTTAATTTTTAAAAAGGTGAAATCATGGATTTACAGAAAAATAGAGGATTAATCATTCTTATTGTTGCATTGATATTGGCTATCATATTGACTTTTTATGTTGGTATTGTCAATCCAATCATTTTAGGATTAGGAATACTTGCAATCATTGTAATCTTAATCAATATCTATGTAGAGAAGTTTAGAAAATAAGTCTAATTTTAAAAAAGAAAAAATTGAGGAATTAGGATTCCTCTTCAATATCACATGGCTTGATCCACTCTTCTTCACCAGTTACCAAGGTTTGAATTGCATCTATAATGCAATGTGGATTCCAGCCAACTACAGCATCTGCTTTTTCCACTATCTCTTCAACAACATATTCAACACCAAAGGAACGAACAAAAAGCAAAGGAATCTCATATTCCTGTGATTTGTCAATCAGTTCATCACATATTTCCTTGTTTTGATGATAAAGACCATACAATAACACAATCACATCTATTTTTTCAAACAACTCATCATTCAACTCATTGTCCTGAGTATTGTATTCATTCCATTGAAACTCCTTTTGACTGTTTATTCTTTCCTTATAGAAGTCGTATTCATTATATGAATCAATCCCTTTGCTTATAAGAAGATTATAAACCTTATTTTGATTTTCACTTGACATATAATCACTTTTTAATTGAATAGGTAAAAAATTTAAAAAAAATTATGTATTATAACAATAGTTATATCTTAGATTAAAAAAATAAAAAGAATCATTTATCCAAATTGATTCTTTCTGTTGCAGTGTAAAGGTTAAACCTATCGCCACGTACAAATCCTACCATAGTGATATTTCCCTTTTCTGCAATGTCATAACCGGATCCTGAAGGAGCTGCATTGGAAACCAATATAGGGATACCTACCCTAACCACTTTTATAAGCATATCTGCAGGCATTCTTCCACTATAGCATACATAACATTTGGATAAGTCAAAGCCAGCTTTAGCTGCTGCACCGATTACCTTATCAACTGCCACATGACGACTTACGTCTTCACGGGTAATGAACTGGTCTCCATAAACCAATTGTGCAACATGAACACTACCGGTTTCTTGCCATATTTCCGCCTTAGCTGTAAGCCTTTTCATGTTTTCAGTTATTTCAGTTGCGTTCACAACCAAATCAGATTCTATAGGTTCAATTAATTTGAGTTCACTTCTCCATCCCCCTGCACTATCAGACATTACACCTTGATATTCCAAAAGTCTGCAGGCACAGGCATGTTTAGCTCCACCTACTTTTTCCTGAACCAAATCTTCATTTTCAAGGTCAATTTCTGGAGTGTGAAGATGGACAGTTTTGATGATGACCTTCTTATCATCAATTTCAATGCTTTGAATCTCATCAACAGACTTGACTAATCCATCACCAAGACAATATCCAATGGCGAAATCATCTAAATCTGCAGGATATGTGGAAAATTTACGTGGCTGGAGGAAGTCAATATAGAAATATATGTTTTCATCCTCAACAGTTTCTTCCTCTACCTTTTCATATTTCCCATTTTCCCATCTGATTGCAGGAATCTTCTTAATGAACTCCATATGCCTCACCTTAAAATAAATTAAATAAATCAAATAATTAAATTAAATCGAACAATAATTATAATCTTATTTCAATAATTTCTAAATTTTACAATATAATTTATAACAATAGTTATATTTATAAATTTATATTAAATCCTGTTTAAAACACCGAATGTTTCCTCTGCCTCTCTTTCACTTGCAATGCCGACAGAGACCATATCTGCATAATCCAATGTATTCAGGAAATCGAATGCCTCCTCAGGCCTTTGGATTCCAACTGCCAAGATCTTATTGATAATCACTTTCTTATCTATCTTCTCAAGCATTCCTTTCAATTGATCTTGCTTATCAGACCTGAAATCTGGAATATCCATCATGTAACCAAGCTTGTTTACTGGAATCATGTAAAAGTCAAAGAGGCTTTTATCTTCAAGAATAGGGGAATCGATTAATTCCTCACTTGTTTTGAATGGGAAAGAAGTGATTATTCCTGCTGGAATTCCAGTGCCATTGATAGCATCCAATATTTCAGTTATGAAATCCCAATCATAGGTATCAACCAGGAACTCATCAACAAGCATCACAGAGTTTTCGAATTGAGCAAGGTTTTCAATGTCTTCTTTCCAGGTAGCTTCCATTTTAGCCTGTTCATAATTTGGGAAAACATAATCCATTTCTGTCTTTCCGATTGTGGAAACTGATTGCATTTCAACTCCATTGTCACAAGCTATTTTGAATGCCTTAAGAAGGTTTTCCTTATTTGCCAAATTAATTGACCTTACACCGCATTCGTATGACTTTTCAATGATCTTGCTTACATTGTTTGGGTTTCTAAGCAAGTCCAAATTGTATAATCGAGTCCTATGGCCAAAATAGGCATCTGCAAGAAATGGAGCATTTCCCAATACTACACGAGGGATTGATTTTCCTTAGAATTCTAAATCTTCATTAAAAATGATAAACACAACCTAATTGAAATTGATAATAAATTTATAATTTGAAATAATTTAAATCTAAATAAGAATTTAAATAAATTAATTATTATATTTATCGAAAAATAGCTAAAAAAGATTAGAAATAATTTGGATTAAAAAAGTTAAAAATAGAAAGAAATGAAAAATTAAAAAAAAGATTTAAACCTATTCATTTAATATTCTTTCCACTTCTTCCTTGTGTTCAAACAATACACATCCCCCTTCATGATCATCCAAAAGGATGCCTCCATCACGAAGTGAGCGGAATAACTTTGAATCCAATGCTTCAAGAAGTGAACTGTCTTTAACATTAATATCGGAATAAGGTGAAG
>JAGCLR010000254.1 GCA_017646885.1 Methanobrevibacter sp. | reverse complement strand
TTTGGCGATTTTGAGTATGATGAGGAAAAGGGATTGGAAATAGCTAAAATGATAGTCAAAACCCTAAAAGATTATGGTTTTGAAATCAATTGGGGCGAATCTGTAGATGAAATAATTGAAATAGGGAATTTCAATTGGAAAAAGCAATTTGATGGAAAGGAGTATTCCATGGACGGAGCCCTTGAAGACTTTATCAGATTAAACAGTGAAGAAAATGAACAATAGATCAAAAGAGATTATTGAAGATGCCATTTCACAAGGGAAATGGACTTGGCTGGAAATAGATGACAATTCAGATTCACTTTATCTTGAATTTGAGAATCTCAAATTGTCCTCCAGACCTATTATAGACAATTCATATAGGGGAGAATTAGCCATTCGATTTGGCCAGAACATTTATTTGGCATTATTTTTCAATGAAAAGAAAGATCTTGATTTCTTTAGATTCGATGAGGATTATCTGAATCAATTGCTGAATACCAATGAGTATCTCTCTTTAAGATATCCCTATTTCTATCAGGAATTTTCAAAAAAAGTCATAAAATTCAAATTCCAGAATCATGATTATCTAAAGGAGATTACAGGAAAATACAAGTTTAAAAAGGTTTTGGCAGATAAGAGAAATGAGAATGAGAATTATGATTTTCTATTGTCATTTGAATGTGAAGAAATGGCTATTGCTGTAGGTGGAGACTATTTAAATTTCTTCAATGATTTTGAATCCTTGGATGATGATGAGATCAAAAGGGTTTCTAACACTTGGATGATGTATTACTTGGATTACTGGAACAAGAAAGGAACTGATAAGGAGTATGATTTAGACCCTCTCTGCGAAGAGTTTCCTCTAAAATAGGAGTTTTGGTGAATTTATGGAACAATTGAAAAAAGGATATAACTATTTGGAAGAGAACAGCTATTTCTTTGGAGAAGTGCCGAATAAGCGTGCTGTGAAAGTTGCTGACTATAAGTTCTTCTGGGATGCTACTGATGAGCTCTCTCCTTTTGGATGTGAAGAGGCATATATTGCTTTTTGCGAAATAGCAAACTGGTTAGTTGAAAATCCAAAAACTCCTATAATTGAATGCTTCATATGGATTCTAGAGTCTTGGGATCTTGAATTGGAGGATTTCAATGATGATATCATTGATAGTGAAAACATATTGAAAATTATTCAGGATATGGATTTTTATGAGGAATTGATGAGTCTGGATTATACAATAATAGCCACTGGATTTGGACAATTGATCCTTCAGGGAAAGATTGATGATGATGTTAAGAATATTATTCAATTATCCATCTTGCGTCAAATGAATTCACATGTTTTGGATACATTTTTAGGAAGCAATGAACAATTCAAATACGAAAGATACCTATACCTTCAAAAGCTATTGGAAATATTGGAAGATGCTTGAAAATCTTCATTTTTTCTATTGAATTCTACTATTTTTCTATTATTTTGTATATTTTTTTCAAGCTATTTTTTAAAATTTTCAAGTTATGATAATATTTATTAATGTTAAAAAATATAATATATATGGTTATTGAACTATATTCAAGAACTAACTATACTTAAAACTGTATTTTAAACTATACTAAAAAAATCATATATTGAACAATTATTTAAATTATTTAAAATTATTTAAACTATACTTAAGACTAAACAAAAACTGACAAAACTAACTAAAAAAAATAATATTTAAAAGGAGATTTAAATGACTTGTAGTATACTAGTTGGTGGAGCTTGGGGAGATGAAGGTAAAGGAAAATGCATCACTTACCTTTGTGATAAGGATAAGCCAAGCATTATTGCTCGTGCAGGTGTCGGACCAAATGCAGGGCATTCTGTTGAATTCAATGGAGAGAAATACGGTTTAAGATTAACCCCATCTGGTTTTGTTCATAAGGATGCTAAACTCATGATAGGTGCAGGAGTTTTAGTAAATCCAGATGTATTATTTAAGGAATTTGAAGACTTGAAGAAATACAATGTAAAGGAAAGAATGTCTGTAGACCCAAGATGTGCAATCATCACTGAGGAACACATATCCAGAGATAAGAATTCCGAGCATTTGGCTAAAAAGATTGGAAGTACAGGATCAGGTTGCGGTCCTGCAAATTCAGACCATGTAATGAGGTCTGTTGGCCTTGCAAAGGATGTTCCTGAACTTGAAGATTATCTTGCTGATGTTTCTCTTGCATGCAATGAAGCTATTGACAATGGAGAAGATGTATTCATTGAAGGTTCCCAAGGATTTGCACTTTCACTTTATTACGGATCCTATCCATTTGTAACCAGCAAGGACACCACTGCATCAACTTTTGCAGCAGATGTCGGTGTAGGGCCAACTAAAGTGGATGAGGTTATCAATGTATTCAAATCCTACATTTCCCGTGTTGGAGAAGGTCCTTTCCCAACAGAAATGACTCAAGAGGAAGCTGAAAGCAAAGGTCTTGAAGAGTATGGTGTAGTAACTGGAAGACGTAGAAGAATCGGTTACTTTGATATGGAACTTGCTAAGGAATCCTGCAGAATCAATGGAGCTACTCAAATTGCATTAACCTGTGTAGACAAGTTATATGACTGCGCTCGTGTTCAGGACTATGGTGAATTGTCAGCTGAAACCAAAGCTTTCATTTCAGAAATAGAACAGGAAACCGGTGTACCTGTAACAATCATATCAACTGGTCCAGACTTAAAGGA
The DNA here is from genome assembly GCA_017646885.1 of Methanobrevibacter sp. The sequence continues at coordinate 1,091 of JAGCLR010000254.1, read as the reverse complement.
CACAATTGACTTAAGAAAAGAGTTATTATAATTCTTTTTATTTTCTTTTTTTACTTTTTTATTCTTTTTTATTTTTAATCATCTTTTTTTTTAATATGGCTTTAAATTTTCTTAATGGTTTTGTAATTTTCCATGATTTGGAATTCAATAGGCTGTCAATCTTCTTATCCCTTTTTCTGATTTCCTTATTCTTATTTTTAATTATCTTGTCTTTCTTTTTCAACTCTTTATTCTTCAAATCAAGTTCCTTTTTCAATTGATTATATTTCTCTACATTATCCAATGGCAGGACTTGAGACCTTGTGAAAGGTGGGCGATTGATTATATGCCTTAGGAAATTGCATTCCCATGACCTGAATAGCTTAATGTTTTCAGTATCTATATTGAAATGATTGAATATCTCTTCAAAGCTTGTGAATTCCCTTATCAGCTTATTGCTGTAAATATGATAGTTGAAGACTCTAAATAGAATGTACTCCAAAGGTATTGGGAAATCAAAGAACCATTCATAATCAACAACGGTAAATACACCGTCAATTATAAACATATTCCCTAAAATAACATCAAGTTGGGATTTTTCATGGCAGTGGAATTTCTTATCTGATTTCACTTTGAAAATATTCAGGAACTCCTCTGTTGCATATTCATCTGATTCAAATGAATTGTAGAACAATGCATCATATATCTCATCAATGAATTCAAAGAATTTCTCCTTATCATTTTGAGCGATAATGTCAAGAATCATATATTCGCAGGATTTCTCTTCAATGAAATCGTAATAAAGGGAATTTCCTATCATTTCAGCATCAAGGCATTTGATCTTGCCTATATCATATTTGCTTCCATCCACCATTCTTTTGATATGCTCATTTGCCTTTGCTGAAATAGGGGTTTTTGAAACTTTTCCATCAGACCAAATAGTTGTGTATACTTTCAGTTCCTCTTGTCTATCAGCACCTATTTTGACAAAATCAATCTTGTCACTTGGATAATCTGCATCAGTTGTTCTGATTTCAACTAAAAATGAGTTTGCAAAGTATTGGGATAGATTATCCTTGGATAATGATAGGTGTACTGTTGACTCATCCAAA
>JAGCLR010000253.1 GCA_017646885.1 Methanobrevibacter sp. | reverse complement strand
TAAACGCTCTTCAAGACTACCTCTATTTACACAGAATACTGATTCGTATTTTCCTGCAAATGCATTTCCATATCCATCTTCAAGGAAACTGCTTGATCTGACGATAATCGGGTTTTGACCGAAATAATCCAATATCTGTATGAATCCCTTTTTGATTTCCTCTGAAAAAGTACCGTTTTTAAGAGCTTCCTCCAACTCTTTTCCATACTTATAGTAACCTTCCTTGGTCCTTTGCTTTACACGAAGGTCCCATAAGTCATTTGAAACGATATAAGTGTAAAAGAGGTCTGAACCTATGTAAAATGAATCATCAGGTTCAAGATTTCTGTATATGTCAGGACGCTCCTTCTCAATTATCTTTCTTGCAAGAAGCATACCGCATGACTTACCACCTACAGATCCGCTTCCTACACGGCGGTCATAGATTGTGATATAATCCTCAAATGTGAAGTACTCCTTTATTTTGGAAAGCATCTTCTCATCTTTAGTCATCATCAATTCACAAATCTTGTCACACTCATCATCGATATTCTGGCCTTCCTCATACTTCATTCTGACTTGAAGCATGTATCTTTCCCAACTGTCCAAGATTTGTCCACCTTGATGCTTATCGGAATCATTTATTGTCTTGTAATATTTGCTTACTTCCTGACCATCCTGCAAAACCTTGACAAAACCTGTTCTTGGGTTGAACTTATGTCCCAAAAACATGGTTTGAGAATATCTGTTCCATACCTTAAGTGGAGAAACATAAACCTCTTCAGGAGAATTTGAATGTACATTCAGGAACAGCTGTGTGGTTTCACGAATTTTAGCTATTGCATCAAATGAATGTCTTCCACGAATGATTGGGAAGTATGCTACAGTGTCCAATTGGAATAGGAATGGACAGGTAACCTTAAAGAAATTTCCCATCATCAAATCGGTAGACCAAACTGCTTGGAGGTCACTTAAGCAGTCAAATACATAGAATGCATCAAATCCTTCCTTTTCAATAATCCTATGAACTTCCAAAGTGAATGTCTCAAACTGATTATACGGATTGACCTTATATATCTTGATTCCATCACGTTCAATCATACAAAACTCAGTTTCAGGATTATTCTCTTCGATTTCGAGCAATTTGAAATCATCTTCAGTCATTTCGATTAATGGAGGATGATTTGCAAACCTAATGTATATCAAGTTCCTGTTATCCTCTTTCGCCTGTTTAACATAAGGATCTACAAAGTAAGAGAATTCATTTAAGTTTGTAACATTCCATACTACATTATCTCCCAAACGAATATTGTCTAAAGCTTCATCGAGCCCTGGAATCCCTGATTTTATTCTATCGAATGCAGCCATAATAATATCCCCTAATCTTAATTTAACTTCTCACCATTGGCACTCCTGTTAACTGTGAAGCTTCCATTGTCAATGCAACCAGGTCTTGACGTTCAAGATTTTCAATATCTGTATTTCCTGCCTGTTGAGTCAAGGAGGTTACTTCTTGTGTCATTGCTTCAATATAATTAGCTACTTGCTGTCCTTTTCTAATAGGATCTAATCTTCTTCTGAGGACCCTATCCTGTGTTGCAATTCCTTTAGGGCAAATACCTTCAGAACAGGATTGGCAAACTTTACAACCTATGGAAATCAATGCAGAGGTAGCGATATAAACCGCATCGGCACCTAAAGCGATTGCTTTTGCCACATCAGCACCAGATCTTATTCCACCTGCAGCTACAAGACTTACTTCACTTCTTAAGTTAATGTCCTTAAGAGCATCATCTGCCTTCACTATTGCTTCAATTGTAGGAATACCTGCATGCTCTGTAACCACTTCAGGTCCAGCACCGGTTCCTCCTTGCATACCGTCAACAACAATAATGTCTGCACCTGCCTTTGCTGCAATCTTTACATCCTGTTCCACTCTACCTGATGCAAATTTAACAATGATAGGTATTTTCCAATCGGTAATTTCCCTTAACTGATTGATTTTCATACCTAAATCCTCAGGTCCGACAATATCCATATGTCTTGCAGGACTTAAAGCAGAGGTTCCTTCTGGAATGTTTCTAACTCTAGCCACTTCTGCAGTTACCTTATGGGAAAGCAAATGTCCTCCCATTCCTGATTTTGCACCTTGGCCTATTTTTATTTCAACAGCTTCTGCATTGTTTAAATAGCTTGCTGAAACACCAAAACGGCCTGATGCATACTGTGCAATCAATTTGTCTGCATAATGCCTTTCTTCAGGAAGCATTCCCCCTTCACCAGTATTGGTAATTGAGCCAACCTTACTGCTCCCAATAGCTAATGCTATTTTTGCTTCCTTACTTAATGCCCCAAAAGACATTGCTCCAATCATAATAGGAGTATCAATTTCAATCGGATTTTCTGCAAACCTGTCTCCAAGAACCACAGAAGTCTTGCATGTTTCCCTATAGGAATCTATTGGTGGTCTTGAAACCTGTGCAGGCAATATGCTTAAGTCATCAAATGTTGGGATTCTTCTTGTGAGTCCACAACCTCTGACCTTATATGCTCCTGTTTGGCTTTTACGTTTGATTTCAACCATTGTTGAATTAGACCATACTCCTCTTCCTTCATCAACAAGAGGCCTTACATAAATTGCATGTGTTGGACACATCTCCTCACAGATCTTGCACCCTACACAGTTTTCCTGATGTATTGGCAATGGCTCATCATTGATGACCTCATATACGCCGTGAGGACAATTTGAATAGCAACTGTAACAGTTTTTACAAGATGATTTGTGGGGATTGTCACATAAGTACCAACAGCATCCAGGTCTATCATTGCTCTGTTTGCAAATTTCCAATTTTCTCTCTACTGTAAATGACATTAGTTTACCCCCTCATCAATGTTCTGGAGAGAATCCTCTTTCAAATCCCTTAATGGTTTGAAAACAGGACAGACTGAATATTTTGTTCCTCCAGATTTAATAACCTCATCAATTGCATTAGTTAGTTTTGCATAAGGTTTCCAAGCCAAATGATCCTGTTTATCCACAATAAGAGCTTCTGTAACAATCTCATTGGACAATAGATAGTCGATTAATGTTGTTACAATGGAACCATCCTGACCTTGTGTATGCTTTAATGATTTGACAGTCAATACTTTTTTGTAGTCACCGATTGGTTTTGAATTGTCATTTCTCAAATCTTCAGGAATGAATGTTCTTGGACATACTGCAAAGCATGCATGACAATCTTCAGGGCATTCACCTTTCATTCTTGGTTTTGTATCATCAATTGTTATCAGATTGTGAGGACATGCATATTCACATGCTCCACAGAGCACACATGCTCCAACATCAATGACATTTGATCTTAAATCCAGGAATGATGCTTGAGAGAAATCATTGTTGATTGCATCATCTGACTTTTCCCTTTGGTATAATACAGGTCTTGCCAAAAATTCTCTTCTTTCTATAGTTTCAAGATTTTTGCTTGTTTTAGATTCTGCAATTCTATTCAGCAATCCGAATTGTGAATCTGTAAAGTCTTTAGCTTCAATGTATTTCTGTTCAATTGCTCCATTTACTATTTCTTCACCTTTATCAGTTCTTATTATCAATGTTGACCAGCCATCCTCTGATCCTATGGACCCGATTGAAATGTCAGAGCTTTCTGATGTCAGTTCAACACAAATATTACAGTTTTTCCTAATAATCCTTTTAGCTACTGCAAGTGGTATTTTTACTGTTTCTTTGGTTTTTAAAAGTAAAAATACAAATCCTTTCTCAATTTGGAATTTTTCAATGTCATCCATTTTCAAGTCATACTCTTTCAAGAGATTTACAAAGTACTTGTATGAAAAATTCTCCATACAGAATAAGCCCAATTTAACATCAATAGGGCTATCGGTATAATATTGAAGTTTGGATGCAGCCATAATTTCACATGGTGTTCCCACCATAGCTATTCTATGTTCGCTCATTTTTTCAGCTCCTATTGCATGTTAACAATTTTCTTAAAGTTTGCATAATCCTTATCAACGAGTTCGAAACCATATGCTGTCAAGATTTCTTGAAGTTCATTTTGGTCTTCTAAGGTGGTTTCTTCCATAACCGCATTTTTTCCTAAGCTTTTCACATTTCCAAGAACAAAAATAGTTCCTCTCATGATGGATTCTCCAACATCCTCAGTTACATCACCAAGTATTATGAGCTTTCCTCCCATCATAAGAAGTCCAGTCATGAAACCGCTGTTTCCCCCAATGATTACGGTTCCCCCTTTCATGATTTCTCCAGTTCTTGAACCGACATTACCTTTAACGATTACTGTTCCACCATAGATTCCTTGCCCTGCACCGTCACCAGCTGTACCTTCAATGACCAATTCTCCATCTGTCATATTGTCTCCAGCAAACCAGCCAGCATTTCCTGTGATGTGTATCCTTGGCCCATGAGCCATTGTTCCAATAAAATAACCCGCAGAACCATTAATCTCTATCTCCACATCTTCAGTTAGTCCAGCGCAAATATTGTGTTTTGAATCAGGATTATCAATGATGAGCTTATCATGATATTTAGCTTGTTCCTTTATGGTGCGATTCAATTCTTTCTCTTCCATACCATTTGCATCAATCACATATTCTCCCATAGAAAAACCCCCAATCATATGGTGTAAGCTCTTGTTTCTCCTGGAGCTATCTGTTCTATTTCATCTGAATCGGTGACATCGTGCAATGCCATTTCCTCTGAAGCCACTGCAAAGATCTCATCGGTTTCCACCATAACACCAGGTCTAAGACCAAGCTTGTCCTTTGCAATTCCAATACCGTTAGGTGTTCCAACCAATATGGAAAATGGACCATCCAAATCAATTACCGCTTGGTCCAATGCCTCTTCCAATTTATAGCCTTGGTCAAGTTTATCTGCCATATAATGAACAATGCACTCTGTATCATTAAATGATTCGAAAGTGTGTCCTTTCCTTTCCAATGGATCTCTTATTTTCCAGTAATTGGTGATTTGGCCATTGTGCACTACAGTTATGTCTGGTATGATGTAACTTTGATATGGGTGTGCATGATAGCGGTCAACACCACTTTCTGTTGCAAAACGAGTGTGTCCTATTCCATGTGTTCCCATTCTGCTTGGAACATCAAAACGTTTTGCAATATCCTTTACTTTTCCAGTATCCTTTATCATTTCGAATGAATGTGAACCGTTGATAACCCTCACATTTTCCAAATCATCTATTTCGTTAATACATGGTTTTAAAAGGGAAAATTCGTCCAATGCTATTTTACATTTATATACATCTGAGTCTCCTACAGACTCGATCAATTGCTCTTCGAATATTGGACTAATTTGATTTAATAATGATTTTAAATTGTCTAATGCTCCTCTTTTTCTTTTTACTTCAATGTTTAATTGATAATAATTTTCAGGAAAATCCAAACTGCCGTAGATTGCATAACCTGCGGAATCCGGACCCCTATGCTGCAATGATTCAAGCATTGATGTCAATGCTTCTCCTACAGGGTGAGTTTTTTTATCTTTGTATATTACACCTGCTATTCCACACATTTTTATACCTCCAATAAAATGATCGGTGAATACACGTACATATGCCTAATATATACTAATCATCTGAATATTTAATCCGAATATGTTAAAAAAAGTAATTCTAAAATTACATATGCCTTGAAAAAATAATTCTAAAATTACAATATGCCTTTAATATAATCTTTAAATTACTATATGCCTTAAAAAAATAATCTAAATTTCAAAAACCATTTAACTTTAATTGATGGGTAGTCAAACTAAAGAAAAATCTTTAGATTGACCACCAATATTCAAAAAAGGAATAGTCTAAACGTCTAAGTATTGATCTCTTTCATAATCGAATACTTGTACTCTGTAAGCATCCCATTCAGCTCTTTTGATGGTGTAGAATTGGTCAAATACTTTTTCACCAAGAGCATTTTTAACTACATCATCTTGTTCTAAAGCATGGTATGCTTCCCATAAACTTGTTGGCAAGTTATCAATGCCTCTTTGGAGGATTTCATCTTCAGTTAATGCAAACAAGTTTTCTTCTGTTGGTTCGCCTGGGTCAATCTTATTGTCCAAACCATCTAAACCTGCTTCAAGCAATACTGCAAATGCTAAGTATGGGTTACATGATGGGTCAGGTGACCTGCACTCGATTCTGGTACCTAATCCACGGGATGCAGGAATTCTGAGTAAAGTTGATCTGTTTTTAAATCCATAAGCTATGTAACAAGGTGCTTCATAACCAGGAACTAAACGTTTGTAAGAGTTGACTGTTGGGGATAGGATTGCGGATAAAGCTTGTGCATGTTTCAATAATCCTCCAATGAAGTATAATGCTTCCTGTGAAATTTGGTTTTCAGTGTTTGGATCATAGAAAATGTTTTTGCCGTCCTTGAATAGACTTTGGTTACAATGCATTCCACTACCATTGATTCCCAAGAATGGTTTTGGCATGAATGTTGCTTTAAATCCTAAGTTGTGAACTACTGCTTTTACAGCTTCCTTAAATGTAATAACTGCATCAGCTGTTTTTAAAGCATCTGCATATTTAAAGTCCACTTCATGCTGTCCTGCTGCCACTTCGTGGTGGCTTACTTCAACATCAAAACCTAATTGTTCTAAACCGAAAACAATTTCTCTTCTAATGTCAGTACCTTGGTCCAATGGCTCTACATCAAAATATTCAGCTTCATCAGCAGGGATGTAATTTCCGTTTTCATCCTCTTTTATAATGAAGAATTCTGGTTCTGGACCAAGATTGAATTGATATCCTCTTTTTTCTGCTTTTTCCAATGCTTTTTTAAGCACTCCTCTTGGGTCTCCATCATATGGTTTTCCTTCTGTAGTGAAAATATCACATATGAATCTGCTTGTTCCTTTTGATTCAGGTCTCCATGGAATTGTTGAGAAAGTGTTGATATCCGGTTTTGCAAGTAAATCACTATCATTGATTGAAGCTAATCCTGCTACTGATGAACCGTCAAACAATAATCCATCATTTACGATATCTTCAATGTCATCAGCTTTTTTAAGAGGAACTGCCATACTTTTTGGCAATCCATGTATGTCTGATAGTTGCAATTTCAAAAATTTTATATCATTTGCTTCGACTGTTTTAATAATTTGGTCTAATTTTTCGTCTTTTACTGACATCTTTTCACATCCTTTTTTGAGATATTGTCCATTCTGATAATGGAAATTGGAAACCCTTTCGACTAAAAATTTTCTTGATTTCATAGTCGGAAGGAAACTTCCTTCCTACTATAATATATCACTATTAATATATAAACATTTTGAATAAAAAATGAACAATAAAAATAAAATTAAACCAATATTTTTACGATATTCAAGTAATCCTTACTTAATATTAGTAAAAATATCCAATTGTTTAGTAAAAAATAAATTTAGGAAAAATAAATCAGTTAAAAATAAAAAGAGCTTCAATTTATTAAAATCGATTGATTAAAGAAAATTTTGGAAAAGAGTGGTGTTTTTTTTAAAAAAAAATGAAAGGGCGGAAATGAATAATAAAATATTAAAAATAAAAAAATTTAAAAAAATAGTGAACAAAATTAAAAAAAATAAAATATTGAAAAATAAAATATTGAAAAATAAAATTTTAAAAAAAAAGATTAAAAAAAGATTAAAGATTTAAAATGAAACTATTTGTCTGCAAGAGTCCAGTAACATCTTTTAGGAGAAACAATGGTTTCATCTTTCTTTAATTCTTTCATGATTTTATCGACTTCTTTCTTTTCTACACCAGAAATCTCACTAACTTTAGTAGCGTTTAAAGGTTCTTCAGAGTTTTTAAATGCTTCAATTACTTTATCTTTATCAGACATTTTATCACCATTTTAATTTTTTATGAATTTATAATTATATGATCATTACCATCCTTTTGGATAAATTCCAGTATCCATAAAGACCTTATTTGTATCAACAACAAGCCCAGAATCGGCATTCATTATCTCTTGAGATGAGAATAATGAAGTTCCTGCTGCCACCAATTCACCTTTCAAGGACTTTATAGCAACAAGATTTCCCTTTTGAATGTCCTTGGACAATTTAGCTATTCCCCCTGCACCAAGCTTTGCTCCTTGGCAAATGGCTTCAACAGCAGAATCCTTAATGAATATCTGCGGAAGGTGTGAGCTTGCAACTTCCATTGGCTGAATAGCTTGCCTAATGTAAGATTCATCACCATCTTCAATGTAAAAATGATATGCATCGGTAAGGTCATGTAAGTTTACAAGGTCATTGTTTCTCTCATCAAATGGACCTACCCTTGTTCTTCTAAGCTCTGCCATATGTGCTCCACAGCCTAAAGCTTCACCAATATCATGACAATAGGTTCTGACATAGGTTCCTGCCTCACATCCTATTCTGAATAGAACATCCTTGCCTTCAATTTCGTAAATGGTAGAGTAATAAATATTTCTTACCCTTAATTCACGTTTGACGGCTGATTTAACAGGTGGTGTTTGGTATATCTTACCTGTAAATTCATCGAAAATCTCTTTTATTTGATCCTCTGGAATTTCCTTATGCAGTGTCATGAGACATACATATTCCTTGCCTGCTGGAAGGAGAAGTTGACTGACTCTTGTAGCATTGTCAATGCCTATAGGAAGCACTCCAGTAACTTTAGGATCAAGAGTTCCCCCATGACCTGTTTTCTTACAGCCAAGAATTCTCTTTACCCAAGAGTCCACTTCATGAGATGTAGGGCCAGACGGCTTGTCCAAATTGATTATACCTTTAGCTATATGTTCCTCGATAGGCCTTTCATATGGATTGCAGCCATATTCAGGATTTGTTTCCACATTTGATTTAATTAGATAATCTTCCATATTTTATTCTCCAATAGCTAAAAGTTTTTAAAATAAGATTTTTATATAATATAAAATAAGATTTTTATAATAAATAAATTTAATTAATGATTTGATTAATGATAAAGTATGATTTAAAATTTAATAAAGAATTTTAAAAATCATCTTACAAAAAACTATAATAATAAACGATTATAAATAATAAGAATAGTTAAAGAAATGGAGAATATGGAGAAATAATATGGCCGATGAAAAATCCAAAATTGAAACTGAATCAAACCGTATGAGCAAAACTGAATATTATCTTGCAATTGCACTTGCTGTATCAAAAAGAAGCACTTGCTTAAAAAGACGCTATGGAGCTGTAATAGTAAATAACGATGAAATAATCAGTACAGGTTACAATGGAAATCCAAGAGGAGAGGAAAACTGTTGTGACAGAGGAACTTGTCAAAGAATGGACCTCCCATCCAATTCAGGAAACTATAATGACTGCTTTTCAGTACATGCTGAACAGAATGCTATGATCTCTGCAAGAAGGAAAGACATGCTTGGAGCAACCATTTATCTTGCTGGAGAAATGTCTGTTGATGGTGATTGGGTGGAAATAGAAGATGCAGAACCTTGTCCAATATGCTTTAGAATGATAAAGAACTCAGGAATTGACAAGATAGTAAGTAAAAAAGGCATTTTGACACTTCGCTATCCGCTTCAATAAAAAAAATCTTTTTTATTTTTAATATTTTTTCACTATTTTTTTATTTTTAATATTTTTTAAAAAAAGAGTTAATCATACCTATTTTTTTATTTTTTTATCAATTGGAGCATTAAATCTCAGGATAATAATCGATATCATATCCTAATTTTTTCATAATCATTAACTCATCTCTTGCATCTACAATCGCATTATGAGTTTCACTATAATCCTTTTTTCCCAATATTCTAAGCATTTGCTCAACACCATATCCTCTTCTTAATCTACCAGTTCCACAACAAGGCAAATGATTAGGAATATGTGGATTATGCTGTTTATAAGCAGCAACTTTCATTATGTCTCTCCAAGAAAAGCCATCGTGAAGTTCAGGTAAATGACGTTTATCAAAAGAGGCATTGTAAGCAAGTAGATCCTTAACACCATTTGAATTAAGCAAATCCTTTAAATCATCAATAGCATCTGGCCTATGCTTTGTAATGATTTCATGCTTTGTCATTCTCATTGAACTTGAATACATTCCACCTATCTTTTCTGCTCTAGGCAAGATGTAATAGCGAGAATCAGTTCTTTCAAAATTCTTGGATCTTGCAATCAAAACACCTATGGACATCACTTCATCTTTCCAATTTGTTTCTGTGTCTATAACTGCAAACCTTCTGGACATAATACTCCTCAAAATAAGTTTATTTTATTATAAGTAATTTAGTCAATTTATTTAATAATTTAATAATATTATTTTAATTTTAATAATTTATAAAAATAACTAAAGAACTAAAAAATAGCTAATATAAAATAATAAAAATAGTAAAAATAAATAAAAAAAGTAATTTAAAAAAAGAAAAAATTTAGAACTCATCAAATGATGAATTCCTATCTAATACACAAAAATGTGCTTTGATTTTAATATATAAAAAGTTAAAAAAGTAAAATGTAAACTAACTAGAATTTAGAATTATGGAATAACAAACTTATTCCATGATAGGTTCTAAATGGTTAATGTTACAACGTCTGTTTTTAACTTCGTCTCCTTTTACTTCTACGAAGTTTTCATCAATGATTGCAACAATTTCACATTCTTTACCTGCTTCTCTTCCAGCAGTTTTAATACATTTTCTACCAACTTCTATAGCTGCCATTATATCACCTTTATTGTTGTTAAAATAATTTCCGCAATACTGTCAGGATCAAAGCTGTCAGTATTTATAATTAAATCATAAATATCCATATTTCTAATATCTATGTTATGAATATCCATATATCTTAAAGCTTCACTTTCTTCACGGGAAAGAATTTCCTCTTTTGCAAGCTCAATTGATTTGTCTTCTCTTTCACATACCCTTTTAGCTCTAACATCTAAAGGAGCAGTAAAGCAAACCTTTAAATCTGCATCAACGAAATATGCAGAAAGTCTTCCTTCAACAATAAGATCTTGAGCTTCACGTGCAAGTTCAGCTTGTCTATTATCAATCTCTATATCGATGTCAGTATTATTTTCAGCAAATTTTCCGAATTCCACAGGAGTCATACCCCTCTCTGCAGCCATCTCTCTAAAGATGCCTCCAGCAGAGACAAACGGAATGTTTAATTTTTCAGATAATACCTTTGCAGCAGTTGTAGTTCCACTACCTGCTGTCCCACCGATTGCTATTATCATTATTTTCTTGCCTCATCTTTGAAATGTTTACGAGCACATTTTGGACATAAGTATCCACCAAATGGACGGTTAGGTCTTTTTTGAGATTTTGCTAATTTGCCAATCTCGTAAGGACGTCCTCTTGGAACACCATGTAATACAGCACCACATTCAGCACATACATGCTTAGATGGTTTTTTCTTTTTATATCTTAAAACATTAACTCCACCAGGAGTCTTTGTATTTGTTCTTTTATATGATCTTGATCTAAATCTATTTGCAGGCATGTTCTCACCTAATTTGTTTTTTTAAAAATATCTACAAATCGTATATCAAATTGTCTTAATCTGTAGATTTGAAGTAAAATACATAATAAATATAAAATATCTTAAATATCTGAAAATATTGAATAAAAGATATTTTGAAAAATATCATGAAAAAAGTATCATAAAATTAGAATGAATTCAAAAATAAATTAAAATTCATTTAGTTAAATGATTAACACTATTTAATATGATATTTAACTAATATATACTTTACTGTTTTCTATATTTTTTCTCGAAAATCCAAACCTCTTTTAAAATCTACAATTTTTTCAAAGCTTGATCTTTTTTTCTTAGAAAAATTATAGAAATTAAATTTTAAAATCCTGGCAATTTTCAACAACCCAAATTAAGTAGGCAATTCCCACTTAACATGCCAATCATTAAAAATTTACCAAAATTTAGTATTACATATATCGTACTTTTTGGGATTATGATTTTTTTCAAATTTTAATTTTATTTCTTGATTGAAACTAGAAAATAACTTAGATTGATGAATATACTGAAGGTTATCTACATCAACAAGTCAGTTAAATAAATAGTAGCAACTAAGTATAATTAAATTAATTTTACGATTGATTAAATTGAATAGTTTTAAAAAACTTTCAATTTAATAGAATTTTATTCTTATTAAACAATAAGAAAAAGATTTGCTAAATTTTTTACTTGAAAAAATGAAATTTTAAAGAATTTTTTGATGAAAAAATTTCAAAATCAAATTTCATGAATTTTTCAAAATTTAGAAACCGTTTTTGAATCCCATAAATTTCCTAATGATTTGTGACATTCCAAATGTACAAATGAAGTACCACCATAACCATCCGATTCCATATGGAATGGTAGTTATGTTACCACCATAAAGCATTTGCCCTAATGAGTGGAAAATCGGAGTTAAAGTACAATAATAAACAGCTGGAGGAAATACAACAATAATGTTTCTTATTGAAGATTGCCACATCCAAGCAAAGATTAATAAGATTGGAATCATGGTAACAATCATTGGTCTAAATGACATTTTCATAATTTCAGATTGGTCTGACATCATATCCATTTGTTTAGCTTGAACCTTTGCCATCTGTTTAGAGTCTCCACTAGCTTGAGCTTCTCTTAACTCTTTTTGCAAAGCTTTTGATTTAGCTTGCATTTCATTCATCTTATCCTGATCCACTAATAATTTTTGAGCGGTTACTGTTAAAAGGGATATGATAAGTGATATCACAAATACAGTAAGCACTGGATTATTAGGGGTAGGATCCATTTGAACTAATGGATTAAGAACAGCATTCATAGCATCAAACACTGGTTGAAGCCAGGAAATACCTAATAAAAAACTACCTTGATACGCCATTTCATTCCTCACATGTTTAATAATTTTTAATAGTAAATTATAATTTTATTTTTTTACAAATTTCAAACATTACATAATTAATATATTATGCTTGATTCTAATTTCATAAATTATTTAAAAATACAATAAACTATTAAGTTATAAATTTTTTACAAATTTATAAATTAATAATTTAAAGTATCAACTAATCAAATGCTAAAATAATAAAAATTTAAAATAATTAGAAAAAATCTAATTATTAAAAATTCATTTTAAACTAAAATAATCTATTTGATTATTTTAAGAGATCAACCATTTTTCTAACGGTTGATGGCAAATGATTATCATGATTATTAATAATCTTTACAGTTGCTCCAGTTAAAGTAGCATAAGCCATAGCTGCAGCTCTGTTCATTTCTTGATGTAACTGAATATCCTTTGCCTTTTCAGCATCTCTTTGTCTGGTTTCATCACTCATTCTTCTAACCATGATCTCATCAGGATGAGCTTCAACTAAAATGAAAGTGTCAGGATTTAATCCTTCCAATACCCATTTAGGAAGACCTGGCAAGAAACCAGCAGGTGTGCTAATAGTACAATGAGTGTCAACAATTACATTTTCAGATTCGGATCTTTCCTTAATTCTGAGACCTGCTTCCTTTTGAATCTCCTTTTGAGTGTCAGCAGGTAATTTTCTTAACTCATCCCTATTTTCAACAAGGCCTTTTTCTACAGCGATTTCAGTCATGATATCTCCATAGTTTAAATGAAGATAATCAACTTCTTCTAATGTCTTTTTAAGTACAGTTGTACTTCCAGAACCTGGAATTCCAGTTAAAACTACTAATTTCATTTAAATCCCTCTCACATTAAACATTAAAATTAAATTTTCAAATTAACTAATAATAATCACAAAAAGAAAAAATAAAGGAATGATTGATAAATCATTTCCAAAATCCTTCTAATCTAAATATGTATTTGAATATGATCCAATAATTCATTGAAACATTATTTCAAGATTATTTAATCAGATTTTTCAATCAAGATTATTCAAATACTCTTCTTAACATTGGGTGCATTTCCATAAGTTGCTCTTGAGCAATTTCCTCGTAAAGCTTGTAAACAATACCTACAGTAAGCAATACACCAGTACCTCCACCAAGAGCACCGGTTAAGTCAGCAATAAATGCCAATATACCTACAAACAAACCACCGAGAATTGTAAGAGCTGGAATATACTTTTTCATAATCATATAAAGTTGTCTTTTACTGCTTCTGAAACCAGGGATTTGTATACCTGAGTTATAAAGTTGCTTAGCAACTTCCTTTGCATTTAAAGAACCACTGATTTCTACCCATAACCATGAGAAAAGCACACAACAAGCTAAGAAGAAAATACCATAGAATAACACTCTCAATGGATTGGTAAACAATACGCTTAAGCTATTTGGAGTGGTTAACCATAAAGCAAGCCCACTAATCGGTCTTCCACCGGAAACTTGACCTAATATAGGGAAACCGAGTTTCTGGAATACACTAGCGAAAAGTGAAATGTTAACAAGAAGCGCACTTGTTAAAATAACCGGCATGTTACTTGCGTAAATGAATTTCAAAGGATATTTACCTACAGATCCTCTGATTCTACCGTGTCCTCTTACTTGACCATGAGAAATAGGAATTTCTATTCTCATACTTTCACCATATACAGCCATCAAGAATACAATGATTGTTGCAATCAATGGAATCAATATAGCGAAATTAGGAGCTCCTCCGATAATGGATTGGATAAATCCAGGGAGAATACCTGAAGCAGTAGTAGATGCTGCAGTTGCAGGCAAGAAGTTGAATGTTCCGGTAATAATTGTTTGTGCTACACCCGCAGCAATGAACAATCCTACACCACTACCGAATCCCCATTTGGATACAACTTCATCAAGATATAAGATTAAAATAGCTCCAATAACCAATTGGAGAATCATGATACCATAAAATGAATTGTCAATAGGCACTAAACTTCCAGTAAGCACTAAAACTGCTGCCTCGAATATTGTGAATAAAATAGCTAATAATTTTTGAGTACTTTGAAACATAGCCTTATGTTCATGTTGAGATAAGTCTAAATTTAATATTTTTGCACCGACCAATAGTTGCAATACAATGGATGCAGTTACAATAGGACCGATACCTAAAGTAAGTATTGATCCAAAACTACCTGCCATTACAGCTCTTAATTGAGCAAATTGGTCAACTGCAGCTGGACTCAAACCATATAAAGGAATTTGAGTTAAAAAGTAATATATAACTAAAACTATAGCTGTCCATTTAAGCTTTTCACTGAAGTCTTGCCTATGAATAGGAGTCTTTACCTCAGGAAGCAACTTAAATATAGGCTTAAAATTCTCTAAAATCATTTTTTCCCCGTTAATTATTATCTATTAATTCAAATCAGATTTTAATTATTTATAATAAGAATAAATTAAATTCCAACTTTGAATTTTACTAATTTTAATAAATCTTTTTAATTTGTTATAAATTTAATTTAATAAATTTCTTGAAAATCCAAAATATTAGAATTGAATCACATAAGTGATCAAGATCAGCGATTAAAATTCATCTAAATTCGCCTTATATATTATATATAATATTATAATATTTTAGATTAATAATAAATATAATTTTTATATAATATAAACTATTCGATAAATAATACAAAAATTAATTAAATTAATATTAAATTCTAATGAAATTAATGAAAATTAAAATTAAAAATTAATATTAAAACTAAAAAATAGCATTAAGAATAGCTTAAGAATAGCACTAGAAAAAATATTAAAAATAGTTAAATAGTTAAAATAGTTAAAAATTGTTAAAAATAATTCAAAAAATAAAAAAATGAAAACTAGTTAAAGAGCATAACACTCCCAAACTAGTGAAAAGAATTTTGGTCCAGCTTTTGCTGGCCGAAGGCCAGTAAAGATGGTTCTATAATTCTACAGCTTCTCCGCCAGCTTCTTCTATTTTCTCAATAGCTGCTTCAGAGAATGCAGGAGATTTAACTACTAAAGGAATGTCAAGAGATCCGGTTGCTAAAACTTTGTTGTAACCTAATTCAGTTACATCAATTACAATAACATCATCTTCTTTAGTTGCAATTCCTTGTTCTACAAACTCTTCAGCTTTATCGTTCAAGAAGTTTAAGTTGACAGGATAAGATTTGTGGATAGTTTTTTGAGGTCTTTTGAAACCGTGTTTACCGAAGTAATACCT
>JAGCLR010000252.1 GCA_017646885.1 Methanobrevibacter sp. | reverse complement strand
TTTTCCAATATTTCAGCAAGATGTGCCATTCTTGGAAGACGCAAATCAGCAGACCTGATTGTATCCACATCAGAAAATACCTCATTAGGCTTTCCTTCAGCAATGATTTCCCCATCACTGATCAAATGGATTTCACTTGAATAAACAGGTACCAAATCCACATCGTGAGTTGAAATAACGATAGTCATTCCTTCCTTATTCAATTCATACAATAATTTAAGAATATGTGAAGCTCCTTTCGGATCCAAACCGGAAGTAGGTTCATCAAGAATCATCAGTTCAGGCTTCATAGCCAAAATACCTGCAATAGCTACCCTTTTCTTTTGACCGCCACTTAAATGATGAGGGGATTTCTTTTCAAAGCCAGCCATCCCTACCTTTTCAAGGGAATCCTTAACCCTTTGTTCAACCTCTTCAATTGGAAGCCCTAAGTTCATCGGTCCAAAAGCCACATCCTCTTCTACAGTTGGAGCAAATAGTTGATTATCTGGGTTTTGAAATACGATTCCTATTTTTTGACGAGCGTTGAAAAGGCTTTCCTTATCATATTCCAGCTTCTCTCCATCGATATAGACTTCACCGGATTTTGGAATGTTGATTCCATTGAAATGTAAGAATAGTGTAGATTTTCCAGCTCCATTTCTTCCTAATAGAGCTACCATTTCACCTTTATCTACCTTAAAATTAATGTTGTTCAATGCCCTTGTTCCATCAGGATATTCAAAAACTATATTTCTTGCTTCTAAAATACTAAAACCTCCAACTTATTATTTATTATATTAAAAAGAGTATATAAATGTTTAAAAAGTAATAAAAAACCCTATAAAATCTTAAAAAAAGTAATACTTTTAAATAAAGGCTAATTGAAAAAATATCAATCCAATTGAGTTTTAATAACATATCCTAAAAGCAATTTCATGGAATGGAACTCTTCATTGTCCAACTGATTTTCCATTATTGATTTAGAAACCTTTAAAACTGTCTTTTTGCTTAATAGGCCAGCCCTATACTGATCTAATAGATGAAGAATCAATGAAACATTTGCAACTAATTCAGGATTTTTAGAAGTCTTTATTAATGAAAGGATAAATTCCCTTTTATCATCTTCATCCTCCATCTTAATGTGTTCTGGAAGATAATTCTCATAAAAATCATTGAGAGTGTTTTGGTATCTGTCAAGCCTAACCAAAGCATTCATTTGATAAGATGGAGTTAACCATTGCAAACTACCTAATGATTCCTTTACAGACTTGATTACTGCCTTTGCAATAAGCTCTCCTATCTTTGCATGCTTGCTGACATTGTCTGTAAAGTCAACGCTATCCATATTTGAGAAAATAGCTATTCCATCGGTTCCAGTACCTGTAGCTATTTCATTTGAGTAGTTGCTTGAAACCATCAAATCCCTAAGAGCCACTGCTTTAGCTTCAACAGCAATCATTTCTGCCAATAGAAGTGAACTTTCATCCAATTTTGTATTGATCAATATGATATTGTTGATGGTTCCTGGCTTATTCGGGTCTTTATTGATGTCAGAATTATCATCACAATCGTAGCTGTATTCTGCATTGATTTCATAATATGAAGCTTCATCTCCTGCTGAAACTGCATTTACTCTAGCGCCAGCAGTTGTAATGGCTATTACTTCTATATCCCTATACTTTTCAGAGACTATTGAATAATGATTCATGTCTGCAGATGTTATTAAGCCACTTAATTTATCGCTTCTTAAATCCAAATCATTATAGAAAACATCAGATAAATAGATTAGGAAATTCAATATGCCTCCTTCACAATACTTATCAATGTTTGCTTGAGACAATTGATGATTGAAAACAGCTGATAAGTCTTCATTGTATCC
>JAGCLR010000251.1 GCA_017646885.1 Methanobrevibacter sp. | reverse complement strand
TTCTATTTGGATGTTTCTCCTGAAAAACTATTGGAACGTGTAAAGAAGAGAAATGAAAAGGAAGAGATGTTTGAAAATTATGAGGCATTTGTAAAGGTAAGGCAAAAGGCAGAGCCTGTACTATACAATTGGCATGTGATTCCAGCAGATGATTCACCAGAGGAAATATTTGCAAGAATAGAGACTATTTTAGATGAATTGGATTCTAAATTACTAAGTGAATCTAAAAAATTAGAATAAAAAAAGTAAACTATTTTTAAAATAAACTGTTTGTCTAATATCGACAATAAAAAAAGTAAATAAAAATGGATTTAATCCATTTCTTTTTCTATAAATTCAGCAACTTTTTCTTTGAATTCTTCAAGAGAGCATTCATTTTCGATTAAATAATCGGTAGTTGATACAACATCACCAATACCGAAACCTAATTCTCTGTTTTCTCTTACCATAAACTCATCAAAATCAGTTGTATCGTCTTCTCTTCCTCTTAAAGAAATTCTTTTGAATCTGGTTTGAGGACTTGCATAAATGGAAACAGAAATGAAATTGTCAAAGTTTTCTTTAAAAAGTTCAATTTCATATGGGCTTCTTATTCCATCGATTAAAACTGTTTTAATATTCTTGTCTTCTTCAAAAAGATCTTTTATTTTTTGTACAGTTAATTCAGCCACAATATATTGTCCAAATTCTTCTCTTAAAGTTCTGGCAGTTGTACCTGTATCTTCCCCTCTTTCTGCAGCCTTTTCTCTAATTATGTCACCCATACTAACTACAAGTGCACCTTTTTCCATTGCAGTGTCGAAAAAAATACTTTTTCCAGAACCTTGTAAACCAGTTACTCCTATTACTTTCATTCTATCCCATTTGATTTTATTTTTTCAATTGTTTGTAAATTATCAGTTTTAGAAAAATATATCTTTATTTTTAATTGTTATTAAGTTTATCTTAAAAATTAAATTTATTCTAAGATTATTTTAATTTAATCGCAGCCAATGAATCCTTTAGGTTTTGTTCATTGGAGAAATTATTAACGATATTCTCTAAGAATTCCTTGTCATCTGCCTTTCCTGATTCCTTGAATTCCTTAGCGATTTCGCTCATCAATGGAACAGCCCTGACAATATTGTCCACAATGCTTATGGTGGACATTTTAGCTGTTCTTGAAAGTGGATTCAAGTCAATGCATATGATCTTTTTGCCGTTTTGAACCAATACCTCTGCTCTGTCCCCATCTTCAAGAGGAACAAGCATAACGTCTGCAATATAGCTTCCTTCCTTGCTTGCAGTAGCTCTTGG
Source organism: Methanobrevibacter sp. (assembly GCA_017646885.1). The sequence goes on along the minus strand of JAGCLR010000251.1, from coordinate 2,684 downwards.
GCTATTTAAATTGTCTATATACAACAATTCATCATCATTTGTACCAAGAATATCTTCCCATCCCCTTTCCTTAAACATTCGTGTAATTATTTCCACACGTTCAGGGGTTCTATAAAATAGGTTGATTTCAATTTTGGAATCAGTTGCCTTTGCAAGCTCAATGATCTCATCAATAGCTAATGCAGTTGTATTTCCATTCACTGACAATACAGGATTTTCAGCAAGCAATATTGTTGCAACTGCTGCTTCGCATGCCTTTTTAGCAGTTTCTGTAGTCTTTTCTCCAATCAAGTAATCGAATGTTTCACCTCTTCCATGGGCAATCATTCCAGAATCTGCCAAATATCCTTCCTTAAAGGCATTCTTCACTTTATCTCTTAATAATAATGATTTATAACGTGGATGAGTTTTAGGTATCATATTTAATAATATGGTTAAATTGATTAATAAAATTATAGTTAATGATTGATTTGATGGGTGATTGAATGAAAATTAATTGTATTCTATTTATATGATAAATAATAAACTATAATTAATTGTTAATTATTAGAATTTTTAAAAAATTTTTAACAAAATCCTATGGAGAATTACTTATGGATGAAAGAGTTGAAAATCCAGAACTTAAAGAAATCATGAAAACCAGACCTGAAGAAATGACTGAAGATCAATTGGAAGATTTTGTAGATGCCTTTATGGAAGCTACATTCATAATTCCAGCTGAATTGAATTCAGATATTGAAGCTCTTGAAGGAAAAACCGATGAGGAAATAGCATTGGATGAAGAGATTGACCTTGAAATCATGAGACTTGAAGATGAAGACGGAAATGTTCTCTTCCCAATTTACACCGATGACGATGAGCTTGAAAAATTAGCAGAAGAAGAGGATTTCGACATTTTCGGATTAGTTATTTCCGCTGAAGACCTTGCAATGCTTCTTTCTGATGTTGAAGATGATGAGTTTGATGGTGTTGTAATCAATCCATTCCATGAAAATGCTGTAGAACTTCCTTTGGAAGCTATTTGCGAGCTTTATGATTTTGAGGAATGTGATGATCCAGATTGTGATGACCCAACCCATAATCATTAAATGAAACAATAAAGACATGTTGTTTAGCAGATTAAGAAGAAAAAACAATGATCTAATGGTTAAGAAGCCATCTGAAGAAGTCTTAAAAGCCCATAATGATGCTGAAATCATTATCAAGGAGAACAATATAGACAGATTCCTTTTGAACATGTTTATGGATAAGAAAGGAATCAATAGGTTCCATACCACTCCTGAGCTTGTTAATGAGTTCCTAAATTCAGATTGGTTCTTAAACCTTGACTTGAAATGTCTTCTTCAAATAAACGATGAATCAAAAAGAATTCGCACTAATGCTTATTTAACTAAAAATAAGATAATTTTCAAAGAAAAAGCAGATATAAGCATAAGTTTTGACAGTATCCTTGATTGCAAGATTGATGGAAAAAAAGTGCATATAATCTGTGATGATGTCTCTTATAAGGTAATGTTCACCAATAGGAACTTGGCTGAGCTATTCTTTGATTATATCTCAAGTCAATCTTAAGCTTTCACTTGCAAGTTAAAAATTAGATTTAGTCATTTTTTTCATTATGGAAATAATCGTAAACATTAGTTGCTGCTTTTTCATTTATTCCATTAACTTCTTTTATCTCATCAATGCTTGCTTTTTTAATGGCTTCTAAATCTCCAAAATGTCTTAAAAGCTCTATTTTTCTTTTTTTGCCTATGCCAACAATATTGTCCAATGGAGATTCCTCAATCTTTTTTGACCTTAGTTTTCTATGATAAGTTACTGCAAACCTATGGGATTCGTCCCTAACCTGCTGAAGCAAATGCAGTGCTTCATTTTCTTGAGGGATTCTTATTGGAAAACTGCTGTTTGGAATATAAATTTCTTCAAATTCCTTAGCAAGACCGATTATAGGTATATGTGTAAGATTATATTCTTTCAAAACATCAACAGCCATGCCTAATTGCCCTTTTCCACCATCGATTACGATAAGATTTGGCTCTTCACCTAATTTTAATGGAACGATTCTTTCAGTTTCTGCTTCGTTCTTTTTTATGTGTTCCTCATTGATTCTTTGCTTATCGTAATGTTCCTTTAGAGGTTTCAATCTTCTCTCTAAAAGTTCCTTCATCATCGCAAAATCGTTAGGTCCAGGTGTGTTCATCTTGAATTTCTTGTATTGCTTCTTGTTTGGCTTTCCATCTAAGAATGAAACCTTTGATCCTACAGCCAATTTACCGGAAATGTTGGAAATGTCGTATCCTTCAATCACTCTTGGAAGCTTTTCAAGCTTAAGGTACTTCTTGAGCTCAATCATAGAGTTTTCCATCTTTTGCTTTTGATTTTTGATGATGTCCGCATTCTTTCCTGCCATTCTCACTAATCTGAGCTTATTTCCCTTTTGAGGAACTTTTATAGACACCTTATTTCCCCTTAAGTCACTTAGCCATTCTTCAATAAGCTTGTCATCAGGTATCTCCTCTTCGATTAAAATCTCTTTAGGGATATGCCTGTTTATTCCATAGAATTGCTTGATGAATGCTGAAATGACCTCATCAGAGGTAGTGTGCTGGGAACCGTCCATAAGGAAATCATCCTTTCCAATGATTTTTCCGTTTCTAATGTTCATCACAACTACAACTGCA
>JAGCLR010000026.1 GCA_017646885.1 Methanobrevibacter sp. | reverse complement strand
TATTTTAAAAAAAAGTTGCTGTGGATACTTTATTTCTGTTTTCCATTTTAAAAATACTTAATTTAGTTATTTTTTAATGAAATTTTAGTTAAGTTTAATTATTAAAAAAGTAAAATAATAATTATTTATAAGGGGATGTTAATATAAGATTCATTAATTTAATTTTAAAAAATCCATTTAGGAATAAGACCCGTAGTGCATTGTCCATCATTGGAATCGCTATAGGCATCACAACCATCGTGGCATTAGGTCTTATCACTACTGGAATGGAGGAATCAGTCCAAGCTTCTCTGAATGATGTTGGTGCTGAGATAACTGTCAGTAATTCCAGCACAGTCAGCACAAACACTGGCTTGATAGATAGTGAGATAGTTGAGGAGATGAAAAACAGGACTGGAGTCATAGATGCTGCAGGTTCGCTAACGGTAACTGAAATGAATATGGATCGGCTGAAATCTAGAGATTCTGATTCCACTAGCAGTTTTGCAACCACTGTTGTAGGTTTGGCACCTGAAAAACTTTATATGATGGGAATTAAGGACATTGATGGTAAAGTGTATGAAAACGGCTCTAGAGATGCTATTGTTGGAGCGGAATACGCGGATTTAAATAATGTAAGCCGTGGAGATGACATTACCCTTCAAGGCAAGGAATTCAATGTTACAGGAATCTTTGAGACAGGCAGCCCATTTGTAGATAGCGGAATTTATGTTCCATTGGATACTTTACAGGATATAACAGATAAGGATGGAGTTTCACGTATTCTTGTCAAAACAGGTGAAGATGTAAACGATACAGCAATCAGTGAAAAAATTGAAGAGGATTATGAAAACTTTACAACATTGACCAGTGAAGAGATATCCTCAATAGCTGATGATGTTTTAGGAATATTGGATACCGCTACCCTCGCAGTTTCAGCTTTAGCTATTATTGTAGGAGCTATTGGAATCATAAACACAATGGTCATGGCTGTTTATGAAAGGACAAAGGAAATCGGTGTTTTAAAGTCAGTGGGTTGGAAATCCAGAAAGATCCTGCTCATGATTTTAGGTGAGACATTGGTTTTAACAACATTGTCTGGTATAATAGGTTCAATATTTGGAATCCTAATCCCTGAAGTAGGATTTAGACTACTTGAAGTTAATGATCTTTCATTAGGTTACTCTCCTAAGACATTTATACTTGCATTTGGAATTACAATCATTGTTGGAATAATCGGTGGGCTTTATCCTGCTTATAAAGCATCCAAGCTTGCACCAACAGAAGCATTGAGGTATGAATAGGTGATTTTATGGATGGTTACATAGAAAATGAGAATGCATATCCTGATGATGAATATATCTATAATGAAACCTTCATCGGTGAGGATGGCGAGGAATATTATTATGAGGAACCGTTAATCAGCCTATTTGATGTTGTAAAGGAATACGATAAAGGAACTGTTAAGGCATTGAATGGAATAAACCTGGATATTTTTGAAGGGGAATTCGTATCCATCATTGGCCCTTCCGGTTCTGGAAAATCCACCCTTTTGAATATGCTTGGCGCTTTGGATAAGCCTACAAGAGGAAAGATCTACATTGATGGTATCGACCTTGTAAAAGAGAAGGACTTAAGCGAATTCAGACAGGAAAAAATAGGTTTTGTTTTCCAATTGCATAACCTGATTCCTAACTTGTCTGTTTTTGACAATGTCCAGATTCCACTACTTCCTACTGGCATGTCAAATAAGGAAATGAAGGAAAAGGCAAGTGAAATCATCCATGCTGTAGGTTTGGATGATAAGAAAAAGCAAAGGCCTAACAAATTGTCTGGAGGTCAACGTCAAAGGGTAGCTATTGCAAGGGCATTGGTGAATAACCCATCTATAATTTTAGCAGATGAACCAACAGGTTCTCTTGATTCAAAGACAGGAGAAATGATATTGAATCTGCTTATGGAAATGCATGAGCGTTATAATGTGACTTTGATTATAGTTACACATGACAATGGTGTTGCCGCTTTGGCAGAAAGAACCATAAAGATCAAGGATGGTCAAGTGATAGAGGATAAATACAATTACTAGTATTTTTC
>JAGCLR010000250.1 GCA_017646885.1 Methanobrevibacter sp. | reverse complement strand
TGAATATGTTTACTTTGCCCGTCCTGATAGCGTAATAGATGAGAAAAGCGTTTACGATACAAGACTTAAAATCGGTGAAGCATTGTATAAGGAAAACCCTATTGATGCAGATTTGGTATTGCCTGTTCCGGATTCATCAATTCCTGCAGCTATTGGTTATGCAAGGGCTTCAGGCATTCCATATGGTGAAGGTTTAATAAAGAACAGATATGTTGGAAGAACTTTCATTATGCCTACCCAAGAAGAGCGTGAAATTGCTGTAAGACTTAAATTAAACCCATTAAGACATGAACTTGAAGGAAAAAGTGTTGTTGTAATCGATGACAGTATCGTTAGAGGTACAACTTCCGAATCCTTAGTAAGAATCCTTAAGGCAGCAGGTGCTAAAGAGGTCCATATGTTAATAGGATGCCCTCCAGTAATTGCACCATGTTTCTACGGTGTTGCTCTTGCTACTAAAGAGGAATTGATTGCTGCTAATTTGGAAATTGATGATATCAGAAAACAGTTAGGTGCAGAAACTTTAGGTTATATCAGCATTGAATCTCTTATTGAAGCCATTGGCATTGATGGAGACAAATTATGCTTAGGATGTATCAATGAGGACTATCCTACTGAGATTCCTGATGATTTAGAAGCGGAATCTTACTACGATTATTATCAACCTTTAAGAGATGCAGCAGAAGAAGATGAATAATATTTCATCTTTTTTTATTTTTTAAATTCTATTTTTATTATTTTTATTAATTTTTTATGAGATTACCTAATTTATTATGAGTTGTTTTTATGGTGGAATTGTTAGCTCCTGCAGGAAATTTTATTTCATTAACCAGTGCACTGAAAAACGGTGCAGATGCAGTTTATATAGGCCTTGAAGATATGAATATGAGGGTCAATGCAAGTAATTTTTCCCTTGAAGACATTAAAAAGGCAAGTGAAATGACAAGGGAGTATGGAGCTAAGCTATATGTCTGCACCAATACCATAATGAAAGATGAAGATGTTGAAATTCTAAAAGAGCAATTACCCTATATCAAGGAATACGGTGCAGATGGAATCATCCTATCAGACATTTCATTAATAGATTTGGCAGTTGAAAATGGCCTTGAAGCCCATATGAGCGTTCAGGAGAATACAACTAATTTCTATGCATTGAAGACATTGGAGAAATTAGGTGTAAAAAGAGCTATTCTATCAAGAGAATTGTCTTTAGAAGAGATTAAGGAAATCATTAAGAAACTTAAAGAAAGCAATTCATCTATTGAAACTGAAGTGTTCATTCATGGTGCAATGTGCATGGCAATATCCGGCAGATGCTTCTTGAGCTATGGATTGTATGGCAGAAGCGCTAATTGTGGAGATTGCTTGCAGCCATGCAGAAAGGAATGGAAATTAAGTTTCGAAGAGGATGAAAACGATGATGTAATCAATTTCTCCGATTGTGATGATGAGTCATTCATAATCTCCAATTCATATGACGATTCCTATAGGACAAATTTCTTCTCTCCAAAGGATA
>JAGCLR010000025.1 GCA_017646885.1 Methanobrevibacter sp. | reverse complement strand
TGCTTACAGGGGATAATACTGAAACTGCTAATTATTTTGCTTCCCAAGTTGGAATTGGAAAGGTATATGGTAATTTGCTTCCTCAGGAAAAGCTTGCTTGGATTGAAAAGCTCAAAAATGAAGGCAAAAAGGTTTGTATGATTGGGGATGGTGTAAACGATGCACCTGCACTTAAAACCGCAGATGTAAGTGTAGCAATGGGCTCTGTTGGTAGTGATGTTGCAATTGAAGCTGCAGACATTGCACTTTTAGGTGATGATATCGGTAAAATCCCTTATCTTAAAAAGCTCTCAAATTCAACATTGTTTACTATTAAAGCAAATATCATCATTTCCATGACAATCAATGCAGTAGCTATTGTCTGTTCTGTTTTAGGACTATTGAATCCTGTAACCGGTGCTATTGTTCACAATGCAGGATCTTGTCTTGTAGTGCTTAATGCAGCATTGCTCTATGACAGAAAATTTGATGATTCAATTAAGAAAATAGATACTGAAAATGTGGAACATTCCCATTATCACTTCCATAATGATGGTGAGCATTCCCATTCACATGATGGTATTAAGATAATTGATGAAATCAAAACAGATAATGGAATAAAGCATATGCATATTCATAAGCATGCTTTAAACAGACAAAGTTGTGAAACCTATCACAACTAATTTTTTCTTTTTTATTAATTCTTATTTTTTCTTTCCCTACTCTTTTTATTTTAATTATTCATCCTTTTCTTTTCTTTTCTTTAACCGATTATAAAAATTTATTAATATTAAAGTTTATACTAATTATAACAATGTTTTAAATAATTCGAATTATTCAAAATTTGATTTAAATTAGTTGTGAGGGATTATTATGGAATTGGATTCAAATGAAGTAGTAAAAAAAATTGAAGAGTACAGAGAGGATTACAGTTGTTCACAAGCAACTCTTATGGGAATCTGTGAAGTTGCAGGTATGCCTACTGAAGAATTGGCTCTTCTTGCTAAAGGATTCTCTGGAGGTATTGGAGGAACTTTCTCTGAAGGTACATGTGGTGCTGTAACTGGTGCAGTTATGGCTTTAGGATTTTTAGGGGCAGATGAAAAGCAAATTGCATCAGCTAGTAAAAAATTATTTAATGAATTTAAGGATGAGTACGAATCTGTGACCTGCGGATACATTTCAAAAGATGGTGATGACAAGTCTCCTTGTGTTGAAGTATGTTTATTTGCAGGTGAAAAGGTTTGTGAATACCTAAAAGAATAATATTTTCATATTATTCCCTTTTTGGATTATTTTTAATTAATATTTATTTATTTTTTATTATTTTCTTATTATATTATTTTCTTATTTTATTATTTAATTATTATTTTATGCTTTTTATCTAATTTTTTCTATTTTTTTCAATTATTTTTATATTTAACCTGGTTTTGTATTACTTTTTTTATTTTTAAGCATTTTTATTAATACTTTTTTATTACTTTTTCACTAATTTTTTTCAAATAAGTAATACTTTTTTAGATTAATGTATTACATTTATATACTTTAAAGTCATATTTATATTTGTAATATCTTTTTTAAAATTAGTATTACTTTTTTTGAATTTTGTTTAAAATAGTAATACTAGGGGATGTTATTTTTTTTAAGTAATTTAACGAGGAAATTATATGGATAGAAAGATTTTAGTCGGTTCTGTAATTGTATTAATCGCAATTATCAGCGTAGGTTCTGCTTCTGCAGGCTGGTTTGACTTTTTAACAGGAGGATCTGAACATGCTCCTGATGAGTTAATCACTTGTGTAGCAGCACACGGTGAAGAACCGGAGTTCGGTTTTGACCCAATGCACGGTTGGGGATACCACGATTCCGGAACAGACCCATTAATTCAAAGTACAATTCTGAAAAGGAATGCAGATAACGAATTTGTAAATGACTTGGCAACAGATTATGAAATATCTAGTGATTTGAAAACATATACTGTAACCATTCGTGATGATGTAAAATTCACAGATGGTTCCAAATTAACCGCTAAAGATGTTGCATTCTCCTACAACACTGCTAAAGAGTTTGGAGAAGGTGCAGACTTAACCCATATGGAAGAAGCTAAAGCAGATGGAGATAAAGTAGTCTTTACTCTTGATCAACCGGATTCCACATTCATCAACAAATTGACTGATGTGGGTATCGTTCCAGAAGCTACTTATGACAATGCAACATACGGTCAAAACCCAATCGGTTCTGGACCTTATAAATTAGCTCAATGGGACAAAGGTCAACAATTCATCTTAGAGAAAAACCCTGATTACTATGGTGAAGAACCTTACTTCAACAAAATTACTAACCTCTTCCTTGACCCTGATGCCGCATTTGCAGCAGTTAAAAATGGAGATGTTGACATTGCTGAAGTAGCAGTAGCATATGCAGATGAAAAAATCGATGGTTACCACATGGAATACTTCGATTCCATTGATGTACGTGGTGTTTCCTTACCAACCACAATGGATGAAGGAGAAACAAGTGAAGATGGTATTGCAATCGGTAACAATGTAACTGGAGACCCAGCTGTTAGACAAGCTTTAGCTATTGGTATTGACAGACAAGAATTATTAGACGGTGCATTAAACGGATATGGTAATGTATCCTACACTGGTGTGGCTGACCAATTACCATGGGCATTTGATGCTGGATACAAAGATGGTCAAGTAGATCAAGCAAAAACCATTCTTGAACAAGCAGGATGGAAAGACACTGATGGTGACGGTATCAGAGAAAAAGACGGTCAAAGAGCTGAATTCACTGTATACTATAAAGCATCCGCAGTTGAAAGACAAGCAATTGCAGTAACTTTAGCAGAGCAAGCAAAAGATTTAGGTATTGAAATTACTCCTAAAGGTGCAAGCTGGGATGAAATTGACCCAGACAAATACAGTCAAGGAGTTGTATGGGGATTCGGTTCTGCAGATCCATACTCAATTGAGCACCAATACGGTTCAGATGTCGCTTGTGTAGGTTATGATAACCCAGGAAATCTTAAAGATTCTGCTGTAGATGCATTAATTGATACAGCAATGGCTCAACCTGCCGATGCTTCCTACAGTACTTGGAAGCAAGCTGCAAAACAAGCTACTTCCCACAATTCATTCTTATGGATTGGTACTATGGACTACACTTACTTTGTAAGTGATGACTTAGACATTTCCAACAGTACTCACCTTATCTACCCACACGGTGGAGACATTTGGGGTAACATCTACGACTGGAAACGTCTTGAAACAAATGAAACTGCATAAATTGTTAAAAATTTAATGCAAGTGAAATTGTAAAATTAAAAATTATTAATATAAAATGGTTTATTTATAATAAATCATTTTTTTAATAATTTTTTGATATTCCAATTATTTTAGAATCATTTAAAGAATTTTTTAAGATTTTTGAGTAATTTTTTAAAAGATTCTTTAAATAATTTTTTAATTATTT
>JAGCLR010000249.1 GCA_017646885.1 Methanobrevibacter sp. | reverse complement strand
GATTGGTCCATTATAAGGGAAGTCAAGGAAAATGTGAATATTCCAGTTATTGGAAATGGGGATATCAAGTCCTGCTTTGATGCAAAAAGAATGCTTGATGAAACATCTTGTGATGCAGTGATGATTGGAAGGGCATCACTTGGAAACCCATGGCTTATCAGAGATTGCGTAAACTATCTTGAAGACGGCACACTTCCATATGAAGTTTCAATGGAAGAGAGAATGGAAACACTGAAAAAACATATAGATATGCTTGTTGAAGTCAAGGGAGAGGAATTTGCAATTCCCAAAATGAGATCTCAAGCAGCATATTATGTTAAGAAATTGCCAAGAACAATTGAATTAAAGCAGCAAATATTCAAAATGAATACAAAAGAAGATCTCTTTAATTTATTGGATGATTATGTAAAATCAGTGGAAAAAGAGTAATGAAATAAAAAAAAGAAAAAATTTGTTCAAACTTTTTAAAAGTTTGAACTAGTAATAAACTTTAACAGCCTCATCAACATCATCATGAAGACCTAAAGCTGCAAGTGCACCTACTTTACCTTGGTCTCCTGTAACTGCAATGAGTGGGATGTCCAATTCTTCTGCAAGCTTTTCAGCAGTTTCAACATCCATCATGCCTGTTTTTGTAGCCATTGCATATTCTCTAAGTTCAGGTGGGATTCCTATTCCTTCAAGAATAGCTATTGCAGTCTTATCGGATAATGTGTCATGCTCGAGGATTTCAATGAGCCTTGAGATAAGCTTTTCCTTGTCCTCTTCCATTACAGCGAAGGTAAGTGCAATTGAAACGCAGTTTTGAGTTTTGTGAGGATTATGTGGGAATAACTGAACGATAATATGGTCAAGATACTCGAATCCTTCCTCTTTTAATTGAAGGCCAATGTTATGAGCCATAGTCCAAGTTGCTCCTGCATCCTTAACGTCTGTGTCATCGATTCCAATGACTAATTTCTCGTATTTTGGAGTTACAACAGTAGCTTTTCCTTCCTTACTGCCTCCTCCGACTTCAAGGACATCCACGTATTTGACACCTTCTCCCATTCCTCTGCACATACCGGCACCTACACCAGCACCAGCAAGGCCTCCGTGAGTGACTTTAACTTCCTTTGCCTCTTCATCAATTGCCACTTCTTCAATTCCAGCAGCATTGATACTTGCCTTAAGGTCTATTGGCTTTTTGCCTACTTTACAGAGGTAGGTGTGCTTGTTTCCATCTCTTTTAGCATCAATGATAAGTTCACTGCTGTGTTGGTATTGATAAAGCAACCAGTTGGAACCGCTTGGGCATGGGTGGTATTCAATAAGTTCTACAATATCTCCATCAGCCATTGTAATGACTTTCTCATATGGAGCAATCCATGGGTCATCAAATTTTTCCTTTAACTCTTCAGGTTTTAAAATTGCCATATTATCATCTAAATATAAACTTTAAAAAATAATAGAATTGAAAATACTATATCGAATCGATAGTTTTTATAAAAAAAGTTTTAAAGAATTCATTTAAGAATTCTTTATTAAATTTAAATATCCTGTAATCTGTCACACATTTTAACAGCTGCTTCAACAGCGTTTTTACCATAGCTAACTCTTCTGTGTGCATCTAATCTGGTCATTCCAGGACCGCTGATACCAAGGGAAATTGGTTTACCCCATTCTAAGGATAAGTCAGCAATCTTACGGGATGCATGTTGAGCTACGATTTGGTCGTGATCGGTTGCACCTTCAATTACAGTACCTAAAGTGATTATGCAGTCAAGGTCAATTTTGCCTTCTTTGTCTGCTTCAGTTAATTTCTTGATTGCAAGTGGCATATCAAATACGCCAGGAACCATTACAATTTTTGTAATTTCACAGTCACGAACTTGAGCTTCTGCTTTTGCAAGTTCTAACATCATATGAGTAATATCATAATTAAATTCTGCAACTACTGCACCAATATTATATTTTACCATTTTTTATCCTCCACATTAAAATTTTCTTGTAATTGATTAGATTTAAATCTTTATTAGCATTTAGCTTTTTATTTTATTATTTCTGGTTTACATTACATATGCAATGAAAGTAGCCACTGCACTGAAAACCATAATAAAAATAATAAACAATGCTGCAATTTTTACTGCGTCCATTTTAAATCTCCTTTTTTTTAGATAATAAAATTTTGTAATTTTAATCTTCTAATATTTTTATATATTATTGTAATTACTTATAAATGTTTTATACTATTTATAATTATTCAATATATTTTAATCATTAATTTTTATTTTTCTTTTTTTCATTTAATAAAAAAAATCAAATTGAAAAATCAAGTTGAAAATTCAAATCAGTATTCCGGATTTTCCTTTTTGAATTCATAATAATTGTCATACTTCAGGACATCAAGGAAGAACTTTTTCTTCTTTGGACCTAGATTATCCAAGTAATCCTTGTAGTATTCGGTCTCCTTAATCTTTTCATAATCTTCCTTGATAAGATTGAATAAAGGTTCCTTTGCATCTTCTGTAATGTCCATAAGCGCCATTCTAG
>JAGCLR010000248.1 GCA_017646885.1 Methanobrevibacter sp. | reverse complement strand
TTAAGAAAATGCAATATTACATTGCAGGAGACCCACGTTTCAATGTTGGGTCAAGCAATAAAAGACAACTGATCAACAATTGGGTTAATAAGGAATTCCGTAATTTGACAAGGCTAAAGGATGCAGGAGTGAATGTTCCAGAAGCCATAACAAGCTTGAACAATGTTTTAATCATTGAGTTCATTGGTGATGAAGAGGGAAATCCAGCACCAACAGTTAAGAACTTGCCTCCAGAGGACCCAATTGACTTTTATGAAAAATTAGTGGATCAGATGGATAGGTTCATAAACAAGGCCAATTTGATTCATGGTGACTTGTCAAGCTATAATATTCTGAATTTTGATGAGGAGCCAGTGATTATAGATGTTTCCCAATCTGTTGTAAAAGACCATATTATAGCTGGGGAATTACTTGAAAGAGACATAAAAAACATTAGCTTTGAATTTTCTAAGATGGGTGTAGACACTTCCATTGAAGATTTAACTAATCGTCTTATTAAAGATTAATTATCAATAACTTCTCTTGAATGGATATTAAAGAATATTAGTTTTCAAATGCTCTTAGGAAATCTATTTTTTATTAATATTAAATAAATATTTTTAAGTTCCAATTAGGTTTCCATTTTGAGTGTTTTTTAATTTTAATAGTTATTTAAAATAATTTTTAATATTAACCAATTAAAAAATATTTATCAAAATTTTATTAAAATATTTATCAAAATATTTATTAAATTTAATTTAAATATTTAATATATAATTCTGAAATTTATAAAATAAATCAAAGAGGTGAATAAATTGCCGGAAACTGATTATCTTAGAGTTCCTGCAGATAGAGTAGGTGCTTTAATTGGAACAAAAGGAGAAACCAAACAATTAATTGAAAATGCAACCAATACTCATTTGGATATTGATAGTGAGGAATGCACTGTAGCTATTTATCCTAATGAAAATATGGAAGATCCTCTTGGTGTATGGAAAGCAAATCATATTGTAAAAGCTATTGCTCGTGGATTCAATCCTCGTGTAGCATTAAAATTAAATAAAGATGATACTTATTTGGAAATAATCAAATTGCCTTTGTATATTGGAAAATCCAAAAAGTCTATGGCAAGATACAAAGGTAGAATAATTGGAAAAGATGGAAAAACCAGAGAAATAATTGTTGATATGGCTGAAGTTGACATGGCTATTTATGGCAAGACTGTTTCATTGATTGGTGAACTTCAAAATGTGATGGTCGCTAAGGAAGCAGTTGAAATGATTCTTAATGGATCAAGGCATAAGTCTGTCTATGCATTTTTAGAAAATAAGAAGAATGAACGTAAAATGAAAGAATTCAAGGAAGTTGTTGGAATTGAGAGAGATGAGATCCAATTCCGTGATGACTTAGATTAGAAATTTTTTCTTTTACCTTTTCACTACTTTTTTATTTTTTATCTATCAACCATCTTGATTTTTATTTTTTATTTTTTTCATTTCTACTATTTTTCTATTTTTCCTATTTTTTTAATTTCTAAAAATTTATTTCTAATATCTGTTTATATTAATTTTATTTTTACAAATTGATATTGTTTTTATTTGTCCGAATCAATTTTCTTAATTAATTGTTATTTTTCACTAAAGATATATGTATGGTTTAATATTTTTTAACAATATTTTTTGATGTGATGTAATTTAATTATATTTAGCTTAAATTTTTATGCTATGTGATGATTTTTTTATTAAAATTTTGATAGTAATTAAAAACTTTTATATACTTTCAACAACATATGTATATATAGTGATATATTTACTATATTTTTGACATACTTTTATAATGTTTTGGTTATGATATTGTCTAAAATTTTAGTAATTTTTTCATTTTTGTATAAAAATTTTCCAGAAAAATAATTTTTGTATATTTTTAATAAGATATTTATTAAATATATGCTATTTTATGATTACATTACCATATAAAAAATCATTATTATATTTTTTAAGGGAAATTTTTATGAAAATTTCAGTACTTTAAATAATTAAGTATTATTGATTATTTAATGATTAGTTTAATTAATTCATATGTTAATTAAAAACTATGTAAAGGAGGTTTAATTTGTCTCAACAAGCGCAAGAACTCTTTGAGAATTTTGACCAATTGACTCCATCAGAGTTCTTTAGAAAAAATAAACAGATGTTAGGATTTTCCGGTAAAATCAGATCTTTAACTATTGTTTTCCACGAATTGATTACAAACAGTTTTGACGCTGCTGAAGAAGCAGGAATCTTGCCGGAAATTAGAATTGATTTAAAGCAACTCGGTAAAGAGCATTATCTATTAAGACATTCCGATAATGGTCCAGGTATTCCTGAGGAATTTGTAACCCAAGTATACTGTCAGATGTTTGCTGGTTCCAAATTTAGAAACATCCAATCAAGAGGACAACAAGGTTTAGGTTGTAGTGGTTGTGTACTTTTATCCCAAATGACTACTGGTGAGTCCACCCATGTAATTTCCGGATGGAAAGAGGATGGTGAACTTAAAGGTGTCAAAATGGAATTTAAAATGGATGTAAAAAACAACGTTGGAGATATCATTAAAACTGAGCATTTCACTCCAGAAAGCACTGGTGTTTGTATCCAACTCCATTTTAAAGAAGTGTCCTATTCATTAGCAGAACAAGGGGCATTTGAGTACATTCGTAGAACCATGATTGCTAACCCTCATGCAAAGATTACATTTAGAGATCCTAAAGGACATAAATACATCTTTAAAAGAGCTGCTGAAATCGTTCCAGTATTGCCTAAAGAGGTATTGCCTCACCCTAAAGGTGTAACTGCTGACGATATTACTCACATTGCAAAAACCACTGATAAAAGAAACTTCAAAAGCATGCTTACAACTAATTTATCAAGAATGTCTTCCAAGAAGATCAAAGAGCTTCAAGAGCTTACTGGCATTGACATGAAAAAACGTCCAAAAAGCATGACTTGGGCAGAAGCTGAAGCTATTGTGGAAGCATTCGGTAAAATGAAATTCATGGCCCCTCCTACCTCAGGTCTTATTCCTATTGGTGAAGAGCAAATTGAAAAAGGTATGAAATTAATTCTTAAGCCGGAGTTCATCACTACCATTACCAGAGCTCCTGTTACCTATAAAGGTGGTGTAGCATTCATTGTAGAAGCAGGTATTGCTTATGGTGGAGATGCTGGTAGAATAGTGAATGAGCAAAGGAAATCTGAAATCTTAAGATTTGCAAACAGAGTTCCATTGACTTTCGATGCAGGAAGCTGTGCTATTACAGAAGCATTGAAATCCATTGATTGGAGAAGATACGGTCTTAGAGACTTGGATAACACTCCACTTACCTTGTTTGTAAACATCATTTCAACTCAAGTTCCTTATTTATCCACTGGTAAGCAAAGTATTGCACCGGAACCTGAAATTGTTCATGAAATCAGACAAGCTACCATGAAAATAGCAAGAAAGCTTCAAAGACATATCAGATCCAAAAAAGCTGAAAAGGAAAAAGCTATGAGATCTAAAATATTTGAAGACTATGTTCCTGTTATCATTGAAGAGGCAGCAGCACTTGCTGAAACTAACGTTCCTGATTATAAACCGGTTCTTGCTAAGGTTACAAGAAGAGCATTAGCAGAATTAATGGGAGAAAAGGTTGAAGAAGAGATAGAAGAGGAAGATTACGTAGATTCCTTACTTGAAGAGCTTGATGAATTCGGTCATGTTGTAGACAAGGAACATTCAAGTCGTAAGGACAGAGTCCAAGAATCTGATTTGGATGAAGCGTTCTTAGATGATGAGAAACCTAGAAAGAAAAAATCTAAAAAAACTGGACAGTCTACATTGTTTGACTCAGAAGACTTGGAGGAATGATTAGATGGCTGAAGAAACTACTACTCATAAACATACTCATAAAGAGCAAAGAAGACAATACACTTTCAATAAACTCAAGGCTTTTGGTGAAGAAATTATAGAGGATGTTGAAAAAGAGAAAGTACCTACCTTAAGAATTCCTTCCAGAGGTACTGGTAATATTGTTTACGATCCAGATAAACGCTATTACATTCTTGGAGACAGATTCGGTAAAAGGTCTCTTGGAAATGTAAAGCAAATCAGAAAATTAGGGCAAATGGTCTATGTTGCTAATTTCTGTAAGGATTTAGTATTAAGAGACAAGACTGCAACTATCAGGGAAATGTACTATATCTCTGAAGGTTGGGGTATTGAATTCAATAACCAACAGGAATCCAACATTGTAGGAGAAGACCTTGAAGTGGCATTAGGCGCTACCCGTGAAGATTTAGGATTAATGCCTGAAGAAGACGGTGCATCCGTTTATGGTGACATTACCTTGCTTGATGGTGAATTTGAAATCAATGCTGCAAGGGCAGGTAAATCCGGTTATACCATTTCTCCAACCATTGACCAAGTTGAATTGCTTGATTG
>JAGCLR010000247.1 GCA_017646885.1 Methanobrevibacter sp. | reverse complement strand
TTTAGAACTTAATTAACAGATTATATAATAAATAATTACAACAGACCAATTGGAACTGTTTAGGTTTCCATTTAGCATGAGGATAAATTATAACATACTAATAAGAACATTTTTCAGTTTCCTACGAGCATGAGAGTATCTACACATTCTTATAAAAAATATTTTTACATCAAATAATCTAATAATCATTGATAGAATAAACTAAAAAGTTTAAAAACTTTAAAAAAAGATTTAACAAATTGTAAATCTTGGAATCTAATAATTAAAAAAATATTTTAAAATAAGAAAATATCATATTATTATAGATACATTAATTATATATGATTATTATCTATATATAAACCTTTGTATATTATATAATAATTATATAAAAATAGTTAGATAAGATGATGGATTATGGATGAATAGAAATTTAATATTTTACTAAACTTGCCTTATTGTTGTCAATGAGAATCTGAGCAGTTATATTAGGCAAGATAACAACATCATTTGCCAAGAAAGGACCATAAACCTTTCCATCAATTCCTACCATTTCACCGACATCCTCACTGATGACAACAGTTGCATTTTCTATTTCATCTCTAGCAAATAATCCTCCTCTTGTCTTATCGACAGGTTTTTTAGGAGCATTATCCTTTTTAACATCATCAATAGCTGTATCAATAGATTTATCAATAGCCTTATCAAAACCATCAGAAGGGCTAATCTTTTTTTCCTTTGCATCAAGACCAGATGAAAATCCTAATTCAGATTGGGTGGATTGGGTCTTAGCTAATGGCTCTATTTCAGCATTTGCAGATTCTGCTTTAGGAGTTCCTTTAGGTTTTGCAAAAATAAGATTGAAGTCATCTTCACTTGGAGCAGCATAATTGGATCCAGTAGCTATTGAATTATAATAGTCATCATCATAATTAGGTTCCAATTTGTCCAAATCTACAAACTGACTATCCGGATTTTTGTAAAAGTCCTCTGGATCTGTTGAAACAGGACTCTCATTTTTAGATTCTTCTTCTGCAGTGGATTGAACTTCTTCAGCTTCTTCAGTTTCTTCAATCCCTTGAACATTGTCTGCAATGTCTTGAACTCCTTCAGATTCTTCAACTTCTCCAATCTCTTGAGCATTGTCAGCAGTGTCTTGACCTGGATACATTTGATTAGCTACTTGCTTATCAATGTTTTCATAAGTTTCATCAGTGATAACTTTTGCATTCTTGATTTGATTTAACCTATCCAAAACTTCATTAGATTCGCCAAGAGCATCAGAAATCTCATCTTCCATATCATCAGAAACAAGACTTTCCTCTTCAACAGAACTGCTGGATTTATAGGAATCCTCTACAAAAGAGCTTTCTTCATCCTCATCGTAATCCTCATCAAAATCTTCATCCTCTTCATAATTCACTTCAATAGCTGATTCCTCAGTGTATTCATCTAGAGAAATTCTATATCTATGGTTTTTAAGTGCGTCCATCAATGAGAAATACAATGTTTCCTCTTCAGGGGTAAGATTCAATGGAGTTGTATCCAATAGGTCAAATTGAGGATTGTTCTTCTTGAACAAAAGAAAAGATCTGTAGATATTGTTATTGGCTGCTTGAGTTATCTTGGATTCTCTAAGCTCACAGATTTCAGTGGCAATTCTTTGAGCATTATTGAGTAACAATTGCTCATTTCCAAAAGGATCACTAGCTACAGAACGCTCTAAATCCCTAATATAATCACGTATGTGTTTATAAAAATCATTATCCACTCTTGCTAGAGAGGATTTGTTACGTTCCTCCTTTTGAACTCTACGTAATACTTGAAAAAAGTCGCCTTGCATAAGAATCATCTAAAATAATTTACAGCCATTAATTTCTTGCTAAATACTGAATCGTTTCAATAAAGTTAATAATGTATAAAAAAATGTTAAATGGTGTAAATAGATATTTGCTATTAAAAAATAAATGAATAAATTAATTTAAGAAAATTAATTTATTGCACGCTAAATAATTTAGTCTTCAGATTCAATTCTTGGAGCAAGCAAGAAACTGAGTTCCCCGTCTTCAGATACCATTTTAAGACTTAAGGTCAATGGCATGTCGTTTCCAAGACAGATAGTAGCGATTTCAGAGAATTTGTCTGCTTTAAGCATTTCTCTGATTTTTTCTAAAGAGAAAATGGATTTAGCTTTAGTGTCTATTTTTTCACCATGTAAATATTCAATGTTTGCATCTCCAAACTCACCTTCAGCAGATGCATAGAAGTTTTCTTGATCTACCATTAAAGTGATTTTATCAGAGAAGATATCCATATCTTGAATTGAGTCTTTTAAAAGTGTGAAAGGAATCTCAAATTCAGTTGGATAATCCAATGAAGGAGGTGCAGGAGAATCATATTCTATATCAATCAATCTAATTTTGAAAGTTCTTGTAGCTTCACCAACAAAAGTGAGAATAAGATTTCCTTCATCTAATGACATTAAGACACGATCATTAGATTTAGAACGTTTTAATACTTTCATTAACTCATCTGTGTCAATATTGATCTTTTCCGGTTCATCGCAAATGAACTCATCAAATAAACTAGATTTGAGTTCGAGATGAACAAAAGTAATATGACTACGGTCTAAGGCATCTAAACGAAAACCTTCACTATCAGTTTGGATTTGTACTTCATCAACAATTGATGAAATAGCATCAAAACTGGTTTTTAAAATACTTGAATCACTTAACTCAGCTTTAAACATTAAAAATCAACTCTTGATTTAATTTTAAGCATTGATTATTTATTTTATAAATTAAAATAGCTCATATC
>JAGCLR010000246.1 GCA_017646885.1 Methanobrevibacter sp. | reverse complement strand
AGCCCGACAGCCCGACAGCCCGACAGCCTCTAACCCTTGACCGCTCCATAGTAGCGGGGCGCAAGTAGTACAGGGATGGTCAGACCGCCGTAAATGGTTGCACACGTTGACCGCAAGACCGCCTACGTTGAGTCGGGGATGAGCGCAACAGAATAGTAACAAGTAGTGGCGTTGTATCGCCGTAACTATGGTACGGCAGATGAAAAAAGCCTTTTCCGAAAAGCGGATTTATTCAAGTGCAATTCTTGAAAAAGGCTATCCCCAAAAATCAAAATTCAAAAATCCATGGGGGAATGGTAGAAAAGGAAAACGGAACATGAAAAACGAAAGAATGATTAGAAAATGTCAGACAATGTACAATGTAAAAGCCGTAGCTATTAATCTTGATACCCTTGAAACTTCTGAAAAAGTTTTCACGGCAAAAAAGAATTCAACTGAATTCATCGAAAAGCGTTTTAATGAACTTTTCAAAGAGAAGTTTGTAAAAGTAACGGCAATCGAAGAAACTGAGACAGATTGGAGAGAATGTCCCGAAAGTCTTTTCGTAAAGCATGGAACTTCTCCTGCTGACGGTTTCGAAGTCAAAGCCACCGTATGGAAAAGCAAAATTGAGTATTATTATTTTGACGGCGGCGACATTGACGACTTGAAAAAGAGTGTTATTATGGTAGACTTCAAAATTGATGATGAGACAGTAAAACATCCTAACAATTTAAAAGCTTCACACTTCGGTTTTCAGCGCATTGCACTTGTAGAAAAAATCACAACATTCAAAACGCAGTATGGTATGAGTCTTGATAAGTGGAAAGAAATCTCTACACCTTGTGAGCCGCCGAAAAAGCGCAAATAAGACAAAAAGGCAAGCAAGGCGAAAAAGAAAATTGAGCGGAGAAATCCGCTCTTTTTTCGTTTTTATTTATGAAAGGGGAAAAGATGGAAGTATTTCTTGAAGGATTAAATGAATTTATAAAATTACTTAATTCAATCAGCAAAACAATGAACGAGATTACAATAATTCTCAGAGAGATAAAGGATAAAATTTAAAAATGAAAAAACAAAATCTTCAAAAATCAAAATCAAATAAGATGAAAAATGATATTAAAATTGTTTATGAAGGTTCTGAATATATCATAAAAGATAAGAAAAATGGAATTTCAATTCCCGTAGAACTTTTTAAAAGATTAACAGCCAATTAAAACTTTTAAAAGTGCAGAAGATGAATTTTTTCTGCACTTTATAAAGGTTTTAAACCTAATAAAAAGAAAAGGAGAAAAAAAGAGATGAACAAAAGACAGAAGCAAATTTTCGAACGCTACAAAAATAGTACAAGAACATCTTTAAGGGATTGCTATGATTCTTTTTCGAAAGACAAAGAAAAAGCATTTAAATCCTGTATGCAGATTTGTTCTGAGCATGAAGGCACAAGACCGAGAATCATAAGAAGTAATTATTATACTTTTAATTTTGGTTTTGTCTTCAAAAACAATAGCAGTTTGTATTTTAAATACATATTTCCTTCTTTATTAAAAGACGAAAAGGGGAAGAGATTATTGGGTGAGGAATCTTGGAAAATTTCATATTCAGATATTTCTGATGTACCTGTTTTGGTTATGTATTTCAATCAAGAATTTTAATGGTGAATAAAATGATTCTACTTGTATTCTTTGTCTTGTTTATGGTTGGGGATTATATAGGTTATTTATTTGAAAGAAGGTGTGAAAAGTGAAAAAAGAAATATATATAAAAATAGAAAATTGCGATAAGTATGAATTTATACTTATTAGGAAATTTAAAAACGGAGATTGTTTTTGTAAATATCCATATGGATTTGCAATACTCGATGATGATGAAGAAGTTATTAATAGGGTATCATTTTATGGAAAAGAATATGGAATCGAAGAACCGTATTTATGTTTTGATTATCCTGAATGCGTCACAAAAGAAGAAAAAAGATATATTTTAAAATTCTTTAAAGAATGGGAGGAAGAAAAATGATTATTGAAAGAGCAAAAATTAAATGTTATGGAACTAAAAACGGTAACAAGTATGAATTAGTAACACAGTATAAAGGTTATACTATTGAACAGCTTGTAGTAAAAGCAAAGGAAGTATTTAAAGCTTTTTTAATAATTAACGATATTTCTTATTGGGAATATAAAAAAAGACAGCTTGATTTTGGAGTTTATATTTCTGATGGGCATCCGTATGGAGATAATAGTTTTAGTCTATTGATAAGTGTCTTCACTGATTAAAAGTTTTAAAAGTGCAGAAAACAAAATTCTGCACTTCATAAAGCTTTTAAAGCTAATAAAAAGAAAAGGAGAAAAAGAAACATGAAATCAAACTATTACTGGTACGTCCTACGCGGAGAGTCACGCCATTATGAAGGAATCACAGAAGAATTTTTCATAAAGGCAAGTTCAAAAGAAGAAGCAGACAAGATTGCAAAAGAAAGATACAAAGGTATTGATTTTGGCTATCTTGGCAGAGTATCTGAATATTTTGCAAAAAACATGGATTTGGATACGTATTGGGGGTAATTAGAAAGGAGAAATATGGAAAAAGAAAAAGTTGTAAAAGGTGCTATTCTTGCATTTGATTTTTTATCATCTTTGGAAGAACTTGGAGTGACTAATCAAGATGTTTTAAATCTTTTTGTTGCAATTATTGCAGAAATTTGTAACTATGATGCTGAGTTAGAAGATAAATGGATAGAAGAAATTTCTGAAAAAATTCATTTAATTTAACAAAAAATTATAAGGAGAAATAAAAAATGTTTGAAAACGGTAGAAATGATTTTATGGAAGAAACTGATGATTTTATTTTTAGTCTTATTAGCGATTTCGCAAAATGCAATGCTATTATTGATGTAATTAAACAGGAAAAATTAGAAACCGATAGATTGAATGAAGATAATTACAGGTTTTCTAATATGGCTTACATTATTCAAAAAGTATTTGATGATGATTCAAATGCAATCCATGCTTTCGCAGATTATATTAACGAATGTATTGACGTTGTTCTTAATATTACTGGTGAAGCTGATGAAATATTTTAAACAGGAGGAAAAATATGAATATTTATATTGATAAGGCAACAGCAAGAAAGTTCGGTTTAATAATTAGAAGTTTTATTTGTAGAAACGGTGGAAATTTAACCAAATATGAAGATAACAATAATGGAAAGTTATATATTTGGGCAGAATTTAGAAATAAAACTATTAGAAGATTATTTAGTTCTTATGGTGGTTTCAATCTATTGTTATGTGGTTTTTGCAAAATGTACACATTAAAAAATGAGGTAAGAATAGTTATTGAATATGACAAAGATGCAGTTATGCATTATTTTGATTAACAAAGAAAGAAGGTGAAAAAAATGCCGAGGAAACTTGTAGTAAGCCGAAGGTTAAAAGTTTATGTAGTAAAATACAAAAAACTTAAACCTGAAGCGCATAGCATCCGTGACTCCACTGAGTTTTTCTTTAAGGAATATTCTGATAATTATATTAAGAAATCCCTTCAAGATACTTGTGAACGAGACGGTTATATGCTATTATCTTATGAGAAGCCTGTAGAAAAGTATTGCAGGTGCGACATGGATATTGATTATTATTTTCAGTATTCAAGAAAACATTTTGAAGAAAAGGAGTAACAAAGATGTACGAAGTCAAAGTTATCGAAGCAAGCAGACAGCTTTCCAAGAAGGAAGAATTTAAGGCTACTGATTTCACAGGAAATCTCAAACTGGACAAAGAACTTTCTGAAGGAAACGAAATTAAAATTGACGTAGATTATTATGTAAAGTGTTCTGTAACCAATGACGATGACGAAAGCTATGAAGTTATTGTAGTTGTAGACAAAGACGGAAAGAGATATTCTACTGGTTCTAATTCCTTCATGAATTCTTTTGCGAGAATCGCTGAAGTAATGGAAGGTGAAGATTTTTCCGTTATTGCCTTTAAGAGAGAAAGCAAGAAATCAGGAAAAACATATATTTGTTGCACGCTCGAATAGAAACATATCAGCACTGTACAGGGGAGATGAAATATTCTCCCCCTTTTTATTTTAGGGGATAGCAATGAAAAAATTATTTTACGGTCCGGAAGTTGTTATACATTTTAAAACAGGAACAAAATTAAGAGTGATGACAACAGAATATTTCTTTCAGGATTTTGTAGCTGAATTTAAGGATGAAGAACTTTCTTCATTCGCCATAAGGGATTGTTTAGAAGATAAATTATATTTTATTTCTAAACAGCATGTTTTATGTATTGAAGTAATAAGAGAGGAGTAAAAATGATACAAGTAAATGTTTCACTAAGAGACAAAACGACTTTTTATCTAAGAGTAGACATGAATACTAATGCGCTTCATAAATATCTAAAAGAAGCCTTATTATGCGAAAGTAATTTGAGTGGTTTCATTACTTTAGTAGATGAAGATGGCGATACCTATATGTTAAGAATTTCAGAAATTAAAGACATCGCGATTTATAAATTATCAGAAGGAGATGATAATTAATGCCTGAAAACAAACTTCGCAAACATTACAGAGATAAATTCAGAAGAAAATTTGGAATGAAGGCTTCGCAAGTTCCCTATTATTCAAGTGAAGCAGAATATGAAAGACTATATAATAGAATTCTATATGAAGAACAGCAAAAAGATTTTTATCTTGATGAATTAGCAAAAGAAAATTTAATACCTGATGAAGTAGATTACGCATTAGAAAAAATAGAAGAGATGTTTAAAAAATTTGAGTATTCAGGAGTGCTTGGAGATGAGTTAATGTATCCTGAACTCAATAAGTTATATCGAAAATTTAAAAGAATGGATAAATCATTAAAAAGAAGATTAATCAGAAACGCATCTGCTGAAGCAATAGAAGCTGTAGAAGATATGATTACTTACTTTACTTCCGAATCATATTCTTCAAATGAGGACGATACAGGTGTTAATAAAAAAGAATCGGGTGTAGTTATTTTAAATTTAATATTATCCGGCGGTGAAATTCCTTCCATGAATGAATCTTTTTCGTTGTTTCAGAATGGGGGGAACTATGAAACTGTATAATGAAAAGAAAAATCCGTTATTTAGTAGGAGACTTTGAGACAACTGTTTATGAAGGACAGGAATATACAGAAGTATGGAGCAGTGCAATAGCAGAATTTTGGAAAGAAGAAGTTATTATACATCATTCAATTTCTGAAACTTATGAATATCTCATAAATTCAAATGAAAATATTATAATATATTATCACAACTTAAAATTTGATGGGCATTTTTGGTTATACTTCCTTGAAAATTCCACAAATTTAAAACAAGCATTAGAAAAAGTAGGGTGTGAAGGTGAATATGAATTTCAAAGAAATAAAGATATGCCAAAAAATTCATACAAATATATGATTAGTGATATGGGGCAATGGTATTCCATAACGATAAAGACAAAGACAAATAAGATTATAGAAATAAGAGATTCCTTAAAACTTCTTCCATTTTCTGTTAAGGAAATAGGAAATGCTTTTGAGACCAAACATAAAAAACTTGAAATGGAATACAAAGGATATAGATATGCAGGATGCAAGATAACAGAAGAAGAAAAGAAATACATAGCAAACGATGTTCTTGTAGTAAAAGAAGCATTAGAAATAATGTTTACAGAAGGTCATAAAAAATTAACGATTGGTTCATGCTGTCTTGAAGAGTTCAAATCAGAATTTCAATCCAATAAAGTTTATGATTCTATTTTTCCAAATCTGTATGAGTACGGAATAGACGAAGAAATATTCGGAGTAAAAAGTGCAGGAGAATTTATAAGAAAATCATATCGTGGTGGATGGTGCTATTTAGTCAAAGGAAAAGAAAGAAAACTTTTCAGAAATGGTGTTACGTTAGATGTAAATAGTTTATATCCATCTGTAATGCATTCCGATTCAGGATGTTATTACCCATATGGTTTACCAACATTTTGGAACGGAAATTATATACCTTCTGAAGCAAAGGAAAAATATTATTTTATAAAATTCAGAACTAAATTCTACATAAAGAAAAATCATTTACCTTTTGTACAGATAAAAGGAACATGGCTATATAAAAGCACAGAATCATTAGAAACTTCTGACATATTAAATCCGAAAGACGGAAAATATTATGATAGATATATAGGATTAGACGGTGAAGTTCACGAAGCAAAAGTAGAATTAACAATGACTTGTACAGACTATGAATTATTTTTAGAGCATTACAATGTAAAAGATTTTGAAGTAATAGGTGGATGTTATTTTGAAAAACAGATAGGAATATTTGACCAGTATATAGATAAGTATAAGAAAATAAAATTAGAATCCACTGGAGCAAAACGAAGCTTGGCAAAATTATTTTTGAATAATTTATATGGAAAAATGGCAACGAATACAAATAATTCTTTTAAGGTATGCAGATTGAACGAAGAAAATATATTAGAATTTGCGCCTATATTTGATAATACAAAAATCCCTGGGTATATTGCAATAGGTTCTGCCATAACTTCTTATGCAAGAAATTTTACAATAAGAACAGCACAGAAAAATTATTACGGAGCAAATAAAAGAGGATTTATTTATGCTGATACAGATTCAATTCATTGCAATTTATCTTTAGAAGAAATAAAAGGAGTAACTCTTCACGATAAAAATTTTTGCTGTTGGAAGGCAGAAAGTTTTTGGGATGAAGGTTGGTTTGTAAGACAGAAAACTTATATAGAACATATTACACACGAAGACACAAAGCCTATAGAAAAATCTTACTACAATATAAGATGTGCAGGATTGCCTGAAAGAGGAAAACAATTATTTATAAATTCAATGATAGAAAATAAAACAGAAGATGATATGTCAGAATCAGAAAAAGAATTTGTTTTAACTAAAAGAAAAATTACAGATTTTGATTATGGAATAAAAATTCCCGGAAAATTATTACCAAAAAGAATTATGGGAGGTGTGGTTCTTACGGATTGTGAATTCGAAATGCGATGATGAATTAATGGAAGAAGGACATTGGTTATTAATTGAAGAGTTCTTAGAAAGAACTTATGAAGATTATAGATATTTGTGCAAGGGGAAATTACCACCGAACTATCCGCATTACATAAGAGAAGACCCTGATAAATGGGTTCCTTTAGAAAAAGAAAAAATAGAAAGGATGGCTTATAACGGTGTATGTGATTTTTTATTTATTGATGTTAAGTATTTCAATGGGATGCTTCGAAAGATAAGGAGAGAAGTTGCTGATGGAAAAGATGAATAAACTTATCTATAATTTCGCTGAAAGATATAAACAATATCTTCAGAACGATTATGGAAAATGGTATACTGAAAAAGAAATAGATGATAAGGTTGATACATTTATTCAATTAGCTTCTCAGATAAAACATGAGGACAATCTACCAAAGCTATTTAATTTGGTTGTAAAGAATGAAGATTGGAAATATAAAGATTGAGGTGAAAAAATGGTCAGATTTAAATCTAATGATAGAATGGCTCAAGTATACTTTGAAATTTCTATACTTAATATGTTTGACGATATATTTATTATAGAAAATCAAACTGATTATGAGGAAACAGTAGATTTTATACTTGAAACAGTTGTAGATATGGGGAATTATTACGCAGGTGAAAACGATGATGTGCATTTAGAACCTTATCAGCCTATTTAAAAATATAGGGGAGTGTACAATTAAGTACATTCCCCTTTTTTATTATCTTGATTCAACGTGTGTAATAGGCGGTTAGCATATCCGAACTTACATTAAGGCAGATTTCACTCTGTGCTATTCCTTATGTATCAGATTACACAAACGCTGAAAGATAATCATACTGAAATCATTTTTAATAATGCTTCTTTACATAATAGATTTCTAAATCTAAAGCACCCTTTTTGGAAATAGAATTTCATATTAGAAATAAAGAAATCGTTTTGTTTGAGCATGATGTAATTTATATTATGGTCATCTGTCGTTACTGATATTTTATACTTATATGTTTTGTCAGGTCTGTCATCACAATAAATAATACCTAAATCAGGATATTGTCTTAATGCGAAATCTTTACCTTCATATCTAAAAGTTCCTAAATATTTATTTTTCCCTACTGGAGTTTCAATAAAGGCAATATTATCTTGGAGATAAGTATTCTGAGAAGAGTATTCGACATACTGATTTTCAGCGAATGCAGTATTGAACATACTTTCTTTTTGCCTGTTTGAAACCGTCTCATTATAATTCTGTTCAAGTACAAATCCATTACCTCTCACAAACTTACTGTCAGAATTTAGTCTGCTACTGATTCCCAATTCAACAAAGTACGGATTAATAATTGAAACTGAGTTTGAAAGCATATATACAGGAACATATCTAACTTGTTTTCCTTGTCCTCTTGCTATTGAAGTATGTATAGAAATAAATTTCCTTACTTCATCAGCGCAATAATGGTTAGTTTCACTTTGAAATTCATCAAATAAAATTCTGAACACATCTGAAAACATATGCGAATATTTCTTTAACTGGTCTGCTGAGTTAAGAGAAATAGCGTATCCACAATGAATTTTCTTATCATCACTTTTTCTAACCAAGTATAAATTATGAAATATTCCCGAAGCTTTTCTTTCAGATACCATAGTATATTCTTTGAAAAATAACCCTTCGATATCCTTAAAGAACTTGTCTGCAACATCATCTAATTCATAATTGAAGCGATAAAGCAAAGCGAACTTCTCATTATTTTTAAGGAATTTATTTACTACAAGTCTTCCAAAGTATGTGGTTTTACCTGCTGAACGGTTTGATGTCACAATATAAATCTCAGGGGTATTGCCATTCAAATCTTTCATTGACAATAATTTAGTTCCATCATAGTATATATTTTTCATACTTCTATTTTACAACTCATATTGATATAATGGAAGTAGGAAGGAAGGTGAAAAACAAGATGGAATTTTCCGAGGTTGTTCAACTTGTGGGGTCTTTGGGTTTTCCTATTGTTATGTGCTTGATGATGTATTACAGAATGGATAAACAAGACGAAACCCATAGGCTTGAAATGGATAAGATTACTGAAAGCCTAAACAATAATACGATTGCGTTGACAAAACTTACTGAAAGATTGGGTGGTGATGACATTAAATGAAGAGATTCGAAACAGTAAGAAAAGGTTCGAAAGGAACAGATGTATATATTCTTCAATCACTTTTCAGAGCATTAGAGTACACAGGAAAAGACGGTAAAGCAATCACTATAGATGGGGTATGTGGAGATAATACTGTTTACGCAATTAATCATTTTCAGGAAATTTCAAGAGCCTACGGTGTAGAATGCGGAACAAACGGGAGGAATGATTCATCTTTTGGGAGTAAATGTTGGAATAGATTACTGGGGGTTTGACTATGCCTGATATTAATAAATCTTATTCGTGGGCAATAGATACATGTAACGCCCCGAACATAGCATACTCAACAGCAGAAAGAAATCAGGGAAGAGCATATGGAAATTATATTTGTTATGATTGTTCTTCTTTTATTTTCTACGCATTAAAAGCAGGTGGTTTTCCTTTATCAGGATATCCGTTTTCAACCCCTTATATGCCATCCGCTTTAATTGATTTAGGATTTGTTGAAGTTGATAAAAACGGAGAATGGAAAAAAGGCGATATAGTTTGGAGAAGCAAAGAATATACGCAAATGTATGTAAATCCTAATTCACCATATGGACATACAGAAATGGTGTATGAAGGTGGAATAGGGCAAGGAATAACAATGGGCGCGCATCAACATTATTCGGGAGATGCGGCAATACATTATGCGAGAGATGTAGCAATAAACACAACAATAACTCCTGCATCAAATTATGAAAGAGTTTATAGATATGGAAACGGTGCAGAAGGGAGAGGATATTCTCTTTATGTAATTTCTGCTATACTTGGAAACTTTTATCAGGAATCGCAAATAAATCCGGGAGTGTGGCAGGACAAACAAGATGGGCATACTTGGACAGATTTAGATGTAGGTTATGGACTTGGGCAGTGGACAAATATTTCGCAAAGCGGTGGAGTTCCTGTCCCTGACCCTGAACATGGAAGACTTTATCAGTTAGGTAAGTTTTTGGAAGATAATAATTATCCTGCTGATTCGGGAGATGGACAAATTGCTTTTATGATTGATGAAGATATTTGGTTTACTGGTGGAGTTCCTTCTGATTATGCAAATCTTACAGAATTTTTGGAAAGTACAGATACAGATTTGACAAAACTTACTACTGAGTGGTATAATCATTGGGAAGGGATGAATTCAGATGATGGTTCTTTGTCATTAAGAATTCAGTATGCAGAATATTTCTATAATTATCTTCTTGCTAACGCAAATAATACTTCTGTAACAGAGTGGTATACTGAAAACTGGTATATTGATATGAAATATTCTGAACAGAATGCAATAATGTTTTATCGTACATTAGGTTCAGGTGGTGGCGGCGGTGGAAAGCCGGAAAAACAAAAGCATATGCCAGTTTGGATGATGATTTTAAGGAAATTAAAATGAGGTGTAAAAATGGCTATTATTTCTAAAGAAGAAATTATGGAAAGAGTAAACAAACTTCTCGGAGAAAATACAGACGATGAAAGTATTTCTTTTCTTGAAGACATTACAGACAGTCTAAATGATTACGAAACAAAAATCAGTGAAAGCGGAGATTGGAAAACTAAATACGAACAGAATGATGCGGAATGGAGAAAAAAATACAGAGAACGTTTCATGAAGCCTGCTGAGGATGGAAAGCATCAAGAGGATTTCGATAATCCTGACGATGATGAAGAATCCAAAGCACCAACTACTTTTGAAGAATTATTTAAGGAGAAAAACTAATGCCTAAAAGAATTGCTTATTCTGAACTGAATGGTTCAACGATGGATATTCTGAACGTCATTAGAGCAAATGCGTCTCTTGATTATCAGAATAGTATTCCTACGATTACAAGTGTAAAGGAAATCCCGAAGGTTGGAGAAACTATTTTTGGTACTCCTGCACTTGCTAATCAGTTTCTTAATTCACTGGTAAACAGAATTGCTCTTGTTTATCTTGAAAGTGCGCAGTTTAATAATCCATACAATGTACTCAAAAAAGGATATTTAGAGTTCGGGGAATCTGTAGAAGATATCTTTATTTCTATTGCAAATGTAGTAGAATTTGATACCGAAAAAGCAGAAGAGCGTGAATTTAAACGCTATATGCCTGACGTTAGAAGTGCTTTCCATGTAATGAACTGGAGAGTAATGTACCCTGTTACGATTCAGGATGATGATTTGAAACAGGCTTTTCTTTCTGCTGACGGTGTGACTTCTCTGATTGCAAAAATTGTAGAACAGGTTTATACTGCCGCTGAGTATGATGAATTTCTGCTGTTTAAATATCTTATTATTAAAGCAGTTTCTCATGGTAAGATGTATCCTGTAGCTATTGATATGAGTTCCGATTCTAATGCGGCGATTGCATTTAGAGGAATGAGTAACAAACTTCCGTTTATGAAAGACCTGTATAATGAAGCCGGAGTTCTTACGAATACTCCTAAAGACAGACAGGTAATTTTCATGGATGCAGATTATAACGCTCAGTTTGACGTTAATGTACTTGCCGGTGCATTCAATATGGATAAGGCTGATTTCATGGGCAGACTTTTCCTGATTGATGATTTCACCACTTTTGATAATGACAGATTTGAAATTATTAGAGCGCATTCTGACGGGATTGAAGCTGTTACTTCTGCTGAACTTGCTATTATGGCAAAGGTTAAGGCACTCATTATTGATGATAAGTGGTTTCAGGTTTACGATAACAATAATAAGTTTACGGAAAAATATGTTGCAAGCGGTCTGAGATGGAACTACTTCTATCATACTTGGAAAACTGTTGCTTCTTCACCGTTTGCTAACGCTATTGTTTTCGTAGATAATTCTGCTACGATTACTCTGCCTTCTACTATTACGGCTACTGTAACTGCTGTTGATGAGGGAGACGTGGCAAGAATCGTAACTATAGAAGCAGACATTTCTTCTACTGGTTCGCTTCAGCCTAACAATATTGAATTTGTACAGACCGAAGATATGGTTGAAGAACTTGTAGCTGTTCAGAAGTACGGTGTATTTATTTATCCGATGCCTGCAAGTGGACATACTACTTCTGCTTTTGCAATCGAAGCTAAAATTGATGATACGCTTTATAGTTCCGATAACAATACAGGACAGGGAGTTGCTAAAACTCTTAACCTTTCTTCCTGTGATGTTGGTGATACTATTACGCTCACAAAAGAAAGCTAATTAAACTTTATTATGTATAGGGGAGAGGATTTTTTGCCTGCGGTTCTCTCCCCTTCTTTTAAGAGGTGACTTTATGAGTTATGTAACACCTAATAGTGATATTGAAATTTTCAAAAATATCCCATGGGATAATACATATGAACATACTTTATATTTTGTAGGGCAGGGAAATAATACTGCTTCTTATTATCAAAATTTATTATTTAGTAATTTAAGAAGTATAGTACAGCTTCAAAGAAAATATCAGCCAAGAAGATATACTGCCTATTCATATCAAAGAAAAAATATAAATACGATTAAATTAAATGAACACCCTGATGATATTTACGATTATAATTATATGAGATTTAAAAATACTTCGCACGGAAACAAATGGTTCTATGCTTTTATAAATGATGTTGAATATGTAAATGAAAACACAGCACTTATTCATTACGAAATAGATGTTCTGCAAACTTATTTAGACGAAATGGAACTGAAAGAAAGTTATGTAGAAAGAAAGCACACAGCAACAGATGTAATTGGCGAAAATTTAGAGCCTGAACCTTTGGACTTTGGAGAATATGTAAATCTTAGTTTAGAAACACCATGGAACTTTAACAATTATAGCTTACTTATGTTCTATGCTGACGCAGATACTATTGATGTAGACCCCGGAAATTCAGTAACTATTGAAATAACAGATATTATAAGAGATACTGATACTAATATTCTTTCAATTAAATTTGATTTTTACGGTGATACTGATTGGGGAGAAGATGATATAACTTGGGAGACTCAAAATATTCCTGTAGGAACTATGACTTATAATTTTGATGGAAACGACCAACGACTTGATGTAATAAATGTAGGAGAATCAAATACAATTATACAGGGAATAATTAAAATTAAATTTGAATCACGGACATACGGAATAGATATATTTGAAAATAATTCTTTTAGTATGCAAAATTATAACATTGGAGATACTATTACTTTGCCGAGAGTAGAAGGTGATTAAATTGCCTATTGTAGCAAATATTTTTTCAGGATTAAAATACGTTTCATTTCCTATGACGCCATCAGGTGCAAAAGCTTTGGAAGATGTTATAAATACCGTGACAGAAAATAACGGTGCTGATAGCATTGTAGGTATAACTTTACTTCCTTCTGAGTTTGTTCCTTCGAAAAAAAGCGGAATAAGTGTTGTAAAATCTTCTACAAAAAACTTAACTCTTTGTGGGTATTTTTATGACCCAGTAAATGACCCACACCAATTACACGGTTACATTCCTAAAAATGCTAAAATGTTTACATCGCCATATATGTTTATTTCTATTGATACACTTGAAACTAAAAGCCAATACATGATTGAAAAGATTGAGCCAAACAATAAAGAATCTTTACAGAACGCATGGGAAAACGAAAAAGATTTGGGAATAACTCAATTCATAGGGAGAGTTAGATTTACAGCTTCGGGTGGTGCTTCGCCAACCCCTGATATTATAATTCATCCTACTGATAAATACGATAATGCAGATGGAAAAATGAATTCTACTATTATGACAGGATTTCCACAGCTTCCGTTTGTTATTGATAGCTATAGAGCATATGTAGCTTCACAGGGTGGGGAATTTGCACTCGGAATGAAAAATATGCTTGGTGTAGCAGGAAGTGCATTGCAAATGTTTGGTGGTGGAACTTCTGCTTTTGCAGCTGCACATCAATATTATGCCGCAGACGCATACAGAGATATTAGAGGTATTGGATTCCTTGCTGACCAAAATGCAATAGTTAGACAAATAAATGCTGTACAAAGAGCGTCTAATGGATTTGGTAACATTGTTTCAGGAATGCAAAATATTACTGGACAACTTGCAGACTTATATGTAAAAACTCATAAAGGAGATACAGCAAGAGGAAATACTAATTATTCTTCAGGGATGATTGGAACAAGAGCAAAAAATATTTTTGTTTCTCAAGTTGGAGTAAACTTATCAGATGCAAAGAAAATTGATAACTTTTTCTCTATGTACGGATATGCTGTAAATCAAATTGAAGTTCCTACTTATAACGCAAGACCTTCATGGAATTTTATTAAGACAAAACAATGTAATGTTACTGGGGAAATGCCTAATGAAGCTATAGATAAAATTAAATCTATATTCAATAACGGAATTACATGGTGGAAAAATATACAAACTATGTTAGACTATTCGCAAGATAATTCTCCTATAACAAATTAAGGTGGTGGCTATGAAAAGAAAACGAACAGATTTTGATGAAAGTGCTATCCTGAATAATACTAATTATAATATTTATTTGGATAGACTTTTCGAACTTGCTATTTCGGTTTTTGATTGGCAAAACCTTCCTGATACTGTAGATGTAAGATTTCTTGAATATGTTCTTAATATGGATGGAAAAGCCGTATTCTTTAAAGATGAAGAAATGGGATATCTTACTCTGCAATGTGCTTATGCGGGAGGGTTTGATGTGTACAGAGAACCATTAAAAGTTAGAGCCTATGCAGTAAATGGGTACAATAGAACAATGGATAACAAAACAGAATGTATTCTTATGTGGAATAATAAACTTAGAAAAAGTACATATCCTGTTCTAATGAATTTTGCTATACAGTTATGGGATTTGGATAGAACCTGCTATGTAAACCTTAGAGCGCAAAAAACTCCTGTACTTGTAATTGCTCCTGAACATGACAGACTTACTATGAAAAATCTTTATAAAGAAATTGATGGCAATGCACCTGTTATTTACGGCGATAAAAATTTAGACTTCGAAAATATTAAAGCAATTAATACTGGAGCACCGTTTGTTGCTGATAAGGTTTTTGAACAAAAGACTAAAATTTGGAATGAAGCTTTAACTTACTTGGGTATTTCAAATATCAACTCAGTTAAAAAAGAAAGATTAATTACGGATGAAGTAACAAGAAACTTGGGTGGTACAATTACAAGCAGATATAGTAGACTTGAAATGAGGCAGAAAGCTTGCGAAGAGATTAACAAACTTTTTGGTACTGACATTTGGGTCGAATTTAAGGAAGACTTTGACGTAGAAAGATTCGAAGTACAGGACGAAACAGAAGTTGGAAGGGAAGGTGCGGAAACGGATGAGTAAATATACTACTGAGCTTAGATTTATCTGTGAAGAAAAGGCAGGGTATTCTGAAAGTCAAGATGGTAGTAAAACAGAAGAAGTAATTTCTAAATCTGTAAATAAAATTTTTGATTTCAATTATCCGCTCTTTGACGAAAGCTATAGAAATGTACTTAACAAAAAAATTATTGACCACTTCTACTTCAGAGAAATTGGATATGAAACGTATGGACTTTGGCATAATAGACTTAGAATGAAAATGAATGAAATTATGCCATACTATAATAAACTTTACGAAAGTGAACTTCTTCTTCGTGACCCTTTTAGGAACTATGATATTACGAAAATTCATGAAGGAGAATTCGAAAATGCAAGAGAACTAAATAGAACTGGTAAAGATACAGATAAATATTTAGGAACTGATACTGAAAGACATACTGGAACAGACCAAAGAGCAATGAACACTCTTAATTCGCATGGTGATAAATGGACATTATTTTCTGATACTCCACAGGGCGGTCTTGATGGTATTCAGAACGCTACAGATGATGTTGCTAATAATGCCTACTTAACAAATGCCACGAGAGAAATTAACGATTTCACAGATGGAAAAACAGATAACTTAACTCACGGAGAACAGATTGCAAACGAAAGGAACACAAGAGTTGAAAAGGAAAAAGGAACTACAGATAATGAAAATGAAAACGGAACAGATGCTTACAACGAACATATGTTTGGGTTTAGAGATATTGACCCGAATAAAATGTTAAAAGAATGGAGAGACAATTTACTTAATATAGACATGATGATTATTGACGAACTGGAAGATTTATTCTTAAAATTATGGTAAGGAGAAGATATGTATAATTTCGAAATGAGACCTTTTAGAATTTGGTGTGCTAAAGTCCTTCCGCTTGTTTATGACGAGTCTCTTAGCTACTATGAACTTCTTTGTAAAGTTCTTAGACATCTGAATCTTGCGATTGAAGATATTAATGAACTTAAACAGATTGTTGAAGGTGGGCTTGATATTGAAGAAATCGTTGAAGAAAAGATTGATGAGCTTGTAGAGAATGGAACAATGGACAAAATTCTCGAAAATTCAATCGGAAATAATAAACCCGGAATCAGCTATACTACAAATCCTATTTTTGATTTTAATGAATTTGCTGATGAACTTTATTTAAAATATCATCCAAATGACCTTTCTGATTGGGATGCTACTAAAATTAAAACATTATGGGATGGGCTTATTTCGGCTAATGCGGGAAATTCAATCTATAGACCGTTTAGTAAAGTAAATGCCTTTGAAGTTTCTGAAGGGGTTTATTCTCCTGCTTATGTTTGGAGAGCGAGAAAGAATTATCAGACTACACACTTTGGAGAATATGCGAGAGAATCTGTAAGATACAAAACTAAGTACGGAATGATTTCTAATGAAATTGGTGGCGAACCTACTTTTCTTATTACTGTAGGCGACCGTGGCGGTGACAAGAATAATGAAGCAGTTTTCTACGAACTGTTCAAAGCTTGGACGGAAGGTAAGTATAACGGTGATTATATTTTAAATAATTACAACTTTATTATTCTTCCGCTTATCAACTATATAGACCAAGATGCAGGTAGCGGTGATAGTCTTAGAAATCAGTTTGTTTGCGGATATTCTGAATTTGTATCTACTAATCCTACAATGTGCAATAAGATTGAAACTTTCTTTGACAGCGGAGTAAGAAATATTATTAGTTCCATTACTTGCGAAGATATTGATGCAGATGAAAAATGGAGATACAATCAGAAAATTGTACATATTAATATCGCTAACTTTACTTGGAGCGGAGATGATATGTACTGGGATGAAGAAAGCCAGTCTTTCAAACCGCTTTATACTGATGAAGATGAACATGGGTACGGAATTGTTTATAGAGGACATACTATTAGAGAAAATAATAGCGAAAAAATCCTTTTCGATGCTTCTATGGCAATGATGGAACAGGTTAAGGAATTTGCTCCTAAACTTTTTGCAGGAGACAAGCCGAGTGGAACTTCTCAGGTTCATATCGGAAATAATAGTTATCATTCAATTATTTCTGCTTCTTCTCAGAATGGATATAAATGTTTGAATCTTGAACTTCCAAGAAGAGTTGGTGAAACGTGGGAAGAATACAGCGAAGAAAGAGGAACTGCTGTTAATAGCGGAAACACTAATACAAAAAATACTTTCCTTCTTGGGCTGATGGGCGTATATAATACTGTAATTAGTGCAATGAAATATTTGGATATGCCACTTGCAAGAATCTATTCCGACCTTTGGTCGCTTGGTTTTTGGATTTATAATGGTGGTTTGGATTCTTCGGGAAATCATGCTAAATATGAAGACAGTGATGTTACTAAACCATATAAGAAAATTGATATTGACGATGTAATTAAAAGATTACCGCCGGGCTCTATTGGAGAATTTTCTTTGTATCAGTATACTTACGGAACAAGTCCTAATGCACATTATGCTGATATGAGTATGTTCTACGAGAATTTGCCGAAGAATAAAGGTGGAGTGCTTTTTATTCAGAGAGGTGAAGCAAACGAAGGATTAGAACTTTCTGTTGCTTCTAAAAAAGGAAAGGTTGAATATTATCCTTCTGAATATTATGTTTCCGCAGGAGAAGCAAGTAGATACTATTATGGAAAAATTCAAAATGATGGTAGTGTAACAGCGTGGTATTATGTTGATGGCGAAGTAGTAGAATAGAGGTGAAAAAATGAGCGTAACTTACAATACAGATGGTTATCCTATTTATTCCGGTGGAAACGGTGGGTATGCAGAAAATATAAAAGTGGATGATGCTATAAGTAACATTTTGAATGAAATCGAATCAATTACAGGGAGCTTTAACACTACAATAGAAGATTTAGATTTAGCAAAACAAAATAAACTTAAATACATTCACTGTAGTTTTTCTGAAAATTACGAAAGTAATACAATTACTGTTACACCGGGAAATTATAGCGGAATTTTAGAATTTGATGACTATGTAACAAATGATAATAATTACGAAACTTTTGACCTCGCTGATGGTGAACTTTTAATTAATAAAAGTGGATTGTATTTTTTAAATGCTTCTATTTACTTTGGAATGACTACAACCATTAGCGAAGGAATTTATGTTTACAATAATGATTCAGAAATCATGAGTAATGTTTTTTACGGTGCAACAACTTCCGCAGGTGGAAAAACTATAGGTGGAAAATTAATTTATTTGAGCGAAGGAGACATTATTACTGTTAAAGGAAGAAACAATATGACTTCGGGTTCGAGCCAAGCTACAATTTATACAAAAAATACTATGACATATTTAGAGGCAATATTAATTGAAGGTGTCGAAGACGAAGGAGGAGAACCGAGCGGACCAGTTTAAAAAATAATTTTTAGGGCTGAGAAAATTTTTTTCTCGGCTCTTTTTTATTGTGATTAAAATAGTACATAGGTGT
>JAGCLR010000245.1 GCA_017646885.1 Methanobrevibacter sp. | reverse complement strand
TCATCTACTACTCTATGATGTTCAAGAAAATCGTTTATAGAGGTTTTTAGAGGGTCGTAATATTTCCCTTTATTCCAATTAAATAAGAATTTCCATCCGCAAGATGATTTACCAATATGTACTTTACCATATTTTTTATCAAGTAAATCTTTTAATTCTTCATATTCGTCATTTTCAATTAATTTTATCGCTGTTTCTTTATCATTATTGTTTAATGTCATAACAGCATAATAGTTTGTACCCATCTTTTATTAAATTTTAAGCAAATATATAAATAAAATGTTAAAAAAACAAAAAAAGCAGACCAAAAAGTCCGCTTTTTTTATTATTTAAACCATCATATCAGTAACTTCTTCTTCAACAAATGAAATATCATTTTCATTAATTTCAATACGTTGCTCTCCAACTTTACTTACCATCTCCATAAGACGTTTCATATGTGTTTTCTTATATTCTTCAATATCATTTACTGAACATAAACCATTATGAACACAAGCAAAATCACCCTCATAAGAAATATTATATGGTGTCGGCAATTGATTCTTCGTTACACGCATTTTACTTACGTTGCCAAAATTATAAGTTTGACCTTTAGCAACTGCATTTAATTTTTTAGTTGCTGGTTTAGAAACGCCACCTAAATGAAGAATTAAACGCGCTGAATAATAGAATGACTTGCCACCCTTTAATTCAATACTTGCAGCTCCACCCATTGCGTTCATAGAATCATTCCAAATTTTATTAACACACACAAAAGTATTTGTATAAGGTTCGCTAACTCGTCTTGACGAAGGAATTCTACTATTCAAAATATTGGTAAACGCTGTTGACAATGAATTAGCATCAAACATATTATTACCTACTTTTGAAGAATAACTCTTAAACGATTGAATTGAGCCTACAGAGTCCCAAATAAAACATAATGGTTGTTGAATTTGTCCTTTCTCTTGCAAATCTAAAAGTTCATTAATTGAATATGCAATATCCTCAATCACAGCTTGCTTACGATAAGTCTTTGTTTGCTTACCAGTAGAATAATCGTTATTACCATAATATTGTGCAAGCAATGTAGTGTCAAGATAAATAAAATCACCTTTATAATTAACAATACGTTGTTCAGTTCTTACTTCAACTTCACCAGTTTCTTCGTCAACATACTCAACTTCAACTTCACCATATACTGGTGATGCTTTAACACCACAATCAAGCGCATATGTCCAATCAAAGTTATTTTCTGTTTCATAAATTACTGGAAGAATACCATTATTAATACAAGATGCAATCAAACAATTCTTTAATGTTGATTTACCAGTGTTACTCCATCCCGTAATAATTGACATATAACCCATTGGAAAACCTGGCAACTTCAAACACTCCATAAATGCTTTTGGCATTGGAATAAACTCCATTGGTTTATCAGCACAAGAAATTGAATAATCAGTTTCAGTTTTTGCTGTCATACCAGCAGCTGCCATAATATCATCAATTGATGGTTTTTTATTAAAATCTTTCTTTTTTACAATTTGCTTCATATATTCTTTAAATTTGACTTATGTTATTCTTTATTTTTTGTTTTTTCAATCTCATCCAACATTTTCTACATAATGGTTTATACTTTTCGTTTCCGCCAATAACAATTTGTTCTCCTTGGAATACAATATTACCATTTTCATCAAATCTTGCATTTATTGAAGTCTTCCTACCACAAGAACATCTTGATTTAATTTCTTCAATTTCATCTGCCAATTCCATCAAACGCTTTGAACCTTTGAAAAAATGAGATTGAAAATCTGTTCTTAAACCAAAGCACATCACTTCAATACCCATTTCATCTACAATTTCAGCTAATTGGTCAACTTGTTCTTCTGTTAAGAATTGAGATTCATCAACAAGTATCCATTCTAATTTATCTAAATTTGCTTTCAAAATATTATTATATTCATCAACTGCCTTAAATAAATTAACGTCTTGTTGAACGGTTATGCATTCTCGTTTTAAACCAACTCGTGACGAAATAACATCCTCACCATCTCTTGTATCACAAGCGGGTTTTAAAACCATAAAACTTAATCCTTTTTCTTCAAAATTATATGCAGTTGTTAATAATCTTAAAGATTTAGCACTTGCCATAGTACCATGATAAAATCTTAATTTTGCCATTAATATATCATATTTTTTTCTTTCTTATTTTAGAATGGCATATCATCGTCATCATCAAATACAACATTTGTATTTACAAGAACTTGTTGCTCAAATTGTTGTTGAGGAACTTCATTTTTATTCCCTTCTTGTGGTTGTGACAAATCCTTTACAATAGGGGTTAAGTTTTCTTCAATCTCTTTTTTAGCCTCATTGATTGATTCTTCCTTATCAACATACGTATTTTTCTCTTTAGAGAACACTGGAATACCGCCTTGAACAATTACTGACATATAATCATAAGGTTTAAATGTATAAACATCAGTCCATTTCTTAGCATCTTTAATCCAAGACAAACCCAACTCATAATTATCTGTTAAAGGAGTATAATCCTCATCATCAGTAACTGAAATAACAGTATTTCCTTTCGCATCTTTAGAAAGATTTAAACATAAGTCTTTTCCCGCATTTAAATCAAAAATATTACGCCCTTTTTCAGCACGTTTTTTGAAAATCGCAAAAATCTTATCGTAAACGCCATCCTTTTTCTTTGAATCAGAGAACAACCAGAACTTCACACCATCTTCTTCATGACCGCGTTCAATACATCTAACTATCCACATACTCTTGGCATAATTAGCTTTCTCAACCTCTTCAAACTTCTTACGTTCTACTTCTGAAAGAGTTGATTTCTTTAAACTACGTGCTTGTTGTGCTGTTTCACAGAAAGGGCAAGAACTACCAATCTTATTTTCAATTGGACAAGGGAAACGTTTCCATCCACTTGCTGATACACCCTTATTTACCCTTACTTGATGCATATGAATCTTGTGGAAAGGAGTCCCACCATCTTCAGTAAAAGGTAATAAACGAATTGTAATTTCTTTACTATCTTCATTTGCACCTAATCTTGCTTGAAGATAATTCTTTTCATTGAAAGTGTTTTTTCTTAC
>JAGCLR010000244.1 GCA_017646885.1 Methanobrevibacter sp. | reverse complement strand
TAGACACTCCAATGGAAAATCATCCTCCTTGTTCAATTGAAGAGCAATTGAAGACAATAGCAATCACAAGAATCATGTATCCTCGTATCAGGATCACTGTTCCAACACCCACAATAGGTCCAAAGAATGTTGAACTTCCATTGCTTGCAGGTGCAAACAACTTGGCAACTGTCATTCCAGAGGATTATCCTTTAGTTGTTAAAGGGGTTGGAAATCCAAATTACGGCAATTTGCATGATGTGATTTCAGTAGTTGAAGACTTAGGTCTTGAAGTTCAGCTTCATGCTTAGAATCCATCATCAAATAAGTTTAATTCATTTGTGAACCTTTTTTTTTTTTTATTTCGGTGATAAAATGGCATTTGAAGAAAGCATTAGAAAAGCATCCATTCAGTCTTATGAAGGCACTCGTAAAGGAGACACTATTGAAGAGATTAGGGCTATTCAGGATTATATTCGCAGTGCAAAGATTGTAGTTCCCAATAAGAATGGGATTAAAGTGGAAGTGATCAATGAAGTTCTTAATAGATTCGATATCCCATCAGCGGAATATTTGCAAGTCAATACCAATTATGCGGATTTCAGCCGAATGCCTGCAATTGCAAAAGCCATGATTGCAGTGGATCAATCAGATGCCGATTTAGTCATTGCCAGAGGTCGTTTAGGAATTCCAGGGTCCGGTTCCTTTATGGTTTTTATGGACAGCAAGTCCAGAATCTTGACTGCGGCTTCTTCTCCATCACATGTAATTCACAAGCAATCTTTAGAAGAGACAGTCTATAAGGAAACATTGGAGGCATTAAAGAAGATTGGCTTTGAATGTGACGGGGATATTTGATGCTTAAATTCTAGAGATGGTTTAATGAGCAATAATGATTATGATACTGGGATAAGTTCAGAGGTTTTTACAGTAAAATCAAAGATTAAATTGATAG
This sequence comes from Methanobrevibacter sp., assembly GCA_017646885.1. Next base: position 5,246 of record JAGCLR010000244.1, on the reverse strand, counting down.
ATATCTTCAATTTAATATTGGTAAAGAAAGCAAATGCTGTATTGAATCTATTCAATGACTTAGTTGAGAAGGAAACAATCAGTAAGGAAAGCTCAATTGTCATTATCGGAACTTATTTTACAGGAATAGCCATTGCTAAATATTTATCATATAACGATTATGCTGATGTCACGATTGTTGACATTTATCCTCATTTGGAAGGATTTATAGACTCTAAATTGGGAAACCCAGTAATTGGGGATTCAGATGAAAAGGATATCGCCAATTTCCAAACTTTTAAGAACATTAAATTCTCTTCTGATTTGAATCTAATGAATAATGCAGATGCTGTAATTGATACAACAGGTTTGGGAGGAATAAATGAAAGTCAGGCAGGATTCATTTACACAAAGGTATTCGTTATTGAAGATCCAATAGCTGAAGAGAATGATGCTTTGCTAAAGGATAAGAACAACATTTACAAAAGGGCGAATTTAGTTAATTCCTATCAAAAATATGTTCTAAAAACTAAAGGATTGAATACGAAAACATCTGGAACAATGACTTTTGCAATAGATGTTTTAAGGCAATCCATGAATAGGATACTTGAAAAGGAAGGAGTTCTTTACTGTTCATCTGAAATGACATTTTATGAAGAGATTATCTTTAAGGAAAAGGATTTGGATAAGTTCTTTAAATTGATTGAATCACCAGTCATTAAGGTTTCAACAATTCAGCCGTTTGACTGTGATGGCATAATTAATGAGTTTATTGATGAGATATTTTCAGAGATATTAGTTAGGTGGTAATGTGTTTGCAAATGATATTTTTAATGTTATAGATAAATTGGTGCCTCGTAAATATGCATTGAAAAATGACAATGTAGGATATTACAGCAAAACTTATGAAAATTTAGATATTAAGAATATTAAGGTCCTAATGGATTTATTGCCTGAAGATGATTTGAAATTCGACACCGGTGACTTGGTTATTTCACATCACCCTCCATTGTTCATGCCAAAAACTCCCACATATGTTGTACATTCAAATTGGGACATCTTAAATGGAGGTTCAAACGATGCTTTAGCTTATTATTTGGGTTTAAAACCGATATCCATTTTTCATAAGCAGACTGGAATCGGTCGGATATGCTCTTCAACAAAGACATTAGACCAGTTTTTGGCTTTAGTCTGCTATAAGTTCGGCCCTGAAAATGTTCGTCTGGTTAATGATGACGATTTTGATAAGATGCTTAGAAAGATAGCTATTGTTTCTGGGTTTGGATTAAGCAATAAGGAGTTTATTAAATTGGCTAAAGACAGATCTGTTGATGCATTTGTATCTGGAGACTTGAACCATTCAAATGCAATTTTAGCAAAGAAATTAGGGGTTACCTTAATTGACGTTTCCCATCATATCATAGAACTCCCAGGATTGTTTGCTTTTACTGAAATGCTGAAAAATAATAATGAGATTGATGTTCCAGTAGAAATGGTAGACACTGGAGTTCCATGGAAATACATCTCTGCGGATTTCTAGCATTCTAAAAACTTTTTATTTTTAAAAATTTATGAAATTTTAATATTACAATTGTTATTAGTGATAAAATGATTCAAGATATGGAAAATAATAAGATTCCAAAAGGAAGTATAGATTTAGTTGGTTTTGGCAGATTAGGATTAAGAACAGGGATAAACCTTATTCAAATTCACAGAGGAGGTCCCGCTAAAATCACAGTAATTGACGGACAAAAGATTTCAGAGTCTGATATAATCTTCTTGTTGAAAGGAGCAAAGACAGGAACCTATAAATCCGATTTCTTAAAGGAGATTTCCACTCACAAAAAGGAATTTAGAGAAGTTGTATCAATTACTGAAGATATTTCTGAAGATAATCTGGATTTGATAACTGGAGATGTTGTTGTCATTGAAATAGCTGGTGGAAATACAATCCCTACAGCTGCAAGCATCATCAAGAAAGCACATGAAAATGGTTCCAAAACAATAGGAACTGCAGGTATTTTCGGCATTGGAGATGAGGAAATTGTTGTTAAGGACATTTCTGAATTTGATGATTCAAATCCTGTTGTCGAGGAATTGAGAAAAGAGGGAATCGTTAAGGATCATATGCTCATATCTACAAACACATTCATTCGTGATTCAATCCCAATCACCCCTTATGTATTGGATGACATTGCAAATATAATTACAAAAGAGGCTTTGAAATTATTGATTGAAAAGAATAATGAATAATAGCTCATTCGAAGGTTTAGAAATGATTACAATAGCTACTGCTGAATGCTTTACCCATGGAATATTGGCTCGGGAAATACATGCCCTTGCTCAGAATTATGAAGATGATTTTGCTTCAAACTATTCCTATTTGGTGAATAAGGTACAAAAGGATTGCCTAAAGGATGCAATTTTAGATGATAAATGTGACATCTTTGACCTTAGCAATCTAAGTGTTACATGTGGATTGTTCATTCCTACATTGGATGCAGTAAAATCAATCTTAAAGATTGATGATCCTGTCGAACCTTTGAAATTGATTAAGGGAATTAAAGTCTATGATGACATTGGAGATATTGAAATGTCTATCTTAATGGCAGAAGCTGCTAAAAAAATATCTGATTCATATGTAGGAATAGGTACAACTGCAGGAATTGGATACGGAGGCATAGCTATTGTAGATGATGATGTAATTATTAGCACTAGTTCTGATGTAAGTGCCGATTTAATTAAGGCTAATTCCAATGATTTGTATATGCGTCAAAAGAGGGGTATAGAGAAAACATTGGAAATATTAATTTACTATTTAAATGGCAATTTTGAAAGGATCAAATCTTTAAAAAATGTAAATATTATTTATAAATAATTTTCAATATTCTATTTCAATATTCTATTTCAATATTCTATTTCAATATTCTATTTTTATTTTATATTTTTAAAGCTCTATTTTTGTTCTTCTCTCTTATTTATCATTTTTTAGCATTGTTAATTTTGTACATATGTATTATTAGGTATACCTAAACTTTTATATATCATGAAAACAAAAATAATATTAGGTTTTAGGTATACCTAATTATTTATGTATAAAAATCCTATTATTTTCATTTTAATTAACAATCCAAAAATATTTTTAAATATATGTTTTATTTTAAAGATATCCCCATTTTTAAAACTAAAATTTAGAATTTAATTAAACTACATGTTCCAAAGTAATGGGATTTCATTCAACATAGATTTAGGTATACCTAAATTTCCTACTTTTATCATATAACATTTATTTATAAAATTTCTTGAGAGGTTTTAATATGTTGAAAAAATTAAATGAACTTAAATCTGGAGAATCTGGAGTATTGGCTTCCTATGGTTCTGGCGGTGACTTGGAATTGAAAAGGCATTTGCTTGGCATGGGCTTTGTCAAGGGTGCAGATGTGGAAGTGGAAAAGGTAGCTCCTCTCGGTGATCCGATTCAAGTTAAAGTTAAGGGATATTCTGTATGTCTTAGAAAGGAAGAGGCAAAGAATATTGAAATAGAAGTATGAATTCTTTATTAAATTTTTTTAAATTTATTTTTTTTTATTATCATTGAATTTTTAAAGGTATGAATATGGCAAATCTTAAAATAGGTTTAGCAGGTAATCCTAATGTTGGTAAGACCACTTTATTCAATAACTTGACTGGATTGAACCAACATGTAGGCAATTGGCCTGGAAAAACCGTAGCGCAAGCAAAAGGCCATTACAAGTATAATGGCAATGAAGTTGAAGTAATAGACCTACCAGGTAACTACGCTTTAAGCGCTCATTCAATTGAGGAGATTGTATCAAGAGACTTTATCGTAGATGAGGATTCCGATGTAATCGTCAATATCATTGATGCAGCGAATATTGAAAGAAATCTCTATCTCACTGTTCAGATGATGGAACTTGGAGCAAATCTGGTAGTGGCTTTGAACATGAACAAGTATGCTCAGGATAAAGGGTATACTATTGATGCAAACAAGCTTTCTGAATTATTGGGTGTTCCTGTAGTTGAAATTGAAGCAAATAGGGACATAGGTAAGGAAGAATTGCTGAAGACTATTGAACATGCAGCAGCAAATCCAGTAAACACTACTGAAAGATTGGTTTACAATAATGAGCTTAAGGAGCATATTGCTGAACTTCAAGCTGTTATAGAGGAAGACAAGAATCTCCTTGATGTTCCTTCATCATGGATAGCGATCAAGTTGCTTGAAAATGATGAGATTATTGAAGAGAAAATCGATGGGTCTTCAAAAAGAAACAATATTGTAAGAGAAACTGAAAGAGTTAAAAATCACTTGAAAGGAATTTTTGGTGAAGGCAGCGAAGAGGTGATTGCAAATGCAAGGTATGCATTCATTGATGGATTATTGAAAGAGTCTCTCACCAAGCCGGCAAGTCCTATAGAAAGCCTTAGTGAAAAAATTGATAGAATTGTTACAAATAGGATATTAGGTTTCCCAATATTCATTCTAATAATGTATGCAATGTTTGAGATCGTATTTACATTTGGAGCTCCTTTCCAAGACATGATTGATGAATTCTTTGGAATGCTTGGTGAGTTTATTGTAGCTTCACTTGGAGAAACCATGCTTTCATCATTCCTTGTAAATGGACTTATTGGAGGAGTAGGTGGAGTTCTTGTTTTCTTGCCTCAAATCATTCTATTGTTCCTGATTATCAGTTTCCTTGAAGATTGCGGCTATTTGGCAAGAGCGGCATTTGTTATGGATAAGCTTATGCACAAGTTTGTCGGATTGCATGGAAAGGCATTCATCCCAATGCTTTTAGGTTTTGGTTGTGGTGTGCCAGGTATTATGGCAACCAGAACTATGGAAAATGAAAAGGACAGATTGATCACAATGCTTATTGTGCCATTCATGTCTTGCTCTGCAAGAATGCCTGTATACTTATTGTTGGTCGGTGCATTCTTTGCTGCAAATGAAAGTTTGGTTATCTTGTCTCTTTACATGCTTGGAATCATTGTAGCGGTTATAGTTGCATTCATTTTAAGAAAAACCACTTTCAAGGAAATGTCTGCTCCATTTGTAATGGAATTGCCTGATTATAAGTTGCCTACATTGAGAGGTATTTTGATGCACACCCTTGAAAAGTCTTGGGGATTCATTAAAAAGGCAGGTACCATTATTCTCGTAGCTTCCATTATCATTTGGGTCTTAAGTTACTTCCCAGCAGGTGTGGAATACGGATCTCAGGAAAGTGCTATCGGTACAAT
>JAGCLR010000243.1 GCA_017646885.1 Methanobrevibacter sp. | reverse complement strand
TAAAATAATTATAATCTCAGATATTGTGGTTATAAGAATTGGAATTGCCAAGAATGCTCTTCTGTATCTAAAGTATACAACCAATGCAATACCGAGTATAGCTAATAATCCTGCAATCAATGCCCCTTGTGCGAATTGTTGACCTAATTCCGGTGAAACTGTATTTGAACCGATAGTGTGGATTTTTACAGGAAGTGATCCTGTTTTCAAAACAGTGTATACGGTATTGGATTCCTCTTTTGCAGTTTCAACATCTGCAGCACTACCTGTTACTTCAACTTCAGCTACAGGTTCTCCACCAGCTAATTCTCCAGAAAGTTGTGGAGGATGCTCATCGATTTGCTTTCCATCCAGATACATAACTACTTCATGACCGCCTTTTCCTTTAGCAAGTTCTGCAAAGTTCTTAGCTCCTTCTGTTGTCAGTGTAAATGGCACATGCCATTCTCCACTATCTCCAACAACCGGTGCCTCAACTGAAGCCACATCACTACCTGTAAGGACAGTCACATTATCTATTTTAGCTTCAAATATACCTGGATTTCCAATCAGCCGCTCCACCTCTTCAGGTGTCTTTCCAGCCATTTCAACTATAACCATCTGGTCTCCGCTGGACCTTACCTTTACATCACTTACACCATAAAGGTTAAGCCTTTTATCTAAAACAGAGGTTACAACTTTCATTGTACTGTCATTTACTGGATGTTCCAATTGCAATTGAATGGAAGATCCACCCTTCAAGTCAAGACCTTGTTCAACACCTAAAAAAGCAATGCTTCCAATACTGATCAATAGGAATATTAAGAGGATAATTACTTGCCTATCTTTAAAGAATTTAGATAAATCACTTGCCATAATTATTTGCCTCCTTTTCCTTTTTGCTTTTTAGCTTTACGCTTGTTGCCTTTATTTTTTTGTTTTTTGTTGGACTTCTTGTTTGAAGATTTTTCGGATTTTGGAATATTATCTGATGATTCATCCATATTGTCTATTTTATCCAATTCCTCTTGGATTTTAGTCATCACTTCATCATCTTCAACTTCAGTTTTCCTCTTAAGTTTATCTTTAAAACTTAATTTGGATTTTCCTTCATCAGATTTAGATGATTTGCTCTTGCTTGAAGATGAACCTACATTATATTTCTCTTGTTTTTTAGATTGTCTCCAATCGATGTAGGTCTTAAGAATTCCTAAGTTCATTAACCAAGTGGAAAGAATATCCCCTATCAATCCGATTACTAAAACTGCAGAAATATTACTTAATGTAGTTGCTTCAGGCATGAGGATTTTGGTTACCACATATAGGATTCCCATTGCAGCTATTGCTGCAAAGGACATGGTTAAACCGGTATACATAGCATTTTTAGCACGTCCTTCCACAGTTCCTTCTCTTCTTTTCAAAAGTCTTGTTGTAAGAAGAATATCTGTATCTACACTGTACCCAATAAGCATTAATAATGCACCTACAGATGCAATTGACAATGGGATCTTGAATATTGACATTCCCCCAAGTGCAATGAGTATATCACACAAAGCTGCGAGGATAATTGCAACAGATGGTACAGGTTCTCTAAATACAATAAACACAGTAATTGCCATAAACAGGAATGCAAAAATCATAGCGATATAGATTTGTCCCATTGCCTCTTCACTTAAGATAGGACCAATTTCATTATAACTGATTACCTTTGCCTTTCCATTTATGGCGCTTGTAAATGTACTTGAATTGATATTGTTTTCCAATTCCACAGTAACCTTATTGTTTCCATTATTTGTAACTTTTATATTGTTGGTGTTTAATTTGGCGTCAAGTGTGTCTTCCAGTTCACTTGGGGTTACAGAACCTAATAGCTGTAATTCCGCTTGTGAACCTCCTTTTAAGTCAACACCTTGTTCCAAGCCATTAAAACCTATGAGAACTAGTGATAAAAGTGCAAGAATAATTGGAATCGCAATTAAGATTTTGTGGTTTTCCATCATTTTCTCTAACATTTTTCTTTTGCACCTAAAATATTTAATTTTTGATTCAATAATTTAGTATAAATATTAATTTAATGATTTATTCATTAAAGGTTATACATTAATAATTTTCTAATTTATAGTATTAAATTGTTTGCTTAATTAAGATTTTAATATTTGATTTTAATTAGAAAATTGGTATGAAACTGTAAAAATGAAAAAATAAGTATTTAAAAAGTTTAAATTGATATAATAATTTTAAAATAAGCTAAAAAAAGTTAAAAGATAGATTTAGTATAATGCTAAATCTAAAGTCATAAATAATCTGTCTGTATCTTTTTGGAGTTGATCAAGACTTTTATCTTTAGTCTTTACGCTGAATTGCTGAACTACCCTTGCACCTCTTGCCCTCACTTTCATTTCCATTTTCTCTAAAGCGGATTCTCCATCAGAAGTGTTTGTGGTGGTAAACAATACAATGTCTTTTCCACGTAAGTCGCATCTGTCAATCAATGTAATGATTGCAGGAGTAGGGTTGTTTGCCCAAGTAGGTGTGCCTATGTAAATTGTATCATATTCTTCAAGATCAAGAGTAGGTGGATAGATTTCTGTTTTGCTTTCTCTAAATGCGTCAATGGTTGATGTGAATCTATTTCTGATTCCGTCACGCTTTTTCATATCCTTGATTTGACAGATATCACACCTTAAGTTAATTGCAAGTGTTTCTGCAACTACTTTTGTTTTTCCTCCATCTGAATAGTATAAAATTATTCTTTCCATAGTTTTTCCCCTTGAACTATTTTATAAAAAATAATCTATTTAAATATTTGCATGGTATCAAATATTCAAATTTAGACTATTTTTATAGTTTTTTGAAATTCTTATGGGTGCATTCCAAAGAAGTCCAAACCTGTTTTTTCATCAAATCCACACATGATGTTCATGTTGTGAACAGCTTGTCCAGATGCTCCTTTTACCAAGTTGTCAATAGCTGAAATGATGACTAATCTGCCAGTTTCATCTATTTCAAAGCAACCGATCTGTGCATAGTTGGATCCTCTTACGCTGCTTAAGCGTGGAATTTCACCATCTTCCAATATTTGGATGAATGGTTCTCCTTTATAGGTTTCCTTATAAAGATTCAATACTTCCTCACTTGTGATGTCTTCGTTTCCATTAACTAGGAAACAATGGTTTGTGGTAAGTATACCTCTGATTACTGGAACTAAATGAGGTGTGAAGGAAACCTTGACATCTGAAAATGCACCAAGTTCCTGTTGAATCTCAGGCATGTGCCTATGTTGAGTCACCTTATATGGGTTTACATT
>JAGCLR010000242.1 GCA_017646885.1 Methanobrevibacter sp. | reverse complement strand
TGGATAAGACTGATATAGCAGCCTATGAGCTGTTTTAGCATTTGGACAACCTTTTTCCTTTAAAACTTTGGCAGCCTTGCCCGTATATGCTATATAACATACATCTTCTGGGTCAAGGTTTAAGGCAGCCACAATAAACTTTACTAATGTAGATTTTCCAGTTCCAGCATAACCGGCAATACAAGTCCAAGGCTCTCCATTTCTATAACGTTCTACTGCGATTTTTAATCCTTGTTCTTGTTTAGCTGTTAATTGCATCTCATCTATCCTTTCCATATATTATTCTACTTATATTTATATTATATCAAAATTTAAGTAAAAAATCAATTAGAAGATTTTGGAGAAAAAATTCCCAAGGGACTTTTAATTCTGGGAGACGATTTAGTTGACTGGCACCGGCCGTATGAGGTTCCACTATATGCCTACAAAAAAAAGGAGAGACTTATATAGTCTCTCCATATGTTTAATAATTTGTAAAATATTTATATGCTTTTAAAGCATTTTCTTCTCTTATGTAGTAAGTTTTGGCTGAGCATCTTTCATAACACTCTGCGAATGCCAGCGCCGCATCTTCAGGACGCTTAATCTGCTTAAAGCTTTCATATCCAAAACCACTACCTCCATAAAGATAACCAAAGGTGTTAAACTCAGATTCAACAGTACCTTTTAAATATTTTAACTGAAAATCTAAACTTGTTCCATGAACTTCACTATAATACTTAGCAGACCACTGACAAATGCCATAATAATGACCAGTAGCCGCATCATATAAGCTTGGGTCAATATTTAATGTTTGACCACCACATTCAGCCATAATATTTCCCATTACACCAGCACAAACTGCTTCACTCCATCCAAGTTCCTGACGCATATACTTCCATACTTTGGTAGCTGTTGGATATTCAGTAGCACAGAAATCCATATGCGCGGCTTCTCTTTCAGCTTTTGTTGGAGTCTTTGGAGGTTCAACCTCTCTCGCTTCAACTGGCTTAGGTTCAGGTGTTTTGATTTCTTCTACAACTTGCTTTTCATTTTGTTTCGGGGTTACATTACTATCATAAATTGTCGCGTAACTGACCATAGTACCAGCTACAATAACTGCCACAAGGACAATTACACAAATAATTTTCTTCATAATCTTTCTCCTTAAAAATAATACGCTTGTTTGTTTAATACCTCATAATCTTCTATAAAAATTTGTGGGCCGTCGTCCCACCCTGTATTTCTTTTACATCTTCCTACTACATTAATAGTAGTACAACCAAAAGCGGAATATAGATTTTCATATTCTTCTTCTGATGTTTTAAACTGAACTAAATTCACATTTCCAGGCAAACTAATTTTCATTGTTTCGCCAAATCTATTTAGATTAGCTGTGCTTAATTTAATGTCTGTAATTGCGATCATTGGTTCTTCAACTCCTTGACCCCAGACTCTTTCTAAGTCCGCAATTTCAAGAATATCTTCTCCTCTTACCATTGATGAATGATAAATCGCATCAACTTTATATCTTGGACTAAAATCACAATCTTCTAATTCTTGATTTACCCAACCAATTAAAGTTTCAAAATTATCATCTCTAATTGATACACCGAACGCATTATCATGCCCTTCCGCATATTCAACCAATTCACTATCATGAAGCAATGCTTGTAGATTTTCTAATTCAATACCACTCGCATTTCTACCTGAACCATCCCAGGTAATTAATCCATCTTCGTGAACATTTTCATTTAACACTAAAACTGGTCTTTGATATTTGCCCATTAGTTTATTTGCAATTAATCCAGTAATTGCTTTATTAGCACACTTATCAGCAGAAAGTTTAACCGCAAGCATTTTGTTTTCTAACAAATTCTTTTCTTCAATAATTTTCTCAATTATTGAAATACTTGCGTCAACTAGCTTGTTCTGTCTGTTTCGAACATTTCCTGTGTTTCTACAAGATTGTTCCACTCTCGTTTCAAACTGTCCCTTCGCACCTCTTTTTGTAGATGGCACTTGTTCATAAGCTCGGAACTCAAGCATTGACTCGAATAGCATCATCTTTTCTTCAATTGTGCCAACTCGAGTAATAGCATTTACACCTGGTGCTATATAGAATGAAACACCAACTGGATTTACTTTTCCTTTTAAAGAATAATCTTGTTTAGCAACCATTCCTTTGAAAAATGGATTTCTAATATTCTTTAAACCTCTGTCAACAAGATGTCTTGTTTCAAAAGCTTTTAAATCCATAACGTCAGCTAAAACTCCAAGAGCAACTAAATCTAAATAATCATCAGCATAATTAACTCCCAATAATTGGTCTAAATAACTACAAAACTTATAAACCATTCCAACACCAGATAAAGACTTTGTAGGATAATCTCCTAACTGATTATTAATTACGCAAGCATGTTCTGAAAAGTGAGTTGTGTTATGATGGTCAATAACCAAAACATCTACTCCTTTTGCTTTAAGCTCTTCATGAATCTCAAATTCATTTGAGGAAGAGTCTGGCGCAATTACTAACTTTACATCTTCTGGAACTGTGTTGATAATAATACCATGAGTTTTTGTTTCATGTACTCTATAAGTAATATTATTTTGAACAAATCCTGGGAATAGTCGATTCAAATAATTAACTAATACTGCGGCAGATGTATAACCATCGCAGTCGCTATCAATTTGAACCATTATCTTATGATTTTGTGAAATGTGAGATATTAACATTTTTGCTCCATTAGTAATATTCTCAATTACTTCTGGATTGATAATATCTGAGTCAGTTGTATGTAGGTAGTGTTGTACCTCTTCCGCAGGTATCCCGCGGGTAATAAGCACCTGTTCGACCATCGATGTATGTGGGATGCGAGGTGCTCTAAGTTGAAAATTCACTTGAACATCAACCTCCTTTCATCGGATCTACCTCCATCCTAACTCTCCTTCTCCATAGAAGTCACAGGCCTTGTAAGGTGGCATAAACGTAATTGGAAGAATGACTTTTAGTAAAAAGTCTCTATCAATAGCTCTTTCAACTAATGAAATGTTTGCGCGATTCCCTCTCATGCTCTCATAAGCTGGAACGCATTTCCAAATATCTCCATTTGTATATTCAACAGTAATCTGGTTCTGAGACTGATACAAATTTGAATTCTTGATTCCGATATCCATCATCTCATATCCTTCCATAATCTGTCTCATTTTCTCGAATCCAATATCTCTGTTTTTATACCAAACAATACCTTTCATTATAAAATAACCCTCTCTTTGAATAATCTTAAAAATTTATTCTGTCCTTCATCTATTGGACTTGCTTTATAACTTAAAGTTAAATGCTTGTCAAAGATGAAAGATAACATTACATAATTTTTATATTTGTTATGAAGTTTCTTAAAATTCTTAGTTAAATGTTTAAACTCTTTGTCGCCGATCTCTTGAAACTGCCTATCGAAGGCAATGATAATTTCTTTTGCGCCAGCTTCAATGAGCATTTGTATTTGATAAGCTGAAATGTTACTCCCGCAACAAGCCACGGAAATATCATTTTCCACTCCAAAATACGACTTATACAATAAACAACTTTTTTCAGCTTCGAATACAATAGCCTTCTCCATCCTTTTAATATTTTCTTTGCTGTGATTTAGATTATACAAATTCATACCAAGAGGATGATTATAAAGTTGTTTATTGATTTTAATTGGTCTATATTTCCCAAATCTCTCTGCCTCTTCCACAGATAAAGCTCTTCCACGCAAGCCCACAAATCTGTCATCTTTATCATAATGAGGAATTGTAATTTGGTCTCCTCCTGGGTAGAAGCCGATTCTTGCCTGATTCAAAGCTTCTTGAGAGATTCCTTCTTTTAACCATGGACCAATCAATACATTGTAATTCATTCTCTCTAAAATAGTAGAATCATATTCCTTGAGTTGAATTGAATAATCTTTAATTTCAATTTCTTGAATTCTGTCATAATTTCCTAAGAATTGCCAGTCTAACATTTTTGACTCTGACTCATCAAGATGGAATGAACTTGACATTCCGAACTTAAAAGCCACCCAACGCACTGCGTCATTTAAGTCAATATTCTGTTTATTTTGAATTGAAAATACTTTAATCGCTAATTCAAATATATCAAATGACTCGCCGCATCCTGTATAACAGTTGAACAAGTCACTATTTTCATAGTAATAAAGTTTTCGACTTCCTTCTCCTGGCTCATTATGACAGATTGTAGCTGACAGGATCCCGAACTCAGTGTATTCGGGATCCCCACCCCATTCTTGTAACAATTCAAAAATATTCTCAATCGTCAATGACTCTCTTATTTCTGACTTGTCATATGGAAGCATTAGCTAAATGTCACCTCGTCAACCTTTCTTAATAGACCATACTGCTCATTTACGTACTTACAAAGGAACTGCTGAGGAGTCATTCTAAAATCGTCTCCTTTACGAGTTTTAAGGATGCCATCCGCACACTCTTTGCTCATTCTGTAAGTATAGCTACCTGGCTTTTCCATATGAGCTGGTTTCTGTTCATAAAATTTCTTTCTCTTTGTAAAATTCTTACCTTTTGCCATAATTCTTAATCTCCTTTAAAATGCTCCATCTTCTTCTGTTATAATTTTTATATCTTCCATTGATAAGATTTCGTAATCATATGTAGTCGCAAACATTGGTTTAACTCTACAAGTTCCTAAATTTGCTTTACACCATAAAATAATGCCTTTATATCTTCCTCGTCTATTTTTATAAACAGACAATTTCAAATTTGGTTTATCAAATGTGTTAGCCGATAAGATATTTTCCAATGCTACCAAATCTTCTTCTTTAACCCCTAACAAAATTGAACCATAGTCAACCTTGTCCGCGATCGCCTTAGCTCCACGCAGTAAGTTCTGGTCTGGAGTTTTGGCTTCCTGATAATCTCCATTCAGCTGAGTTGCTGACATAATGAAGATACCATGCTGATTACATAAGTCTTTCAATCTAATTGAAAGCATAAATAAGATATTATCTTCTCTTAATTTAACTCCACCACTTCTTCTTGTAATTTCTTCAAGAATTTTCAAACTGGTGTGAATGTAATCATGGAATACATATTTTACATCATGGTCACGAATATTTTTCTTAATCTTATCTTCAATATCCTTTAAAGAAAAGTCTGGAAGTTCTTCAATGTAGATTGGACTTTCAGAAAGAATTCTTGCGGCCTCACGGACACGATCTTCCTCATCCCCCTCATATCTTCCATATAAGATGTGGTCTTCATCTACATCAGAAAGAAACGCTAACATCATTGTTTGAATTTCTTCCTTTTCCTGTTCTGTTGTGATATACAAAGTTGGTTCAGCAGTTCCATTCTTAATCCAACCAAAAATTTCATCATAAATCTTATTACAGCCGATATTACATGCGTCTGCGATCATTGTTCTGGACTTACCAACACCGGTAGGTGCTGAACGCAGATAAAACTTTTTAAGTCTTGCTCCACGAGTGACTGTATTAATAAGTGGTCCATATAATGGAACTCCGACTTCTGGACATTCTTTTAATCTGTCAATCAAATCAAAAATGCCATCGCCAGCTTGGAATGCTTCTCCATGCACATCATCAACATACTGCATTCTGATACCTTCAATAACATTATCTACTCTATCAGCAATCTGATCCAAAGTAGAATTATCAAGATAATCTTCTTGTTGTTGTTTCTTTTTGGTATCTAATATATTATCAGGGTCATAAATATATGAAACATCTACTCCATAATTATCATATGCCCTTAATAAACTCATTTTTTTCAGACGATTATAATAGTAGTCAAAAGCGGTCGGAATAGCAGCATCCGCAACTTTCAATAACCATTCTTCGCCCTTATTCTGTTTGAAACTAGCCTCTGCTTTTGGTCTTGAAGATAAAAAGTCAGAAATATTTTCCAAACTGATTTTTTCAGCACCTAATTCATAAATTTTATAAATAGCACCAAAAGCAATTCTATGAAATTCATCTGGAAAATCTTCTTCTGTAATTGTATATTTATCTGTAAAATCCAATAGCTGAGGTGTGTTATAAACACAACCAATTACTTGCATAATGGCTGTGGTATCTACATATTTGCTACTCATCTTCTGCCACCTCTTCGTCTAAAAAAGTAAATAACTGACGTTTTCGTACATTCCTTTGCGGAGAAGGAATATGTATTTCCCTTACTACTGGAATGTATTCTTCCGGTTTGAAATGCTCGTTCTTTTGTTGCGCGAGCCACAATGAGTAGTAATAATTATATGCGTCTTTATACACATATGGAACAATACCAATTCCGCCATTCGCTTTGTCAATACTGTTGCCTTTAATTTCAAAGAAATAAATTAAAGCCTTTAAAATTCCTGAATGAGTGTACTCATATTCATTTATATAAGTATTAATCTGTTTTCTCACTCTTGGGTTGATATAAGACTCTCCAAACATTTTCATAATGTATGCTTCGAGTTTTTCTTTATCGCCCATCTCTCTTTCAGCTTTTTCTTTTTCTCTTTGGGCGCATTCCAAGTGAGCGTATCTTCTTGACGAAACTTGTTCAAATGGAACTTTGTCTCTATCAAATTTTCCTTTACAATAAACACAAGTTACTATATGTGCGATACTTCTCACTCCTTTCATATCTTATATAATAATTATATCATATTTTTAATAAAAAATCAAGCTGAGGTATGGAAGCCTCAGCTTGATGTATTTATTTAAAGACGTTTTAAATCAAACAGAATCATATCTAACTGTGCCGCATTGGCTGGAGTACATTCTGCTACTTTCTTACCTGCTCCTAAATGTGCTTCGCAAATACCTGCGATTTTTTCGTGCATTGTAGGATTACCAGTTGCCATTAACTTACCAACAATAGACTGGAATTCATCCATCATAGCTGAGAAGTTATAATCTGGCTGTTCTGAATTTACATTCATAATAGAATCAGTAGTAGCTCCAGGTCCATATGATTTTTCTTCCATATCAATTGCATCTGCAATTGCTTTTACAAGACTATCATATGTGAAGTCAATAGAATCTGGTGTATATCTAAAACGAGAACCAGCTACATATCTTGGAGTACCTCTTAAATATAACTTAGTTTTAACTCCATCTTCTGTATTAGTTGCCTTAGAGAATCCGATA
>JAGCLR010000241.1 GCA_017646885.1 Methanobrevibacter sp. | reverse complement strand
TAAAAATTGTAATGTTTTGTTGTAACTGGTGTTCCTATGGTGGAGCAGATACTGCAGGTACTGCAAGAATGCAATACCCACCTAACATTCGTGTTATAAGAGTAATGTGTTCTGGAAGAATTGACCCTCAGTTTATTTTGAAAGCATTCAGAGACGGTGCTGATGGTGTATTCGTAGCAGGATGCCACATGGGTGACTGCCACTACGATGCAGGTAACTATAAACTTGACAGAAGAATGAGATTAGTTTATAAATTAGTCGAAGATATGGGAATCGGAAGAGAAAGAGTCCACCACGACTGGATTTCTGCTTCTGAAGGAGAAAAATTCGCTAGTTCTGTAAAAATGATGGTAAACAGAATTAAAGATTTAGGACCTTCCCCATTAAAAGCACAATTAGATGCTGAAGGATAGATTTAACTGGAGGATTATTTATGGCAGATAAAGCTAAAGTAGGAACTATGTGGCTCGGAGGATGTTCCGGTTGTCACTTATCCATTGCGGACTTTCACGAATCTTTATTAGATGTTTTAGAATTAGCACAATTCGAATTCTCACCAGTATTATGTGATACTAAATATGATGAAGTACCTGAATTAGACGTACTCATTGTAGAAGGTGGAATTAGAAACGAAGAAAACAGAGAATTAGCAGAAATGTTAAGAGAAAAAGCTGGCCTCGTTATTGCATACGGTACTTGTGCTGCTTATGGTGGTATCCCTGGTCTCGGTAACTTACACACTGTTGAAGAATTAACTACTGAAGGTTACATTAACTCATGCAGTACTGTAAACCCAGAAGGAATCATTCCTAACGAAGATGTACCAACCTTAGAAAGCAGAGTAAGACCATTAGGCGAAGCAATTCAAGTAGACTTATTAATTCCTGGTTGCCCTCCAAAATCTGACGTAGTAGCTGAAGCTATTCTTACCTTATTAAACGGAGGAACTATTGAATTACCAACCACTAACCTTTGTGAAGTATGTCCTAGAGAAAAACCACCTGCTGGTCTCGCTATGGACTTCATTAAAAGACAATTTGAAGTTGGTAAACCAGAAGATGATTTATGTTTAATTGCTCAAGGTTTAGTATGTATGGGACCTGCAACCGTATCCTTATGTGGTGCACAATGCCCAAGTATTGCTATCCCATGTAGAGGTTGTTACGGACCTACTGCTAAAGTAAACGATGCAGGTGCAAAAATGATTTCTGCGATTGCATCTGACTACGGTATTAACGAAGATAAAACCGTAGACCCTGAACAAGTAGCTGATCAATTAGATGATATTGTAGGTACTTTCTACACTTACACTTTACCAGCTGCTTTAGTCCCTGCTAAAATGCAAAAAGGAGGAAAATAATATGGTAAAACTTACTATGGAACCTGTAACTCGTATTGAAGGTCACGCAAAAATTACTGTACACCTTGACGAAGCAGGAAATGTAGAAGACACTAGATTACATGTTATGGAATTTAGAGGATTCGAAAAATTCTTACAAGGACGTCCAGCTGAGGAAGTACCTCGTATTGTACCTAGAATCTGTGGTATTTGTGATGTACAACACCACTTAGCAGCTGCTAAAGCTGTTGACCAAATCTACGGATTTGACGATGACGAAATCTTACCTGCTGCTTACAAAATGAGAGAATTAATGAACTGGGGATCTTACATGCACTCTCACGCTCTCCACTTCTACTTCTTAGCAGCACCGGATTTAGTAATTCCTGACGGAACCAGAAAAACTAGAAACGTTTTCCAAATTATCCAAGATATGCCAGAAGTTGCTTTACAAGCTATTAAAATCAGAAGAAACGGTTTAGATATTGTATCTGCAACTGGTGGTCGTCCAATTCACCCAACTTCCTCTACTCCTGGTGGTATTTCCACTGAATTAGATGAAGAAACTCAAGCTGACTTATTAGCAAAAGCTAAAGAAAACGTAGAATTAGCACAAGCAACCATTGAATTAGCAGTACCTATCTTAGAAGAAAAAATTGACTTAGTCAAAACCTTAGGTTACTTCGGTGACACCCGTCACTGTGGTATTGTTAACAATGGTGACTGGGATGTATACAACGGTGTAGTAAGAATAAAAGACAAAGACGGTTCTATTTACACTGAATATAACAACCTTGAATACAAAGACATTGTTGCTGAACACGTAAAACCTTACTCCTGGTTAAAATTCCCTTACATTAAAGAATTAGGATACCCAGAAGGTATTTACAGAGTAGCACCATTATCCCGTATTAACGTTTGTGACAAAATGCCTGATGCAGCTCCTTTAGCACAAGGTGCTTTAGAAGACTTCAGAGAAAGATTCGGTTACGCACAATACCCATTATTATTCCACTGGGCAAGATTAATCGAATTATTAGCTTCTGCTGAAATGGCTGTAGACGCATTAGAACAAGACTTATCCGGTGACAAATTCCCAGAAGCATTAGAAAGAACTGCTGGTGAAGGTGCAGGTATTGTAGAAGCTGCTCGTGGTACTTTAATCCACCACTACACAACTGATGACGAAGGTTTAATTACCCAAGCAAACATCATTGTAGCAACTATCCAAAACAACCCTGCAATGGAAATGGGTATTCAACAAGTAGCTAAAGATTACATCAAACCTGGCGTAGAAGTAGATGACAAAATCTTCAACTTAATGGAAATGGTTATCAGAGCTCACGACCCATGTTTATCTTGTGCTACCCACACTATGGATAGCCAAATGAGATTAGCTACTGTAGAAGTATATGACAGTGAAGGAAATATGATTAAAAAAATCTAACTTTGGAGTGTTAAAATGATAGTATTCAATGAAAATAGCTGTATTAAATGTGGAGCATGTGAAGGCGTTTGTCCTACAGCAGCTATTGAAGTAGGCGATCACATCGTTTACTGTGATACTTGTAACGAAGAACCTAAATGTGCAGAAGTCTGCCCTAACGGTGCTTTACAAGTAGAAGACATAGCTATTGATGAAGAAGGAAACACTCAAGTTAGATTAATCTTTAACAAAACCAAATGTGATGAATGTGGAGATTGTGTAGACGCATGTCCTTCCAAAACTCTTAAATTAGATGCAGAAGATTCTCAACTCCTCAAAGGATTCTGTGTAATGTGTCAAAAATGTGTGGACATTTGTCCTGTAGACGTTATCGGAGTTCCTGGAGTAAAAGAACCTGCAAGCAGAGTTATTGAACCAGAAGGAGCTGTATACATTGATGATTGTAAAGGATGTGGCGTATGTGTAGCTGAATGTCCTGTTGATGCAATCACCTTATCTGCTTACGGAGAACCTATCGAAGTAGATGAAGACAAATGTATCCAATGTGGTGTATGTTCACAATCCTGTCCATGGAACGCAATTTTCATCGCAGAAAATGCAAACCCTGCTAAACGTACTAAAAACATGAAATCATTCACTTTAGACGCTGAAGCATGTATCGGTTGTAATTCCTGTGTTGACATTTGTCCTGGAAGCTTCATCACTCCTAAATCTGACTTGACTGTAGATCTTCCACAAGCATGTGCTGCATGTGGTCTTTGTGTAAATGTATGTCCTGTAGATGCAATTGACTTAGATGTTGAATATGGAGCATCTAAATTCAGTTCTTCTGAAGGTATTTGTTGGGACGAAGAAAAATGTCTCTTTGATGGTGGTTGTGCTTTAAAATGTCCTACTGAAGCTATAAAAGTAGTTACCAAAAGAGGAATGGAAGTACCTTCCCGTCAGAAAGATATGGGCGAACAATCTTTCACCATGTGTGTAAGATGTGGTGCATGTGCTAACGTATGTCCTAACGACGCATTAATCTTAGACTATGTAGACAAAGAAATTGATGGTGAAGTAGTATCTAGAGATAGAATCATCTTCAACCCATCTAAATGTGACGAATGTGGAGAATGTATTGACGCATGTCCATACGATATGTTACACAAAGCATACAAAGTTAACTTACCTATTGCTGGATTCTGTACTCTCTGTGAACAATGTCTCGAAAAGTGTACTCCTGAATCCTTAACCTTAAAATAGGTAGGCTCTAAACACAAAACAAAATAAAACCTAAATATTTAGGTATAAGGCACTTAACAATGGGGTTAAGTGCCTTTTTTTATTTACTTTTTTTACTATTCTTTATTCACGTCTTATTTTCTAACTAAAATTCTTTAATAATTTTAATCAAATTTATTAAACATTAAATTAAATATTAAATTAATTATAAATTAATTCAAAAATTAATTTTAAAATTATATTCTTATTAATTGAAAATTCTAATCATTATGGAAATTGTTTAAATTAAAATTATTTTTAAATACTCGTGATTTTATGTTTGATTTAGTTTTAAAAAATCTAAGATTATTGGATTATTCTGATTGTATGTCTTTAGCTATTGAAGATGGCAAGATAGCTAAAATATCCAAGTCTCCAATTGAAGGAGATAAGGAAATTGACCTTGAAGGACAGTTAGTGTTGCCTGGTCTCATTGACCCTCATGTTCATTTTAGAGACCCTGGATTGACCTATAAGGAAGATTTCAAAACAGGATCCATGGCTGCAGCTCATGGCGGATTCACATTTGTTATGGATATGCCTAACACTGTTCCAAAAACAAATACCTATGAAGCATTTAAGGAAAAGCAAAAGATTGCAGAATCCAAATCCATAGTTAATTTTGGACTTCATGCAGGTTATTCCACACTTGATGAAATGGAAAAGATTCTTGAATTGAATCCAATGTCCTTTAAAGTCTTTATGGATTTGGAAACTGATGAGGATTTGGATAAGATATTTGAAGATATTTCCAATTTAAGCAAAAAGCCAATTGTAACAGTTCATGCTGAAAAAAGGGATATTGTTTTGGAATCCACTAAAAGACTAGCTGAAGAGAGTGATGCTATTGCATATAGTTATGGCAGACCTGCAGAATCTGAGGATGCATCTGTTGCTCAAGCTATTGAGCTTTCTAAAAAGTATGGTGTGGATTTGCACATTTGTCATTTAAGCACTAAAAATGCAATGAATTTAGCTATTTCCAATAATGTCAGTTTTGAATTCACCCCTCACCATTTATTGTATGACAATACTGCATTCAATGAATTTGGAACACTTATAAAAACCAATCCTCCTTTAAGAGAAAAAGGAAAAAACGTCACAATCAGTGATTTAAATGAAAATTCAATGATCGGTACAGATCATGCGCCTCATAGCTTAGAAGAGAAAACCAAAGGTGTTTGGGATTCAAGTCCAGGTATTCCATCTTTGGAAACAGTCTTATCATTATTGTTGACTGAAGTCAATAGATCAAATTTGGATTTAAGATTGATTCCAAAAATATTTTCAGAAAATGCTGCTAAAAGGTTCAATCTTGAGAATAAAGGTTTTATTAAAGAAGGATTTGATGCAGATTTAGTTGTCATTGACTTGAAAAAAGAGGGCGTCTTTGATATAGAAAATTTCTATACTAAAGCTGAATATTCTCCATTTGACGGACTTTCATATAAAGGTAAGGCAACTATGACAATAGTCAATGGAGAGATTGTTATGGAAAATGATGTTTTAATTTAATTATTTCATTTTCTATTTTATTTTTTTAAATAGTTTTATTTCTCTTTTTGTTCTACTTTTTTTATTTAATTTTCATATTGATTCAAGTTGTAAAATTGCCTCAATTTTGAGTCAATTATTAATTATAATTCTTATTTTCTAATTTAAGGGCTTTATAGAAAATCTTTTTATTAATAAAAACTATATATTATAGTAATTGCAAAAAACATTGATTTACGATTGTTTTTTTATAAATAGTTACATATAGTAAACAGATTAATAAGTAAAAAATATGTGAAAAAATAAGTTAAAAGATAAGTATAAAAAATTCATAAGTTGTGGTTGTATGACATCTAAAGAAAGTGACGAAAAAAGAGTTACTATTGTTATTGATAAGAATTTAGATTACAAGTTTAGAAAAATGGCCTCTCAGAAATTTAGATTTGAGCCAAAATGGTACAGTAAAGCTATGGAAGAAGCAGTTAATTTATGGATTGATGAAAATATTGGCGAGGATTTTGAATAGTTTTATAAATTTTAATCATTATATAATATATTATGCCTTCAATAGATTTTATAAAAGATATTCAAGAGAAAGATAGAAAAACATTTTTCAAGGATTTTGAAAATTCAAAAAAATTTTTGCAATCTTCTGAAGAGGAAATCCCAAACAAATCCACTAATTCAAGGCCTCTAATTGCTGATTTCACAGAGTATTCCCCTCTTCACAATGGTCATTTTCACTGTATGAAAACTGCAAAGGAAAAAATTCCTGATGGTTTGTTTGTAGCTGTCGTTCCAGGGTTGTTTGAAAGGAGCGGTAGGGGATTGCCTTATATCTTGCATAGGAAAACAAGGGCTGAGATAGCTATTGCTGTAGGTGCAGACATTGTTGTTGAAGGGCCACCTATGGGAATTATGGGGTCTGGCCAATACTCTTTATGCTTAACAAAAATGTTTCAGGCATTGAACACTGATTTTATTCCAAGAGGCTACAGGCCTTTTGATGGTTATGAAAAGATATTGGAGAGAATTTCTTTAGGTCATGGTGTAGCTCCAAAACCTTATAGAATCGTTGATATGGATACAAAAGAAGTGATTTACAATGGTAAATTGGAAGAGGACAATTATGTTATAGTTTCATTTTCCAAATCATTGAAAAAGATAGGATTTGATTTTAAGGACAAATTCATTTTTGTTCCACGTATTGAAGGCGTAAGTGGAACTTTGATTCGTAAGGCATGTTCTGAGAATAATTTAGACTCAGTCAAATCAATGTTGCCAAGTGAAACACTTAGGATCTTAGAAAGGGAAATCAATGAGGATAGAGCTCCATTGCATGATTTGAGAGTTGAAGAATATATCATTGATTCTGCAAACAATTTGTCATTTGAAGATTTGCTTAAATTGAATTTCTTTAATGAAAAATTGGCTAATGAGTTAGTTGAGAAACGTGAGGAAAAACCCTTTGAATCACTTTCTGAAATTGAAGATTCCATTTTCTATGGTTTCAGCAGCCATTTTAAAAATAGGGTCTTAAGCATTTTAGAAACAAGAATCAATGCAGATATGATTTCAGAATATATCAATACTTATCCAAGCACTGTACGTGTATTGAATTATAAAAATGAAGCAGTTCTAGAGGAATTTAAAGAAAAAGTATTTGAAAATGGCAATAGATATGTAAAGAATATAGTGACTGATTAATTCCTCTAATTTTATCTATTTTTTCTAATTTTTTTTATTAAATTAGTAAACATTATATAATATCACTTATTAAAAATATATAATGAATATTTGATTAATTAAAAAATTTATTTTAATTAGCTGGATATTTTATATTGATATTAAATTATTAAATTTACTATTCAATTTTATTATTAATTACATTTGATTATTTTGAACTTGAGTAAACTGTGAAAGTAAAGACATATTCTTAATATTTAAAAATGTAATTGTTTTCATAATAAAGATTATAGGAGAATTATTTATGGCAATTAAAGAAGGAGATTTTGTAAGATTAAATTTCACTGGAAAAATTAAAGAAACTGATGAAGTATTTGATACTACTTCCGAAGATATCGCTGAAGAAGCAGGTATTTTAGTAGAAAATAAAGTTTACGGTCCAATCCCAATTATCGTTGGAGGAAATCATTTATTAAAAGCTATTGATGATGCTATTATTGGAGCTGAAGCTGGAGATGCTGTACACGTATCTGTAACTCCTGAAAATGGTTTTGGTCAAAGAAACCCTAATTTCATTCAATTAATTCCAATGAAAGAATTCAAAAAACAAGGCATGACTCCTGTTAGAGGTATGAAAATTACTGCAGATGCAGGTACCGGTAAAATCATTTCTGTAAACGGTGGAAGAGTTAAAGTGGACTTCAACCACGAATTAGCTGGTAAAAACTTAGAATATGATGTTTCTGTAGTGGAAATTATTGAAGATGATGAAGAAAAAATCAAAAGTATGATTGAGTTACACTACTCCTACCCTAACATGGATTTAGACAAAACCGAAATCAAAATCGATGGTGACAAAGTAAGCATCAAATTAGATGAAATCACCAGATTCGATCAAAAATCATACATGGATGTAACTTTTGCTAGATTCAGAATTTCCAAAGACATTTGGGACAATATGGATTACGAAAAAGTTGAATTCGTAGATGAATTCGAGAAAAAAGTAGAAGAACCTGCTGAAGAAGAAGCAGAAGAATAATTATATTAATTATTTCTTTATACTTTTTACTTTTTTTTACTTCTTTTTTTATTATTTTTAACAACTTTTAATCAATTTTTATAACTTTTTTAATCACTTTTTTATAGCTTTTTTTATCAATTTTTATCAGATCTTTTCATTTTTTATTAGTTTTTAGTTTTTAGTTTTTAGAAATAGCATATAACATTCAAATAATTTTAGTAAAAAATAGGTTATTTTAATAGCAATAAAAAAAGTATAGCAAAAAATAAAAACAGAATAATAAGAATAAAATAAGAATTATAAGAATAAAAAAAGAATAATAAAAAGATAATTGAAGTGTTAAAAAAGAAAAGATAGAGAAATAAATTCTCTATTATTTTAATTAATTCAATACGTTAGTAATGAATTCTCCAGGATTTTGTACTAATCCCATAAGAGCTTCTATGAAACCAGCGTAATCTCCACTTAATCTGAATAAGTAAATTACGTATAATATAAGTAATAATATTAAAATGATTAAGATGATTGCAAGAAGGATTTCGGTGAATGAAAGCTTTTCGCTTTCTTCCTCTACAGGATATCTGTGCATCTCTTGGATATTTTCTAGTTCATAGTCATCATAATCGTATTTAGACTTTTTAGATCTTCTGAAGCGACCTCTCTTTTTGCTTTGCTGTTCTAGTTCGTAGTTTCTTTCAATTCTTCTTTTGAGTTCTTCATAACTTTCAGCATCTCTTTGAGGAGCTCTTCTTCTATTATGGGATGGAACTATAAAGTCTTCTTCGTATTCATCTCTAGGGTTAATATAATATTCCCCATCATCTCTTGGATAATCTCTAGGTCTTTGTCTTCTTGGCTCTTCATAATATTCTTCACGAGCTTTTTTAGCTTGTTTTTTCCTTCTTCTTTTTCCTTTAGGAGCTCTAGACCTAGGAGGTTCTTCAACAACTTCTTCGAGAAGTTCTGGAGGAACAACATCCTCTTCTTCATCATAATATAAATCTTCTAAATATCTTTCATATTTTGCTTCAAGTTCATTACTTGGAGTTTCACTAGGAACTGGTTCATAATAGTAATCCTCATCTATGTCACCAGTATGGATTGGTTCAATAGGAGGTCTGCTTGGTTGAGGTTTTGCCTTAAGTTTTCTTTCCTGTTCCCTATATTCTGGTTCAGGTTCAGGAATAGGTTCAGGATTTTCGTAATAGCTGTCCTCATCTCCATCTTCTTCATATGTTTCAACATATGCAGTTTCATATTCATAATCAGTTTCAAAGTTTTCAGGAGCTTTGTCAACTGGTTTTGCAATTTCTTCTGCAACTTGACGTTCTTCTGCTTGAATTGGAGTGATTGGTTCAAAAATGTCTTCAGGTTCTTCAACTTTTTCTACAGTTTCTTTTGGAGAATCTGCCATAGCTTCTTCTTGCACCATAGTTTTTGCAATGATGTCATTCAAACAATCTTTACAATAAACATTTCCACCAATTTCCACACTACACTCTGGACAAATTGCTTTTCCACAAAATGAACAATTTGCCACAGCCTCTCTATCAGGGTGATTATGACATTCCATATTAACACTTCATCTTTGTCTTGTTTATTATATTATGATAAAAAGATATAACATATTGTTATATCACTATATTGTAATATATTTATGATTTTAATTATTATTAAATTTATCTTTTAAGTGAAAATTTTCTAATTTTTTGTTGAATTTTCATATCACTCTTTATGTTTCAAAGAATCATTTTGGCTTGTTTTTTTAATTATTTCTTCAGCTAATATTTCAGAGGCTATAAGATCATCAGCTGTAGCTAAAAAACTGCCTAACTTATCACTTTCAATTTTAAAATTTATCACATCTTCATCCAATACGCTTTGAACAAAACCTTCATTATCCACTTCAAGGGATTTATAGACAATTTCAGCATATTCTGGATCTTTATATTCCATTTTGATATTTGATTTTATGTTCATCCTTTTACCTTATTGATTTTTTAAGCAATGTTAGAATTGTAATTAATTAATGATTTGTAATTTCAATTATAAATTTTTTAATCTATTGATTTTCATTATCCTTATTTTCATCTTAATTCTTTCATCTTAATTTTTTCATTTTATATTTTCAATATATAATATCTTAAAATTATATATAATATAGGGTAACATTTATTAATGTTTAAAAAAATATATAGTAACATTCTATCTAACTTTATAAATTAATAATATATAATATTCAATTATTAAATCCAATTATTAATTTTCTCAATTTTATATGGCTAGGATAGGAAAGTATGATAATAAGAATATAATTATAGCTTATATTTTCTTAATATGGGATTATACTTTACAAAATAGCTATTATTTCTCTGTTCTGATAGAACAATTACATTTCGGCTTTTCAGTCGATTAAAAAATTTAAAGAATTTTTGTGTATTTTAGATTAGAATTAAAAAGCATTCAAAATGTACAATATGGAAATAGTTTAACATATGGCTTTGTACAAATAGATTTGCACACAAAAAATTCTTAATTATGATTATATGGAGGACTATTAATGGTTCGTGCTTATTCAAGAAGAGAATATATTAGAAAAATACCAAATAACAGAATTGTTCAATATGATATGGGAAACTTATCAGAAGATTTCCCAGTAAGAGTATCCTTAGCAGTTAAAAAACCAGCTCAAATTAGACACAATGCTTTAGAAGCAGCTCGTATTGCTTCTAACAGATACATGCAAAGATCTGCTGGTAGATTAGGATACCACTTAAAATTAAGAGTATACCCTCACAACATCGTAAGAGAAAACCCTATGGCAACCGGAGCAGGTGCGGACAGGGTACAAAGCGGTATGAGAAATGCTTTCGGTAAAGCAATCAGTGTAGAAGCTTTAGTAAAAACCAATCAAAAGATCATGTCTATTGATGTAAACCCTAAAAACTTCCAAGACGCTAAAACCGCTTTAAAAAGAGCAGGTATGAAAATGCCTGTATCTTGCAGAATTGTTGTTGAAAAAGGTGCAGAATTAGTCAAATAAGTCTTTTGGCTTTTGATTAATCTCTAATTTTTCATTTTATTTTTAATTTTAATTTCATTTAAGAATTAAAACAATCTTAAAAAATATTTATTTGGACTTTAATTTAATATCCAAAACGTCATTATCATTCAATTATTGAAAATTGATTAAGGACTATTGTTTAAAAAGGAGCAGAACAATGTACGTTAAAAAATTTGAAGATTTAAGTAAAGATGATTTAGGTATTGCTGGTGGTAAAGGTGCTAATTTAGGTGAATTAACCCAAGCAGGTATTCCAGTTCCTCCAGGATTTGTTGTAACCTCTAAAACTTATGATAAGTTTATGAGAGATACTGGAATTTTTAGCAAGGTTATGGATATTTTAGACCAAGTAGATATTAATAACACTAAAGAGCTTCAAGAAGCTGCAGAAAAAATTAAAGCAATTATCATTGAAACTCCTATACCTGATGGAATTTCCACTTACATTACTGAAGCTTACAACCAATTATCTGAAAGAGTTGGAGAAGAAGATGGTGCTGATGTAGCTATTCGTTCTTCCGCAACTGCTGAAGACTTGCCAGAAGCTTCATTTGCAGGTCAACAAGACACTTTCTTACACGTTCAAGGTTTGGATAATGTAATTGAATATGTAAGGAAATGTTGGGCTTCCTTATTTGAAGCAAGAGCTATTTTCTACAGAGAAGAAAACAACTTCGAACACTCTCAAGTTTACATTGCAGTAGTTGTTCAACAAATGGTAGATTCAGATAAGGCAGGTGTAATGTTCACTGTAAACCCATCCACTGGAGAAAACATCGCTTTAATCGAAGGTTCTTGGGGACTTGGTGAATCTGTAGTTAGCGGATCTGTAACTCCTGATAACTACGCTGTAGATAAGGAAACAAATGAAGTCTTAAATGTAACCATTAGTGATAAGAAAACTATGTTCACTAATGAAGAAGGTGGAACCTCCATTCAAGTTGATGTTCCTGATGAGTTAAGAAAAGAAAGAGTTTTATCTGATGAGGAATTATTAGAGCTTGTTGCAATGGCTAAAAGAGTAGAAGGTCATTACGGCAAACCTCAAGATACTGAATGGGCATTCCATGATGGAAACTTATTCTTATTGCAATCCAGACCAATCACTACCTTAGGAGATTCTAAAAAAGAAGGATCTGAAGAGGAAGAAGTGGATTTAGAAGTTTTAATTAGAGGTCTTGGTGCAAGCCCTGGTTTAGCATCAGGTTCCGTTAAAGTTATTTTAAGTCTCGATGAACTTGATAAAGTTCAAGATGGAGACGTAATGGTAACCACTATGACCACTCCTGATATGGTTCCTGCTATGAAAAGAGCTACAGGTATTGTAACCGATGAAGGTGGAGTAACCTGTCACGCAGCTATTATTTCAAGAGAATTAGGAATTCCTTGTGTAGTAGGTACTGGAGACGCAACAACTACCTTAAAAGAAAATGATGAAGTAACTGCTGACGGTAAAAAAGGTTTAGTATACAAAGGTATCATTAAAGGTGCTGAAGATGAAGCTGCAAGTGCTGGTGCAATTCAAGTATCTGCAACTCCATTGATTACTGTTACCGAAGTTAAAGCTAATGTAAGTATGGCTGAAGCAGCTCCAAAAGCAGCAGCAACCGGTGCAGATGGTGTAGGATTACTTAGAACCGAACACATGATGTTATCCACTGGTGTTCACCCTAAAAAATTCATCCTTGATGGAAGAGAAGATGAACTTGTAGACACTATTGCTGAAGGTGTTTTAAAAGTAGCAGATGAATTCTATCCAAAACCTGTATGGTACAGAACTCTTGATGCTCCTACCGATGAGTTCATCACCCTTGATGGTGGAGAAAATGAACCTAGAGAACACAACCCAATGTTAGGTTGGAGAGGTATCAGAAGAGAATTGGATGAACCTGAAATCCTAAAAGCAGAATTCAAAGCAATTAAAAAGCTTCACGATAAAGGTTACACAAACATTGGAATCATGATTCCATTATCACAACATCCTTCCGAGCTTAGAAGAGCTAAGGAATTATGTAGAGAAGTAGGTATGGAACCTCAAGTTGATGTTGAATTTGGTATGATGGTTGAAATTCCTGCAGCAGCTATCTTGATTGATGAATACATTGCAGAAGGAATTGACTTCGTAAGTCTTGGTACCAATGACTTGACCCAATACACTCTCGCAGTAGACAGAAACAATGAATATGTTGCAAAACACTATCGTGAAGAACACCCTGCAGTAATGGCATTAATTGAAAGAACCATTAAGCATTGTGCAGCAGCAGGTGTAACTTGCAGTATCTGTGGTCAAGCAGGTAGTGTGCCTCATATCGTTGAAAAACTTGTTAAATTTGGAATTACCAGTGTATCTTCCAATACTGATGCAGTAGAGGAAGTAAGAAAAACTGTTGCAAGAGCTGAAAAGAAAATCATGCTCGATGCAGCTAGAAAACAATTGTAATTCTAAATTGACTTTGATTTAAAAGTTAAATCTTTTAAATCTTTATTTTTTTTATTTTTAAATCATTTATTATTTTTTTAATATTATTCGTTTAAACTTGTTTTATTTTCAATCATTCATTAAGTTAGTTCT